>CAZHCK010000050.1:0-18391 GCA_964530915.1 uncultured Cloacibacterium sp. | reverse complement strand
GCTCAAGAAAATATAGAAGCAAAAATAAATCATGAAGAAATAAATAATTTCATCAAAATAGAAAATGTAGCCATCAATAATTCTGAACTTCATAAAGAGTTAGAATATTTATTTATCGGTATTAGAAAAAATAAACAAGGGAATATTTCATCTAACAAACAAAGCGGAAAATTCTCTATCCCCCCTAAAAGCACAAAAAAACTATCTGAAACAACCATCAATATTGATCCCAGTGATGAACTGAAATGCTATCTTTACCTAAAAGATGAAAACAGCAAAGCTTTAATTAGCAAAGACAGCCTAATGTTTAATGTAAAAAAAAAACTTTAGAACTCGATAGCAGCGACCCGAAAATATTTTTACAAAATCTTACAATAGACGAAACTAAAACAAGAGCGGGAAAAGATTTTTATGATAATTTCTACATAAAAATCAATCAAATGAATAAAAAATACAATAAGACAATCTCCATTATAGAGCTTCCTACTTTTGCAAGAAATACCCAAATTCAAATTTTTGTAGAAGATAGATTAATCAATCAATTTTTGGTAAATCCATCTGAAGAGTTTTTAGAGAATCAAGTAAATTTTACAATCAATATACTTGATGAGCTTTTTGCCAATGACCAAAATTTCAAAAAAGAATTTTCCTACTAAAAATTAAACAAAATGAAAAAAATTATCGCCTTATGTTTTCTTTTAGCATTTGCCGAAAATAATGCTCAACAGTTTGTCTATAAACCTTTAAACCCTAATTTCGGAGGAGAAACATTTAATTATCAAATGTTACTAAGTTCTGCTAATGCTCAAAATCAGTTTGATAATAATGATAACGCTTTACGTGATTTTAATATCAATAGTTTAGATAATTTTACAGAATCTCTTAACCGTCAATTATTAAGCCAATTATCTCAAAAAATTTTCCAAGAACAATTTGGCACAGGAGATTTAAAACCTGGCGTTTACAATTTCGGTTCACTTTATATTGAGATTACCAATGGTTCTGGTGGTTTGTACATTAATATCCTAAATACAACTACTGGTGAACAATCACAAATCTTTATACCTCAATAATATGAAATGGACACATCAATTTTTATTTTTAATTGCCACAGCTTTTATTACAAGTTGTGCCACTTTACTTAAAATACCCGATGGTAAATCTGATCCAAAGCTAGGAGAAAAAACTAATCTGCAATTTCCAATTAAAAAATTACCACCTCCAAAAGAAAAAATTGTGGTAGGAGTTTATAAATTCAGAGACCAAACTGGCCAATACAAACCTACAGAAAACGGTAGCAGTTTTAGTACAGCAATTCCTCAGGGAATAACTTCTATTCTTATAAAAGTTCTAGAAGACAGTAATTGGTTTATCCCTATAGAAAGAGAAAATGTAGCCAATTTATTAAACGAAAGACAAATCATAAGAACTACAAAACAAGAGTATAGCCAAAATAATAAAAACAATAGCAACCAACAGTTGCCTCCATTACTCTTTGCGGGTGTTTTGTTAGAGGGCGGTGTAATCTCTTATGACACCAATGTTTTAACTGGAGGATTAGGCGCCAGATACTTTGGGATAGGCGCCTCTACACAATACAGACAAGATAGAATATCTGTTTACCTAAGAGCGGTTTCTACCATGAATGGAAAAGTTTTAAAATCTGTGTATGTAGATAAAACTATACTCTCTACCACTTTAAACGGAAGTATTTTTAAATACGTAGACACAGAGAAACTTCTAGAATCAGAAGTAGGAATCACCCAAAACGAACCCGTACAAATTGCAGTAAAAGAAGCTATTGAAAAAGCAGTACAAGCACTCATCATCGAAGGAATTCAAGACAAAATATGGGAGCCAGACCCTAATTCCATAAAAGAAACAGATGCGGCAATCAACGCGATTAAAGAAGAACAAAAACAAGTGGATTTTTTAGCAAACAAAGCTAAATATTATGATGTAAAAGGAAAACACTACTCTATCATTGGAATGGCAGAAGCAAATACTCTTCAAGGAGATTATGAATCTCCCACTACTACTCCCGGTCTACGATTTGGCATAAGATATAATTTTAATAGATTTTGGAACATAAATCTTTCTTCTGCTTTTATAACCTTGGAAAACAAAGAAATCGTAAGACGCAGATATCAAGCTACTGACCTAAATTTAGAATATCTAATGCTTCCTGCCAATAAATTCTCACCATTTCTTTTTGCAGGAGGAGGTTTTATAGTTAATAGAGAACCAATGAAATTTAAGTATCAATTAGGTGGAGGTTTTGAATATTTCTTAAAAGATTTCTCTATAAGATTACAGTCACAATATGATTTAGGTTTTGATGATGATTGGGATACTAAAATAAATGGAGACTTAAATGACAGAGCTTTACGATTTGGACTAGGAATCTCCTATCACTTCAGAAAAAAATAATAATTATGAAAAATTTCTTAAAATTAACCATAATTCTGGTTGCTTTATTTAGTTTATTTTCTTGTAGAGAAGATTTAATTTCTAAGACTAAAACAGCCACACTAAGAGGTGTAGTAACGGCAAAAGAATCAGGAACTCCGCTTTCTAATGTTAGAATCACCACTTCTCCCACTACAGAAGCAGTGACTACGGATGCTAGTGGAACCTTTGAAATTAAAGATATTCCACTTGGAGATTATTCATTAAAAGCAGAAGCTGATGGTTACGTTACAAAAGCAATGGGGATTTCTATAAAAACTGAAGGGCAAATATCTTCTGTGGCAATAGAATTATTAGATGACAAAACCCTCAATTCATCACCTGCTATTCCTGATTTAATTACTCCTGCTAATAATGCGGTAGATCAACCTTTAAGTATTAACTTTTCATGGAACAGCTCAGATCCTGACACCAAAGATATTTTGAAATACACACTTATTTTAAAGAATAGCAGCAATACAGATGTAATTGAAATCAATGATATTAAAGAAAAAAATTACGAAGTTAAAAATCTAAAATACGGAACCACATATTTTTGGCAAGTTATTGTAAATGATGGAGTAAACACCCCAGTTTATAGCGTTAGTAATAAATTCACCACCTCTAATTCTCCTTTAAATAGGCTCCATTATGTACAAAATAACAATGGAAAACTTACTTTAGTTTCTAATAACTTAGAAAACAACAATCTTTTTACTTTAAAAGAAAATGCATGGAGACCAAGAAAAAACAATAGTGCTAACTTAATCGCTTATCTCAAATCCGTTGCAGGAGATATCCATATATTTACAAGCAAACCAGATGGTTCTGCAGAATTTCAAGTAACTAAAATTCCTATAGGAGGATTTAATTCTAAAGAATTAGACTACTCTTGGAACCAAGGTGGAACCCAATTAATCTATGGTAGTTTTGACAAATTGTATAAAATAAATAAAGATGGAACGGGAACCACTTTAATTTACACAGCACCTCCAGGAGAATTCATTACTGAATGCGATTGGAGCTATGACGAGGCTAAAATTGCAGTTAAAACTAACAATATTAATGGCTACAATTCTAATATTAGAATCTTAGATATGGTAGGAAATGTGTTGACAACCATAGTAAATAATAGTGTAGGTGCAGTAGGCGGAATAAACTTTTCGGTAGATGGAAAAAAATTCATTTTCTGTCAAGATGTTTCTAATTATCAAGATTCCAGTTATAGACAACTAGACACTAGAATTTTCTTATATGAATTTACTACAACTACCCTTACAGATTTGTCTGATTTAAGCAAAAAAACATTAGGAACCAATGATTTAGATCCTAGATTCTCTCCTAATAATGCAGAAATAATCTTCACCAACACTTCTAATGATGGTATTTCAACAAAAAATATACAAAAAATATCACTAGACTTGTCTCTTCAGAATTTACAAAGAACTACATTGTTTACTAATGCAGAAATGCCAGACTGGCAATAAACTCAATAAAAAAAGCCTTTCTATCATGTGACAGAAAGGCTTTTATATATAGAGTGAGTGTGTTTCTAAATCATATTATTCTGCATTGCAAATCTTACAATACCAATTGAATTTTTCACATTAAATTTCTGAATAATTTTTTTTCGATGAGTTTCTACAGTATTTATACTTATAAATAACTCTTCTGCAATTTCTTTACTATTATAACCTTCACAAATAAGTCTCATAACATCTTTTTCTCTAATTGTTAGTAAACCTTGAACCATTTTTACCGAATTTTTACATGGGCTATTATCAAAATATTCTGAAAAAAAACGCTCTCTTATTTTTACATCTAAATATATTTTACCACTCATCACAGAATCTATAGAATTAAGAAGTTCCCCATTATGAGATTTTTTTTCTAAGAAACCATGCACCCCACTTTTATAGAGTCTTCTAATCTCTTTAATATCTAAACCATCATTTAGAACAATAATTTTAAGATTTTTAAATTCATTTTTAATTTGTTCTATCATAAAGTGAGAATTAGAACTCATCATACTAATACCAAATAAAATAATGTCAGCATTTACTCCATAAAGACACTCTAGTAAAGAACCTTCATCATTATGAGAACCTACAACACTATAATTTGGCTGTGAATTAATAAAAAACTGCAAGGCTTCATTAAAAAGCTGTTGTTCTTCAAAAAGAAAAATACGAGTCATCATTTTGTGTTTTTATGTTTGGTCAAATTTATATTTAAATAACCAACTAAAAAAACGAAAACCCTCACAAAACCTTAAAATCATACAAAATACGTATATAAATTTAACACTTCATTAAGATTTTTTCCTCGAAACATTTATGTTTAAAAATCACTTTTTCTAATTAAAAAAACCGAGACAAAATCTCGGCTTTATGTTAGTTTAAATAAATTTCAAATTTTCCAAATTCATGAATTTTTTCAAGCAATTGATTATTAATATTAATCGTTTGATGCAAGGCTCTCGCTTCCACAAAAGTATTGTCTAAAGGATTCTGGAGAAAAACATTCAGCTTATGTTCTCCTTTTTCTGCTAACAATTGCGTTTTGAAAAATTCTATATCGGTTTTATTCAGTTCATTTACAGGAATAATCAGTGACAGCGATTTAGCATACTTTTCGAAAGCTTCTTTCAAATCCATAATATCGGTAACATTGGTGAAAACTCTACCTTCACTTCCTTGCGTGAACTTCATTTTTACAATCACAAATCGGTCTTTTGCAATTTTTTCACGCATTTTCATATAATCTCTATCCCCTAATCTGAAACTATAACTTCCCGTGTAATCTTCTAAAGTCAAGAAACAAATCTTTTCACCAGAATTTTTTCCATCTCGCAAAATCATTTCGGTAATCAAGCCAGAAACCGTGTATTCTCTAGCATTTTCGAACTGCTTTTGTCTTTCTTTCCAATCTTTTGCTGGTTCAAAAAGACTTCCTGCAGGAAATAATTGCTCTTTGAAGGCATCAATTTCATCTAAATTCAAGAAATTGAAATTTCCTTTTGGTTCAGCTTTTTTCGCAGAAGATTCTTCTACTAATTCTTCATCTTCTGAAACTTCTAAACTTAAATCCATCACTTCATCATCGTCTGTTTCCTCATCTAAAATTTTGGCAGACAAATCATTAGGAGCAATTTCTTCTTTTTTATTATCTTCTAAAACGAAATTTTTAGAAAATTCTCCGTTGATAAATTTATACTGAAACTTATATTCATCTAAAGGATGCGCCGAAAGATAGAACCCGATGATTTCCTTCTCACGATTGAGTTTATGCATATTTTGCCATTCAGCACAAGGTAAAAGTTTCGGTCTTTCAATCTGAACCTCATCTGCAAAATCTGCAAAAAGTGAATTTTCAACTGAGTTTTTATTGTCTTGGAAGGATTGTCCGTAACGCAAAAGCTTCTCAATATTGGTTCTTCCTGCATTGTCCACATCAAAATATTGCGCTCTGTGATAAGAATCTAATTCGTCAAAAGCTCCTGCAATCACCAAACTTTCCACCACTCTTTTATTGACTTGAGAAGAAGGCATTCTTTCAAAAAAATCATAAATATCTTTGAATCTTCCGTTTTGTCTTTCCAAATAAATGGCTTCAGAAGGCGCTTCTCCCATTCCTTTAATCGCTCCCAAACCAAATCTGATTTGTCCTTTTTCGTTCACTGCAAACTGGAACTGAGACTCATTAACATCTGGCCCTAAAACATCAACCCCAATCGTTCTACAATCTTCCATAAAAAGCGTAATTTGCTTGGTATTGTTGATGTTATTACTCATCACACTTGCCATATATTCCGCAGGATAATTGGCTTTTAGATAAGCAGTGTGATACGCAATTAAGGCATAACAAGTAGAGTGAGATTTATTAAATGCATATTCTGCAAACGCTTCCCAGTCTTTCCAAATTTTATTGAGTTTTTCTTCGTCTAGATTATTTTTTTTGCCACCTTCTAGAAATTTCGGGTACATTTTATCCAGAACATCTTTCTGTTTCTTACCCATTGCTTTTCTCAAAGTATCGGCTTCACCTTTCGTGAAATTGGCTAATTTCTGCGAAAGCAACATTACCTGTTCCTGATAAACCGTAATTCCGTAGGTTTCTTTTAGATATTCTTCGGTTTCTGGCAAATCATAAACAATTTCTTCTAAACCGTGTTTTCTGTTGATGAAATTCGGGATGTATTTAATAGGACCAGGTCTGTACAAAGCGTTCATCGCAATTAAATCCGCGAAAACCGTAGGTTTTAGTTCACGCATATATTTTTGCATTCCTGCACTTTCATACTGGAAAATCCCAATCGTTCTTCCTTCTTTGAAAAGTTCGTAAGTTTTTTTATCATCAAGTGGAATTTCATCGGTATTGATTTCAATTCCGTGACGTTGTTTGATGAGTTTTATCGCATCTTTGATAATGGTTAAAGTTCTTAACCCTAAAAAGTCCATTTTCAACAAACCAGCACTTTCTGCAACAGAGTTATCAAACTGAGAAACCAAAATTCCTGCATCTTTTGCCGCAATAGAAATCGGAACCAAATTCGAAATATCTTCTGGAGTAATAATCACACCACAAGCGTGAATTCCTGTATTTCTGATGCAACCTTCCATTTTCTGCGCCGAAGCCAAAACCTGATGTCTAGAATCATTAGGATTGGCCAAAATCGCCTTCATTTCTTCGGCTAAAGGTTTATCTTCTGGTTTTAATTTTTCTGGTTTATTGAGTGCTTTTGCAATGTTCATTCCCGGAGTTTCAGGAATTAATTTGGCAATTGCATTGGTATCAGGAATCGAAACATCCAAAACTCTTCCTGCATCTTTAATCGCGGATTTTCCTCCCAAAACCGAGTAAGTAATAATCTGCGCCACATTCATTTGTCCGTACTTTTCAATAACCCATTTTATAATCGCATCTCTTCCTTCATCATCAAAATCGATATCAATATCGGGCATCGAAATACGTTCAGGATTTAAGAAACGCTCAAAAAGTAAATCGTATTTAATCGGATCTACATTGGTAATTCCGATGCAATATGCAACCGCAGAACCCGCTGCAGAACCACGACCAGGACCAACTGAAACCCCCATTTTTCTGGCTTCGTTACAGAAATCCTGAACAATCAAAAAGTAACCAGGATAACCTGTATTCGCAATAACTTCTAGTTCGAAATCTAATCTTTCTCTGATTTCATCGGTAATTTCTTCGTATTTTTTCTTTGCGCCTTCGTAAGTAAGATGTCTTAAATAGGCATTTTCGCCACGTTTTCCGCCGTCTTTTTGATCTTCTTCACTTTGAAATTCTTCTGGAATATCAAATTTCGGAAGCAGAACGTCTCTTTTTAAAGTATAAGGTTCAAATTTTTGTAAAAAGTCTGTGTACGCTTCAAAAGCATCTGGAAACTGACGAAAAGTTCGCTTCAACTCTTCTGAATTTTGCACAAAATAATGGTCATTAGCCAAACCTTTTCGCTTCCCAAAACCTTTACCAATTGGCGTAGAAACCCTTTCTCCGTCTTTGATACAGGTAATAATATCCTGAATTTTAGCATCTTCTTTTTTGGTATAAAAAGTTTCATTCTGTGCTAAAATTTTCACATCATGTTTATCGGCTAATTCTAATAAAACTTCGTTTAAGTGCTCTTCTTCTTCAATGTCATGATTCTGAATTTGCACATAGAAATCATCCCCAAACTGTTCTTTCCACCAAAGAAAAACTTCCTCTCCTTTTTGTTCCCCGAAATTCAAAATGGCATTCGGAACATCTCCATAAATACCCGCTGTAATAGCGATAAGATTTTCTTTATATTCGGCAATTTGTTTCTTAGAAATCCTTGGTACACCAGCATAATAACCGTTGGTATAACCTAAACTCGATAGTTTTGCGAGGTTTTTATATCCTTGAAAATTTTTCGCCAAAAGAACCATATTCGTTCTTCTGTCTGGATCATCTTTGGTAAATTGTTTCTGCTCTGGTCTTTCTGAAATATAAAATTCACAACCTAGAATAGGAACCAAAGGAGTTTTGGTAAACTCTTCTCCTTTTTCTTCGGCTTCTGCCTTCTTTTTTTTGAGGTCGCCGTTATATTTTTCAACTTCGGAAACAAACTTGAAAGCGCCCATCAAATTCCCTAAATCGACCATTCCAACTGCCTTGAAATCGTTTTCGGCAGCTACTTTTATCAGTTCATTAAAATGAGAAGTAGCAGCAAGTGTGGAATAAATGGTATGGTTATGAAAATGGAAATAATCACCAATTTCTACTTCTTTGGTATCACCAAAATCAACGTTAGATTTCTTTTTCTTAGAATCTGCAACCTGTCTTCTAATAACAATATCAAAAGGTTTAATCGGTTCACTCCAAATTTTCTGAAATTGCTGAAACTGAGCATCTGTCCATAGCATTTTTTCTGCAGGAATAATGCGTTGTCTCGCCATTTCGAAGAAAATCTGCGCCGTCGCATTTACGTCTGCAGCTGCATTGTGCGCTTCATCGAACTGGTAACCATATAATTTTTCGAAAAGTTCACCTAGTTTTGGTGATTTAAACCTTCCTCCTCTTCCTCCTGGCAATGCACAAAAATCAGTTCCCAATTCCATCGTATCAGCTTTGGGAATTTCTTGAAGGCTATTTTCGATTTCTTTTCTAAAAAACTCTGCGCCAACTATTTTATAATCAAAATCAATGTTGTGACCAACACCAACTTTTGTTTTCTCTAATGCTTTTTTAAATTCTTCTAAAACCCATGCCAAATCCTTTCCTTCTTCTTTGGCCATTTTGGTAGAAATACCGTGAATTCTGGTCGCGTTAAAAGGAATATCATACCCTTCAGGCTTAACGATATAATCCTGATTTTCAATTAATTTACCTTCGTCATCATGCAATTGCCACGCAATCTGCACCATTCTGGGCCAATTGTCTGAATCTGTGATGGGTGCGTTAAAATTTTGGGGTAAACCAGTAGTTTCCGTATCAAAAATCAAGTACATTCTTTAGAAAATTTGTTCAAATTTAATCGAAAAAAAATTAAAATTTAATGAATTTATTTAATATTTTCTATTTTCTCAACACAGATAGCGCGTCTTTTTTTATATTTGTTGAAAATTAATTTGATATGAAAAAAACATTTATATTTTTATTGAGTATATCTGCTCTTAATTTTGTTTTTGGTCAAAAAAACAATGAATTACAAAAAAAATTCTCAACAGAAAGAGTTGAAAACGAAAAAAAGCTTGACAAATACTTAAGCTACAATAAAGGAAAGTTCACTAAAGAACAAATAAAAGAAATGCGTTCTAAACTTGCAGGATTTGCTGGAAATATACCTGTTTTTTTAGAAAGCGATGACTATAGAGCGAATAAAAGCGCTAATATCATTCCTCTACAAGACGGAAGTTTAATGGGACTTAATTTCAACTCTATTTTAGGGACTGGACAGACAATTATGGTAATGGACGGAGGTAGAGTTTTTGAAAAACATAGAGAATTCGGGGCAGATGCTAGTGGAAATGTTGTTATCCCGAGAATTATCGATGGAGAAAACTTAGGAACATCTTACTCTAGCCATGCAACAAGTGTTGCAGGAATTATTGGCGCTATTGGCTGGGGAAGTTTTGGCCCACCTTATGGAGCCAATGCAGCAAAAGGAGTCTTAACAGACGTAACCATCAATAGTTATGCTTTTGCGACAACTGACTTAGGAACTAATTATCAAAAATTAGAAACATACGGAAATAACATTTCTAACCATTCTTATGGAATTAATTTAGGATGGACCTATGCAAGTTCTACAAGTTCTACCTACCCACAAATTGGTTTTTATTGGGTAGGAAATTATGACTTAAATACTCAAGACACCTACAATGGTAGTTACTATACCCAAGATGCGAATTTTGACAAAATTGTCTATAACAATCCTAATAAAATCGTAATTAAATCCGCAGGTAACTATTATGGCACTCATCCTAACAACGATACATCAAAACCTAAATTTAAATGGAGCACTGCAAGTAACAGTTATGTACCTTTTGCAGGAACTGATGTAATACCGGAACCAAACTGTAGTTTAGGATACAATTGCATTGGATGGGGATCTTTAGCGAAAAATATCATTGTAGTAGGAGCTACCGACCAATTAGTAAGCGCTGACAACCTTTACACCAGTCCTTTCGATGTCATAAAATCAAGCTATAGTAGTGCAGGACCAAGAAAAGATGGGGCAATAAAACCAGACATTTCAGCAGTAGGCACCAATATGGTAGTTGCAGCTTACAGTAATGACACCACTTACAATAGTTATCAAGCAGGAAGTGGAACTTCTTATTCTGCTCCAGTAATTTCTGGTATCGCAGGTGCAATAACAGAAGTTAATAGAGTTATCACAGGCAACACCTCTTTCACATATAACGCTGATGAAATGAAAGCTTTACTCATTCACACGGCAAATGAAGCAGGAAATACGGGACCAGATGTTTGGTATGGTTGGGGATTTGCAGATGCAACAAAAGCAGCTCAACTGGTAATGGATAAAAAAAATAATAAGGTTTATTTTCAAAGAAATACACTCACTTCTGGAGTAAAATTCACCAAGACAATTACCGCTAAAGCTGGAGAACCATTAAAAGCAACCATTTCTTGGATTGATCCTGCCGCAGTACCCTTTACTACAGATAATGACTTACAAAGTAACACAACTTCTAGACTAGTAAATGACTTAGACCTAAGAATTATTGATACTACCACAAACACGATATATTATCCTTGGAAACTTAATGTAGCTTCTCCTATGGATAACGCAGGAAAAGGTGACAATACTGTAGACAATGTAGAACAAGTACTTCTTGAAACTCCTATAGCAGGTAGAACTTACAGAATTGAAGTTTCTAACAAAGGAACACTTAACAATGGTGCTACTCCGGTTCCTGCAAATGTACCACAAGATTATGCATTAATCATTACAGGTGTAGAAGAATCTTCTCTAGGAACTGCAGAAATTTCAGCAGAAAAATTAGTAACTGTTTATCCTACAAAAACTAAAGATATTGTTAATATACTTATTCCAAAAGGTGCTAAAACAATTGATATTTTTGATTTATCAGGAAAATCTGTTCTAAAAACAGAAGCAAAAAGTTTCCAAACCATTGATGTAAGCAAATTGCCAAAAGGTACTTACATTATCAATGTGAAGACCGACAAAAATGTAAGCTCTCACAAGTTTATTAAAGAATAATTCGAGGGCTAAAAACCTTCTAAATAATTGAAAACGCTAACTTTACGAGTTAGCGTTTTTTATTTTCAATCAAAAGAGAGAATGCTTATATTTGTTTTCTATGGAATCTGACTTTACAACAAAAGAAATTATTTCAAAAGAGATTTTGCTCAAGGCATATACTCAAATGATGCTGGCAAAATCAATGGCCGATATTTATGAAGAAAACAGAAATATTTGCAAGTACGTACACAGTACTTCTAGAGGCCACGAAGCCATACAATTAGCTACGGCTTATCAATTATCCAAAGAAGATTGGGTATCACCTTATTATAGAGACGAAGCTTTATTATTAGGAATGGGCTTCACTCCTTATCAATTAATGCTCCAATTATTAGCAAAAGCGGAAGACCCTTTTTCTGGAGGTCGTTCTTATTATTCTCATCCTTCAAGTAAATTAGAAGAATTTCCTAAAATTATTCATCAGAGTTCTGCCACTGGAATGCAAGCTATTCCTACCACTGGTATAGCTCAAGGAATAAGATATATTGAAGATTTTAAACTTCAAAATTTTGAAAAAAATCCTATTGTGGTTTGTAGTTTGGGCGATAATTCCGTTACAGAAGGAGAAGTAGCCGAAGCTTTTCAATTTGCAGCTCTTCATCAACTTCCGATTATCTTTTTGGTTCAAGATAATGAATGGGGAATCAGCGTAACTAAAGAAGAAGCCAGAACTTCTGATGCTTATGATTATGCAGCTGGATTCGTGGGGCTGAATAGAATGAGAATTGACGGAACTGATTTTGTAGAAAGTTTCATTCAGATGCAAAAAGCGGTACAATTTGTAAGAGAAGAAAGAAAACCTCTTTTAGTTTGTGCTAAAACCGTATTGATTGGGCATCATACTTCTGGCGTAAGAAGAGAATTTTATAGAGATGAAGCAGATTTAGCCAAGCATAGAGCAAAAGACCCGGGAATTATTCTCAAAAAATATTTATTAGAAGAAGGTTTTAGTGAAGAAAACTTATCTCAAATAGAAATTGAAGCCAGAAAAGAAATAGAAGAAGACTTTAACAAAGCAATTCTTGCTCCAGACCCAAAACCTGAAACCGTAAAAGAGCATGTATACGCTCCTACTCCTATCACCGAAGAAAAAGGAACCAGAATTCCTGAAAATGGAGAAAAAATCCCAATGGTAGATGCAGGAATTCATGCTATACAAGAATTAATGCACAAACATCCTGAAGCACTGCTTTATGGTCAAGATGTAGGTGGAAGAATCGGTGGAGTTTTCAGGGAAGCGGTAACACTTCAACAAAAATTTGGAAATAAAAGAGTTTTCAACACAGCCATTCAAGAAGCTTACATCATTGGTTCTACCGTGGGAATGAGCGCAGTAGGTCTTAAACCTATTGTAGAAGTACAATTTGCAGATTATATTTATCCGGGAATCAATCAATTGGTGACAGAAGTTTCTAAATCTTGCTACCTCAGCAACGGAAAATATCCTGTTTCTAACATTATCAGAGTTCCGATTGGAGCTTATGGAGGTGGTGGTCCTTATCACAGCGGAAGCGTAGAGACCATGTTGGCCCAAATCAAAGGTATTAAAATCGCTTATCCAAGTAACGCTGCAGATTTTAAAGGCTTATTTAAAGCTGCTTTTTACGACCCTAATCCTGTGATTTTCTTAGAACACAAAGGTCTTTATTGGAGTAAAGTTCCGGGAACTGAAGACGCTAAAACCATAGAACCTGCAGAAGATTACATTTTACCTTTCGGGAAAGCCAATATTGTAAAATTTGCCAATGAAGAAGAAATCCAAAAAGGTCGAACTCTAGTTGTCGTTACTTATGGAATGGGCGTTTATTGGGCAAAAGAAGCCGCTAAAAATTTTGAAGGAAGAGTAGAAATCATCGATTTGAGAACCATCAAGCCGATAGATGAGGAATTGGTTTTCGAAAGGGTTAAAATCCATGGAAAATGTATTCTTTTAACGGAAGAAGCTCTCAACAACTCCATGATGGAAGCTTTCGGGGCAAGAATTTCTAAAAATTGCTTTAAATACCTCGATGCTGCAGTAGAAATTATGGGTTCATTAGATTTACCAGCTGTTCCTATCAATTTAATTTTAGAAAAAGAAATGCTTCCCAATGCAGAAAAACTAAGCCTTAGAATAAATGAGCTTCTCCAAAACTAATATTATGGATATATCAGATAATTTTTTAATCGATTTTTTTAAAGACATCCCTAAAACAGAACTTATCGGTCTTTTTGGATTGATAAATAGAAAAAAACTCAAGAAGAATGAAATCTTTATAGAAGAAGGTACTTTTTATTCCAAGTTTTTTTATATCAAAAAAGGACTGGTGAGAGGTTTCTACAGCAATGCTGATGGAGAAGAAAAAACCATATTTTTCCGTTGGGAAAAAGAATTTGGAGCAGACCCAGAAAGTTTCTTTAACCATAAACCTTCTAAACTGACTTGGTGTGCCATGGAAGAAACAGAAATTTTTGAAATCAATTTTCAAAAATTCGAGGAATTGAGCAAGAGAAATGTTGGGCTATTAAAACTCAGAATTATGGCGAGCAAAAAATTACTGAATAGAATGTATGAAAGATTAGAAAGTTTTATTTTATATACTCCAGAAGAAAGATTCCAGCATTTATTGGAGACTCGTCCTGATTTATGCGAAAGAATTCCTGATAAATATTTAGCGTCATTTTTGGGAATCACCCCAGTTTCTTTGAGCAGAATTAAAAAAAGATTAGAAAATTAACAAATGTTAATTAGTTTTCTAAATTAATGATATATTTTTGCAGAAAGGAGAAACACAAATGACTGAAAAATAATCCTTTACAAGAAAGCCTTCTGTTGTAGCAGAAGGCTTTCTTAGTTTATATAGATTCATTGTGTTGAGAAATATCCAATCCTAATTCTTCGGAGGTTTCTTCTACTCGAAGTGGAATAATAAAATCTGTAATTTTATAAATTACCAAGGCTCCAAAAAAGGTAAATACAGAAACAAGAAGTAAGGCAGTCATGTGATGTGCAAAAACACCTATTCCACCATGCAGCAGACTGGCATTTTCGCCTCGAGCAAAAATAGCGGTGAGTATCATTCCCATAATTCCACCAATTCCATGACACGCAAAAACATCTAACGTATCATCTACGCTTTTCAGTTTTTTCCAGTTGACAGCCATATTAGAAACGATTGCCGAAATAAAACCGATAAATATACTTTCTGCAATGCTTACAAAGCCACAACCTGGCGTAATCGCCACCAATCCTACTACCGCTCCAATACACGCTCCTAATGCTGAAATCTTTCTCCCATTAATTCTGTCAAAAAATATCCAAGTCATCATCGCAGAAGCAGAAGCTATCGTTGTAGTTCCAAAAGCCATCGCTGCAGTTGCATTGGCTGCTAAAGCTGAACCTGAATTAAATCCAAACCAACCAAACCACAACATTCCTGTTCCTAAAATAACATACGTTATATTGGAAGGTTCATGGTGATCATTTTTTCTTTTTCCAATCATCAAAGCGCCTGCTAAAGCTGCAAAACCAGCACTCATGTGTACTACAGTTCCACCTGCGAAATCTTTAATCCCGAAGAATTTCACTAAGAATCCGTCTCCGCTCCAAACCATGTGAGCCAAAGGTGCATAAATGAACAGTGAAAACAGTACGATAAATAAAAGGTAACTTACAAATCTTACTCTCTCAGCAAAACTTCCCGTGATAATGGCAGGAGTAATCACTGCAAATTTCATTTGGAACAATGCAAAAAGGATGAAAGGAACAGTAGGAGCCATTTTAGAATGTGGCAAAACGCCTACTTGGTTAAAAAAAGTAAAACTAAAAGGATTGCCTATGATTCCGTAATGTTCTTTGCCAATATAAAATCCTAGAGAATCTCCGAAAGAGAGCGAAAAACCAATTACTACCCAAACCAAACTAATGACTCCCAATGCAATAAAACTCTGCAACATGGTAGAAATTACATTTTTTTTGCCAACCATTCCGCCATAGAAGAAAGATAAACCCGGCGTCATCAAAAGGACTAAACCTGATGAAGCCAATAACCAAGCAATATCTGCTCCTACTAAATTATTTTCTTCTAAAAAAACTCCCGAACTAGCATCTGGCAACTTTGTTGGCCAGAATAAACTTACCATTGCTACTATCGCTATAATGATAAAAGCAATAACCCAACGTTTTTCTACTTTCAATAACATATTTTTATGTTTTAACCCCTGCAAATGTAAACATTTTATTTAAAAAAATATATTTTTTGAAAAACAACCCCTATATTTTTATAAAAATTTTCAATATTTATATGTTTTTAATACATTACACCCCTACGAAAATAGCATAAAAAAAATTATTTTTACCATTTATTTCTTTTATATAAAAAAGCACAGCATAGATTGCTGTGCTTTTATTTATATACTCACGGATTGGAAATTTGGGAGATCTTGGTCTAGATAATTTCGATAACTATATTAAATTTTAGCTCTTCATATTGTCAAAATGTAGTTTGTCGTTGTCCTTAATAAGACGCATCAAATATTTCGCTGACTGGTGAATTTCTTGTGGATTCATAGAGCCATTTATTGAGTGTGAAAGAATATTACATACCTTAATTAACAAACCTAATTTTGTTTTCTGCGTATTGCTTGTAATTTCTAAATCATTTTCAACTTGTTTCTGAATATTACTTGTGAAATTTAAGTCCTTGCCTATTTTAAAACTATACCATTCTTCAAAAACCCTACGCATTACATTTGGATAATGATAAATCTGGCATTCTGTTTTCAGGTCATCATCACTTTTTTGTGAAAATTCGAAAATTTCTTTAAACAGATATTTGTAAGGCTTTTCAATGTTTTTCAGTGTTGATAATTCACTTTTACCATTTCTTTTTACTACTTCGAATGTTGCAAAGTTCGTATCGCTTTTCCAGGAATTTCTGCCATATGATAAATTACAATAATCCTCCCAGGAATGTGTCAACACAAATATTTGTTGTTTTGGGAGATCCAAAAGGTTTTTCATAAGTTCTAAAATGTAAAACTTATTTGAATCGTCCATACTCGAAATTGGGTCATCTACTATGATAAGTTCAATCTCTGTTTTTACTTGCTGTTGTTTGTTGTCAGCAAATAGTTCATAATAGAAAAACAACAATGCTAAAAGGTTCTTTTCGCCTTCACTTATATCTTTTATTGTAAGTGTTGCATTTTCATTGGTGCTTTTGATGATGTAATTTTTATTGTCGGTATCAAGCTGAACCTTTAATGAAATATTTATGCCTTTCAGAATTTGAGAAACAAAGTCAGCAAAATCTTTTGTGAGACTTTTTTGTTGCTTTAAATCTTGAATTTCTTCTTGTTTCTTCTTGTTATTGTCCCGCTTTTCTTTAAGGTCATCTTCTTTGTCTTTAACTTCCTTTAGTCTATCTTTTATAGGAGCTGATTTTATTATTTCCAAGCCGATTGCACCTTTTACTAAAGTGGTCAGGTTGTTTTGTTTCTTTCTTAACTCTAATAGTTGTTCACTTTTAGTTTTTGTGATACTTGATATTGATTCTTCAATCACATTCAAAGTTTCAACTAAAAGTTCAAAGTCAAAATTTTCTTGAATTTCAATTTTATCAATTTTCGATTGACACAAAGCTATAAGAGATTCAATAGTGCTTTTCTTTGAAGAAATTGCAGTAAAATGTTGCTCAATTTCAGTACCAATGTTTGTTGAATAAGTATTGGCTTCTTTTTCAATAATTTTGATAGTTTCTAGAATGCTTTGAAGTTGTTCTCTGAATTGTTTTAGTTTTTCAGTTGCCTTGTGTCGTTTGTTTTCCTTGAATTCGGCTATTTTCGATTTGACATCTAAAAAATCTAACTTGCCATCGCAGAATTTGCAATTATCGCCCTCTTTGTGAAGTTTCAAACCTGATTCAATCCATTGAACAACCTCATATTCTGGAATTGAAATATCCTCTCCAAATTTTTCTTTGAATATCACTTTAACTTCTTCAAGTAAGGTTGTTGGAATTTTTGAAAGGTTTAATGGTTTTAAATTCTCATTTTGTGCAATCTGTTTCTCAATTGCATTGTCGCCAATAATCTTTATCAATTTTTCTTCATCAGCTTCAATTTTCTTGGCTTCTTGAAAATCATTCTTGTAAAGTTCAATCACTCGTTCAATAGAATCAGTGCTAGATTTTTTTGAGATACCAACTTCGCCTTTCCGTCTATCGTGAATCGCATCAATTTCAGTTCTAATTTTCTTTCTTGAATCGACAATACTTGTATCGAGTTTATCAATTTCAACATCACTAATAATTTGCTTTTCTAATTCCTTAATCTTTTTTTCAATATCTACTCCACCTTCTCCAAAGCTCGCTTCAACGCCTTTAATTTTTCTTTCGCTATTTTCGAGTAACAATGAATGCGAAATGTAATCTCTATCGAAAATTCTCAGATTCTCAGGCTTCTTGGTTGTGTCTTTAAGAAATTCATCTTTAATACCAATGGCAATAGAGCTTTTGCCTTTACCATTGTAACCAAATAGAATGTTTTTGGCACGAAAAAGTAAATTATAGGGATTTGTGTACTCTAAAAATGACTTGTACGTAAAATTGTTTAATTTAAATATCATTAATTCATGTTTTTTATTATATATTTTACGATAATTTTACAATAAAAACTCAAAAC
>CAZHCK010000049.1:0-18651 GCA_964530915.1 uncultured Cloacibacterium sp. | reverse complement strand
GCTCAAAGATAATAATGAAAAATGTCAGAAGATTTCGAAATAAAAAATAAAGTAGCAGAAAGCGGTTTGGTGAATTTTGATTTATCAGCACTTTCTCCAAAAGGCAAAAGAATTGGGATAGACTTAAAGGATTTCCTTTTCATGGAAATGATTTTGAAAGAAAAAGACTTCCGCGAAAAAGTTGCAGAAATAGACCCCGAAATCTACCGTGATGCATTTGTTTACGTTTATTGTTCAGTAGATGCTATTGTTCCGATTTGGGCTTATTTTCTAATCACTTCCAAACTTACCGGAGTTGCTAAAAAAATAGTTTACGGAACCAAGAAAGATTTGGAAGTAGTTTTAATGCACGAAGCAATTACCAATTATAATTTCACTGATTTAGAAGCAAAACGCGTCTTGGTAAAAGGATGCAGCGAAGAAGACATTCCCGAAAATGCTTACATAGAATTGGTAGAAAAACTAAAACCGATTGTAAAATCACTCATGTTCGGTGAAGCCTGCAGCAATGTCCCTATTTTCAAAAATTAGAAAAAGTCTCAATAAAAAAACCGAAGATTATTCTTCGGTTTTTTTCTTTCTAGTAGTTTTTGGCTTTTCTTCCGCTGTTTCTTCTTTTGGTTTCGCTGCTTTTTTTGGCTTTTCAGCTTTTGGTTCCAATTCTTTTGGTGCTTTTTCCGCTTTCGGAGCTGCTACTTTAGATGTCACAGATTTTCTCGGTCTTGTTTTCCCGTAGCTTCCTGCGGTTACTTTTCCTCTTCTTGTTTTTTTTATCGCCTTTTCCCATAAATATTAGTTTTAAATGATTGGTTCTTACAAAGTTAAAAAATTTAAAATAGTACACAAATGCATTTTATCATCTTAAAAATGTAGATTTTTTGGGGCGTGCCTTTTTGTTTTTCGCCCACTTAATTCCTTACAAAAAAAACAAAAAGTCGGTCTTCACCTGCAATTCCTCGTTCCCATTCTTTTGCCTTCGCTTACTGCGGGATTTTCGGTTACGCCCTCACGCAAATTCATATATTAAAATAAAGTTTAGTATCCATTTTAAAAATATCAAAAACTTAGTTCCCAATTTTCCATCTTCCATCCTAAAATCTTATCTTTGCAACCTAATTTTTGGGAATTAGGAGATTATATATTCCTCAAATTTTGAAATTGAATTTCATAAACTGAAATATCTAAAATCTAAAATCTAAAATCTAAAATCTAAAAAAAATGTTCAGAACGCACACTAACGGAGAACTTACACTCAAAAATCTTAATGAAAAAGTTACACTTTCTGGTTGGGTACAAACCATCAGAGACAAAGGTTTTATGGTTTGGATAGATTTACGAGACCGTTACGGAATTACACAATTGGTTTTCGATGCAGACAGAACTTCGGCAGAAATTCTGGAAAATGCTAAAAAACTCGGCCGTGAGTTTGTCATTCAAGCAGAAGGAAGTGTAATTGAACGTGCTTCTAAAAACCCGAAAATCCCAACAGGAGAAATTGAAATTTTAGTAGAAAAATTAACGATTCTCAATAGCGCAGAATTGCCACCTTTCACCATCGAAGACGAAACCGATGGCGGTGAAGAATTGAGAATGAAATACAGATATTTAGACATCCGTAGAAATCCTGTGAAAGACAAATTGATTTTCCGTCACAAAATGGCGCAAAAAGTAAGAAATTACCTTTCAGACAAAGGATTCATAGAAGTAGAAACGCCAGTTTTGATAAAATCTACACCAGAAGGAGCGAGAGATTTCGTAGTTCCAAGTAGAATGAACCAAGGGCAGTTTTATGCCTTACCACAATCTCCACAAACTTTCAAACAACTTTTAATGGTTGGAGGAATGGACAGATATTTCCAGATTGTGAAATGTTTCCGTGACGAAGATTTGCGTGCAGACCGTCAACCAGAATTTACCCAAATCGATTGCGAAATGGCGTTTGTAGAACAAGAAGATGTTCTGGAAATTTTCGAAGGAATGACGGCTCATTTATTGAAAGACATTACTGGAAAAGAATTCGGTAAATTCCCAAGAATGACTTTTGATGAAGCGATGAAAACTTACGGAAACGACAAACCAGACATCCGTTTCGGAATGAAATTCGTGGAAGTAAATGAATTGGTTCAAGGAAAAGAGTTCAAAATATTTGGCGAAGCTGAATTGGTAGTTGGGATTAATGTAGAAGGTTGTGCAGATTATACAAGAAAACAAATTGACGAGTTAATTGATTGGGTAAAACGTCCACAAATTGGCGCTTCAGGAATGGTTTGGATAAAATTCCAAAATGATGGTGTAGTTACTTCATCAGTCAATAAATTCTATTCTGAAGAAGACCTTAAGAAAATCGCAGAAAAATTCGGAGCAAAAGAAGGAGATTTAATGTTATTAATGAGCGGAAACGCCAATAAAGTAAGAACTCAACTTTCTGCTCTTAGAATGGAATTAGGGAACAGATTAGGTTTAAGAAAAGGCGATGAATTTGCTCCACTTTGGGTAATCGATTTCCCACTTTTAGAATGGGACGAAGAAACTGGAAGATATCACGCAATGCACCATCCTTTTACTTCGCCAAAACCAGAAGATGTACATTTACTAGAAACCGACCCAGGAAAAGCAAGAGCAAATGCTTATGATATGGTACTGAACGGAAACGAAATTGGCGGTGGTTCTGTAAGAATTTTCAATAAAGAATTACAATCTAAAATGTTTGATTTATTAGGATTTTCTAAAGAAGAAGCAGAAGCGCAATTTGGTTTCTTAATGAATGCTTTCAAATTTGGAGCGCCACCTCACGCTGGTTTGGCTTTTGGTTTTGATAGACTGGTTGCTATTTTGGACGGAAACGAAGTGATTAGAGATTACATTGCTTTCCCAAAAAACAATTCTGGACGAGACGTGATGATAGACGCACCAAGTCCAATTGCAAATGAGCAACTTGATGAATTAGCATTGAAAGTGAATTTGTAAAAAATCCAATCCTTAAAGGTTTTAGAAACCTTTAAGGATTTAAAAAATAAATTATAAATTAGAGCGAGGTTTTTTCCTCGCTTTTTTATTTTTAGTTATGACAAAACAAGATTTTATTATTTTTCTTGAAGATTTAAAAAATGACTTTATTGAAAATCCTAAAAGTTGGGAAAACAAAACTTTAGAAGATTTTCTTGATGCAATGTTTAGATATACAGAAGATATTGATGGATACTATAAAATACAAATCAAAAAATTGATTTTGAAAAAGTTGATTTCAAAGTTTTTTCAGATATTTTAAACGGAGCAAAAATTTACGAATAATTAATATCGGATAAACAAAAAATAAATCTAACCGATATTAAGAAAATTTCTTAAATTTGTCAAATGAATTGGCAAAATTATCCTTATCACTTTGAAGGTTTGGAAAAACACCTCGGAAGAATTCTGCAAAAAAAGGCAGAGTTGGATAAGTTACGCCCAATTCCCAGTTATGCGGTGAAAAGTATTAAAGAAAGTTTAATGCTAGAATGGACGTATAATTCTAACAGCATTGAAGGAAATACGCTCACGCTTCACGAAACTAAAATGGTGATTGAAGAAGGTTTCACCATAAAAGGAAAATCTTTGAGAGAACATTTCGAAGCAATAAATCATCAGGAAGCAATAGAATTTGTAGAATCCTTAATATCGGATAAAAATAATTTAAACAAAACCGATATTATGAGAGTGCATTATTTGGTTTTGCAAAAAATTGAAAAAAATTATGCTGGAATGTTCAGAACTTCTGGAGTTAGAATTTCTGGGGCTAATTTTATTCCACCTAATGCTTTTAAAGTAGATGAACTCATTACCGAATTAATTGATTGGGTTAATTCTTCTGATTTGGATATTGTAATAAAAGCGGCAATCTTTCACCACAGATTTGTTTGGATTCATCCTTTTTTTGATGGAAACGGAAGAACAGTGCGTTTGATTTTTAATCTATTGTTAATGAGAGCAGGATTTCCGCCCGCAATTATCCTCAAAAATGACAGAAAAAAATATTATGATGCTTTAAACTTGGCAAATACAGGAGATTATTCTAAAATTTTATTATTGGTTCTTCAAGCTTTGGAGAGAAGTTTAGACATTTATTTAAGTTCTCTCAATAATACGTATGATAATTATCGTCCGATTTCTAATATTGTAGAAGAAGAAAGACTTCCTTATGGACAAGAATACGTAAGTTTATTGGCTAGAAAGGGAAAGATAGATGCTTTCAAGGAAGGTAGAAATTGGCTTACAACCAAAGAAGCCGTTCTAGATTATATAGAAAAGCGAGAAAGAAAAAGAAAATTAATTTGATTTTTATAAATTAGAGCGAGGTTTTTCCTCGCTTTTTTAATGAAATTAAACGATTATTTGATTTCTGATATATTTCAGTTTAAAATTATTATTCACGAAATAGCAATAGCGTAACTTTGCACTACTAAAAAACTATTATTATGTTCGAGTGGCTTAAAACCTTACTTTTCCCAACGGAAGACCCAAGTGTAATTCAATCATTAGTGACTATAATGCTTGCAATAGGTACTGGCGTTTTCTTTGGAAGATTGAAAATGGGCAAAATTACCTTCGGTGTTTCTGCAGTAATGTTTACTGGATTAATCTTGGGGCATTTTGGCTATAGAATGAATGAAGAAATTTTCGATTTCATTAGAGATTTCGGTTTGATTTTGTTTGTTTATGGTATCGGATTACAAGTAGGACCATCATTCTTCTCTTCTTTTAGAAATGAAGGTTTAAAGTTTAATATTCTTGCTGTTTCTACAGTTTTATTCGGAGGATTCATCACATTTCTACTCTTTAAATTCACAGGAGTAAGCATAGAAAACTTAGTAGGAATCATGAGTGGCGCTGTAACGAATACACCAGGTTTAGGAGCTGCTAAAAATACCATTGTAGAATTAAAAAATCAGTTTCCAGATAAAACATTTGACGATCCAACTATTGGTTACGCCATCACTTATCCTTTAGGTGTTTTTGGAATCATTAGTGTCATTATTTTATCTAAAGTTCTTCTAAAAATTCATCCTGATGTAGAAATGAGAAAATTCAGAATGAATAAAATTAATCGCGAAGAACCATTAGTTCACAAAAAACTAAGAGTTACGAATCCTCAATATTTTGGAATTCCATTAGGTGAAGTAATTAGCAACATAGGATATGATATTGTAGTTTCTAGATTAAAACACAGTGGCGAGGTTTCTGTTTTTTCGCCAAAATTAGACACAGAACTTCAAGACAGAGACGTACTGATGATTGTAGGAAAAGATGCGGATTTAGAAGACTTCATCAAAAAAGTAGGAAGACCTTCTACTGACTCTTTCATAGAATCTGATTCTGACATTAACAAGAAAAATATTTTTGTAACCAAACCTTCTGCAGTTCACAAAACACTCTCAGATTTAGATTTGTATAATGCTTATGATGTAAAAGTAACTAGAGTTTTCAGAGCAGGTAAAGAAATGATTCCTAGACCAAGTTTAGAACTTTTCTACGGAGATATTTTGAGAGTTATCGGTACGGATCAAGGTATTAAAGAAGCAGAAAAAATCATTGGTAATCAAGAAAAAAAATTAATAGAACCAGATTTCTTATCACTTTTTGGTGGTTTATTAATTGGAATAATCGTAGGTTCTATTCCGTTAGTGATTCCTGGTTTACCAATTCCTTTAAAACTAGGATTTGCAGCAGGACCACTGATTGTAGCATTGCTTATTTCTAGATATGGTGGTATTTCTTTCATTCACTCTTATATCAATAACGGAGCGACTTATTTCATGAAAGATTTAGGAATTTGCTTATTCTTTGCAGCAGTAGGTATTCATGCAGGAGAAGGATTTTATGAAAATTTCATCAAATATAACGGTTGGCTATGGATTTTATATGGTTCTGCGGTAACTTTCATTCCGTTAATCTTGATGGTGATTGTAGGAAGATTTTTCTTAAAAATCAATTATTTACAATTGGTAGGAATTATGAGCGGAAGTTATACAGACCCAGCTGCATTATCATTCAGTACTAATTATTTAGATTCAGACATTCCAATCCAAAGCTACGCGCAAGTTTATCCTTTGGTTACCATTGCCAGAATTTTTACAGCAAGTTTATTAATCTTGCTATTGACTTAAAAATTAATCTTAATACCAAATAAAAAATTCCATCAATAATTTGATGGAATTTTTATTTTATAGAACTTCTAAATTTTTTAGAATTATTTTCCTACTGTTTCTGGGAATCTAGCTTCTGTAAATTCTCTTGAAATAGCAGCTTTTTCGAATTTTAATTTACCGCTCATGGTTTCTAAAATCACGCCATCTTCTACTACTTGTACAATTTTAGCATGCATACCAGAAGTGGTTACTACTCTAGCGCCTGGTTTTAGAGAATCTTGAAATTGTCTTTCTTTCTTTTGCTTCGTAGTCTGTGGTCTCAAGATTAAGAAGTAGAAAATTACAATCATTAAGACAAATGGTAAAATCATTGAGAAGAAATCACCTCCACCTTGTGCTTGTAGAAATATTGTTGTAAACATTTTTTTATTTTTTAGGGTTGAATATCTGCTGAGAATCTAATTTCGATAGGAACTTGTGCTACGTTTGCATAAACTTCTGCTGATTTATAAACTACACCATCAAAATTTGTAGAATCAAATTTTAGCGTAATTTTCCCTTTTTGACCAGGCATAATTGGCTCTTTAGTATAATCTGGAGCAGTACATCCACAACCTGGTTTTACCGCAGAAATAATCAAAGGATTTTTACCTGTGTTGGTTACTTCGTAAACGTGTTCTACCACATCTCCTTTTTTGATTTTTCCGAAATTAAAATCTGGTTCAGAAAGTGCTAATGTAGTTTCTGCATGATTTTTCGCTTCGCTTACCAAGTCACTTTGTTTCACTACTCTATCATCTGCAAAAGGATCTTTTTGCTCTGTTGTTGTAGTAGTAGCAGTTGATGTTTCTGTTGCTTCATTTTTTTTACAAGAAGCTAAAGTCAAAACAGCTAATAAGCTTAAACCTAATATTCTTTTCATTGATTCTGATTTTTTAAAAATTTCCTCAAATTTAATCAAAATTTATGCTCTAGAAATATCTTTCGTGTATTTATCTAAGATTCCATTCACAAAAATCTGACTTCTATCGGTAGCAAACACTTTAGAAACCTCTATATATTCGTTGATAATCACTTTTGCTGGAGTGAGAGGGAAATTATCTATCTCTGTAATAGCTGTGATCAAAATCAATCTATCCATTAAAGAAATTCTTTCTAAATCCCAATTTTCTAGTCTTTCTTCGATTTTTTTCTCAGAATTTTCCCAGTGAGAAATGCTTTGTAGTAATAATTTTTTAGCAAAATGTCTGTCTTCTTCATCTTTAAGCATTTTGATTAAAGTATGACTCGGCTGATTTTGTTTCATAAAACCAATAGTCTTCTGAATCATAGAATTCGAAATATGGAAATCATCTGCCCAAGACAATTCTAATTCTTCTAAACGCTCATGAAAATCTTCATTTTCGGCAACATATTTTAGAAATAATTTCCCAACAAACTTTTGGTCTTCTTCAAAACTTAGGCTTTCTTCAGCCATATATTCTTGGTAACGCTTACTCGCAACGATTCTCTGAAATGTTTTTACTAACAATTCATCGTGTAAGTCCCACTGATATTTTTTGTGTTTTGAGTTAAAGGAAAGTCTTTCTTCGTTTTGATCAAGTTGTAAAAAAACTTGATTATTCACGAATTTCATGTTAGGATTAAGGTCTTCTTCAGTCTTAATAAATTTATTTTTACCGATTTCAATTTGTCTTTCGGCAAGATCTTTTAATGCAACCAAGAAGTTGAGTTGATAAATATAGAGATAATAGATTTTTTCAATCTCTGTAAACATATTTTTCTCTAAAACATCAGTTTTTATAGGATTCTGATGATAAGAATATAGTGTCTGCACTACTTTTTCGCGGATTTGTCTTCTTCCTAACATTTTCAAAGAGCTTTTAATAAGATACTGCAAAGATAGAAAAAAATGCTGGAAGTAAGAAACATGAAGTCAGAAGTTATTTTTGCTTCTTTTTCAAACTTATATTTTCTGTATTTTTGCAACTATGAATTCACTTAAAACGCTTAATCCTTACTTTTGGAAACACAGAGTTCTGCTATTTTGGGGCTTACTATTTATCATAGCATCTAACTTTTTTGCTATTTATCAAGTACAGTTTGTAGGCCAGAGTGTAGATGTTATCAAAAGTGTTTTAGATAAAAAAAGTGTAGATAAAGAATTATTATTCAATACTTTACTGATTAATGGAGCTATTATTGTAGGAACTTCGGTTTTGTCTGGAGTTTTCAGATTTATGATGAGACAAACCATTATTGTAGCTTCTAGAAGAATAGAATACGAACTCAAAAATAAAATATACAGACATTATCAAGAGCTTTCGCTTACTACTTATAAAAAAAACACAATTGGTGATTTACTGAACAGACTTTCTGAAGATGTAGTGGCGATTAGAATGTACCTTGGTCCTGGTGTAATGTATGTGGTGAATTTGGTGATTTTATTAGTCATCACGAGTATTTACATGCTCATGACTAATGTGCAAATGACACTTTGGACACTTATTCCTCTTCCTATTTTGTCTTTTCTAATTTACAAAGTAAGTTCTATTATCAACCGAAAATCTAAAATTATGCAGAAAAGCCAAAGTGCGATTTCTACATTTGTACAAGATAGTTTTTCGGGAATTAGAGTGGTGAAATTTTTCAACAAAGAAAAGTACATCGAAAAAAATTACGGCGAAAAAGTAAAGGATTATCAAGACAAAGCATTAGATTTAGCCAAAACAGAAGCGTATTTCTTTACCATTATTTTATTTGTTATTGGTTTATTAAATGTTGCCATTTTATACATCGGTGGTAAAAATTATTTCGAAGGAAAACTTACGGTAGGAACCATCGCAGATTTCTTCATGTATATTAATATTCTGATTTGGCCATTTTCTATGGTAGGTTGGGTTTCATCTGTTAATCAAAGAGCTGCTGCTTCTATGACGAGAGTGAATGAATTTTTGGACATAAAATCTGAAATCGTAAACAAAAATTTCGACCAATATGAAATTAAAGGCGATATAGAATTCAGAAATGTTTCTTACACTTATCCTAATACAGGAATTAAAGCTTTAGAAAATCTAAGTTTCAAACTAGAAGCTGGGAAATCTATGGCAATTATGGGAAAAACGGGCAGCGGAAAATCTACTATCGCATTGTTATTGTGTAGATTGATTGATCCCGATGAAGGAGAAATTTTAATTGATGGAAAAAACCTTAAAGACCATAATCTAGAATTATACAGAAAACATATTGGCTATATTCCTCAAGAAAGTTACTTGTTTTCGGATACTATAGAAAATAACATTGGTTTTGCTATAGACCATCCTACGCATGATTTGGTAGAAAAATTTGCAAAAAAAGCAGATGTCCATAAGAATATTGTAGAGTTCAAAGACCAATATAAAACCATGGTTGGAGAACGTGGCGTAATGCTTTCTGGAGGGCAAAAACAGCGTATTTGTATCGCTAGAGCGCTCATTAAAAAACCAGAAATTCTCATCTTTGATGATTCGCTTTCTGCACTCGATACAGAGACCGAAGAAAACATCCTTCAAAACATAGAAAAAGATATTAAATCTTGCACTTCTATTATCATAACTCACAGAGAATCAAGCGCAAAAAGAGCAGACTTCATATTAAATCTTAATGATTTAGATACTACGGAAACTTCGTAAAAACTTAAAAATTACGCTAAAATCTCAATTTCTTTAAAATTTATTTTGAGATTAAAAGAAATCTTTTATATTTGTTCAATAGGATTTCTAAAATAAGTAACAATGAGTGATTACAAGGAGAGAAACGAAAATGAAATTTTCACAAAGGTGTTGAAGGCAGGTAGAAGAACTTATTTCTTTGATGTGCGCGAAACAAAAGCAGGAGACTATTATCTTACCATTACAGAAAGTAAAAAGAATTTTGGTGAGAATGGAGAAGCAACTTTCGAGAAGCATAAAATCTATTTATACAAAGAAGATTTTGCAAGTTTCAGAGAAATGTTTAATGAATCTACAGATTTTATCATCGCTCAAAAAGGTGAGGACGTAATTTCCGAAAAACATGACAAAGACTTTAAGTCTAGATCTTTCACTATCGAATCTGACGACGAAGTATAAAATTAAAAAAAGCATCCTTTTTTAGGATGCTTTTATATTTTTAAATGATTCTTTTGATCCAAATTCTTGGATTATTTTTCTATTGATTTGGCGCAGGAATACTTGAAAATCTCATACTAATAGTGAGATTTGTATCATTAGTCGCCGTATTTTTCAATACATAAGCTACTCTAGCCTTTACAGAACCACTTTTTACAATTTGGTCTAAAATTTTAGACGTATCAGGATCTAAATTAAGCGTATTCCCAATATTAGAGCCAATATCTGTTCTTTGAGCTACTAAAATTTCTGAAGTGTTATTCCCAGAAAGATAAACTTTAATGGATTTAAAAATTCCCAATTCGCCATTCGTACTCAAGTTGGTAGCAGTTGCTTTGGCGCTAGAAATTCTAATATCTTGAACCATGCTAGTTCCTGCTCCTACATATTGAGCGAAACTTGTAGCAGAAGACGTTACAGAAATTTCTTGATTTCCTGGCACTCCCGAAGAAACCAAAACATTAGTAGTATAAGGAACGGTATTCTGCACGATGCTTTGCACTGTACCACAACTCACTGTGGTAGCTGCAATTACAAAAGCTGATAAAATTAAATTTTTCATATTTACATTTTTTTATTTTATTCTACTGTCACGGAGATATTTCCCTTCAATTTTCCTTCTGCCATGAGATTTTTGCCAAAAACAATCTTATAGGTTCCGCTTTGTTTTTTAGCATATTTCATTTCTCTCAAAAAAGGACCATCTGCAGAACCATCTGGCAAAATAATTTGATTGATTCTGAGATTTCTACCTTTTTCTATAGTATTGATTTTAGCAGAAAGAGTGGGCTTATTAAAATTTTTAATCACCAGAATAAATTGTTGGTTCTCATCTGTAAACTCTTCACCAATGGTAAATGGAAGTTGAGAAGCATCTACTGTTCTGATGATTTTATTACCTTCTATCTTTCTAATTGCACCTCGTCTTCCTTGTGATGGTTGAGAAGAATTATTTTCCATGATTTCTGTTTTAGTGGTAGTTGTATTTGCATTTTGAGAAATTCCGTTGTTTGTACAACAACTCACTCCCAAAATAGAACTCCACAAAACATTGATTAAAATTTTCATATCATCTGGTTTATCATTAGCGAGCTAATATTATACCAAAGTTACTCAATAAATTGTAGAATATTCAGCTTAATGTAAATGTTGTAACAATTCGTTAGAATTCTAAAAATCTAGCGTTTCGTAGTACAAAATTTTTGATAAAAAAGGCTTTTTATCATTCAACTCTTTTTCATAATTCGCTCTTTCAGCCATTTCTTTCGGAAATTTTTCTTGAAGTATTTTATCATTGTAATTCAAAGAATACAGAAATTTAAAATCTGCTTTTTCGTTCTTAATATTGTAAACGGTGGCAATATTTCCCCAATTGATAAAACTACACACCAAAATCGTTCCGTAGAAATACCAAACCATTTGGTTAAAAAGATATGCATTGGTTTTTTGCTGATGAATTTTAATGAATGTAAAAACCAATCCAATAATGGCTAAAATTAAAAATGCATAAACACCTAATCTTTTGTAGGTTAAACCTAAATTAAATACGTATTCAGAATTTTTAGCAAAAGCTGAAATCACCAAAACAGCATTCAGAAATACCCAAATTTTTGCCAAAATTTTCAATGATTTTGCTTGTGTATCAAAATTGAAACTGCCTTTAAAATAGAACATAATCACACCTATTGCCATCACAATACTCGCAATTACCGCTCCTACTCTTTCGTGAGTTTCTTCGGAAAGTTGATTGGCAGTAGCTTTTGGCAATTCTACAAACTGCTCATAATTAAACGTAACGATGAAGAATAACAATAAAATATTCAATGCTACAAAGGAAACTACACCACTCAATCTTTCAAAAGGAAGATCTAGAAAATCGTATGTAGGTTTCAGTTTTTTGTCATCATTCAAAAAATCGTTTTTCAGATAATGATTGTTCTTGATAAAAAATTCATAAATCGAAAAGTTGAAATAATTAAAAGCCAAGAAAAACCCTAAAATACTTAATGCGATAACTTGCCAAAGATTAATATCTAATTCATAATCAGAAAAAAGCGAAGCAAAATGTGAACTTCCGTGCGTATAAATCGCAAAGAAAATCAACAAAAGAAAAGCTGGGATTAAAACCACCGCTAAAATTTTTTGCCAAAAACTTTCGGTTTTTCTCTGTGGCAACCATTGTTCTAACTGAAAAACACGGTAAATAAAAGTCACAAAATTAATCGCAAAAACAGGAATGACGAGAATGGACTTAAGTTCTTTGTTTTTGGAAGTGAAACCTAATAAAAAAAGCGAAGTGAAAATTGCCAAAAAAGAGGCAAAATCACCATACCAAGCAAAAGCAATACTGCTTAAAATGCTAGTGGCCAAAACTGAATAGAAAGTTCGGGTTTTGAATCTTTTTTCGGCATTAAAATAAGTAAGAACCGCTACCAAAATTCCTAAAATACCGATATTTAATCCAGGTTCTTGGTCATAAAACAGTACAACAAACATTGCTGTAACTAAAAAGATTAAGTGATGTGTTTTCATAATTTTTTTTTAAGATTGAGTTAATGTAAAAACTGTAATTTCTGGACGAACCATAAATCTGACTTGATAAGAATGACCAATCGCACGATTAATGTATAGTGTTCTGCCATCTTCTAAATCAATTTTGCCAGAAATATATTTTCTATTTTTCACTGGAAGAAATGGCGTAGCAACTCCAGGAATTCTGCATTGTCCACCATGAGTATGACCGCTAAGAATCCAGCCTTGATAACCGTTCCAAATATCCAAATCACAAGCATCTGGATTGTGACAAAGCACCAAATTTGCTTTTTCAGGATTGAAATCCTGCATTGCTTTTTCAGGTTGAAATCTATTACTCCATAAATCTTCAAAACCAATGAAATTCAACCCAAAAACTTCAAATTCTTCATTAAGAAGCATTTTTATTCCGGAATTTTCAGCAATTTTCACAATCTCATCAGCAACATGAGTTTCCGACCAATTTTTCCCATAATCGTGATTCCCGAGAATTCCTACAGTCCCCAATTTTCCGAAAACGGCATTTTGTAAAACAGTATCTAAATCTTTTCTTTCGGATTGATTTCCATGCTGAACAAAATCTCCCGTATAAACTACAAAATCAGGTTTTAGCTTCTGTGTTTTTCTAAAAGAATCAATTAGAAACTTCCAATCGAACCGATTTCCAACATGTAAATCGGAAATCTGAATCAAGGTTTTTCCCTCTAATTCTTCAGGTAAATTTTTAATAGGCATTTTTTTATATACAAATTCTACCCAAAAAGGTTCAATTTGCCAAGAATATAAAAAAGGGAAAGCTCCTAAAACAGTCAATTGAGTAAATTTTTTCAAAAAATCCCTACGATTCATTTTTATGAATTTCATTTTAACTTCCCGCAACTGGACTTCCGAAAATTCCTACCGCTAATTCTGCCCAAATAAGAAATAATACTAACAGAATTATTACGATGTAAAACATTCTTTTGGCATTCTTTTTCTCCATTTTAAGAACCATATCTACGCAAAATGCGGTTCCAAAAAGAAGAATTCCAGCGATTAAAAAGTCAAAACCAGACCAATTAATTTCTTTGGTAAACTGCATCCCAATAAACGGAATAACTAATAGTAAAGCTGCGATTCCATAAATTGCGAAGCTTCTTTGTTTGCTTGTTATCATAATTTTTAATTTAAATTTTAGTTTAAAGTACTTTGAAATACAAAGTTTATTTTGAAAAAATAAAGGATTACTCCTTTTTGGTTATTGCTGACTGTGGTTAGTTGATGGATTTAAATTTTCAATTCTCCACTTTCAATTTTCAATTTAAAAATTACTTTCCTAATAATTTTTCTAAAGCTGACAGATGTTCTTCGAAAGCTTTTCTTCCTGCTTGTGTAACACGGTAAGATGTTCTTGGTTTTTTGCCTACAAATTCCTTCTTGATTTCAATGTAATTTGATTTTTCTAATGCAGAACTGTGACTGGCCAAATTTCCGTCTGTTACTTCTAAAAGTTGCTTCATTTCATTAAAATCAACCCAATCGTTAACCATCAAAACGGACATAATACCCAATCTGACACGGCTTTCAAATTCTTTGTTGAGTTGATCGATTTTTAACATTTTATATACTTGCACTTATATAATAGATAAGTTTTAATTTAGGTTTAATTATAATAATTTGAACAGAGCTTGGTTTCAAACCATTTGTTGCTATATACCAAGGATAAACAAAACAATCTTTATTAAAAATATCTTTTTCTTCAAGAAACCAAGGTGTTTCTTCATTAAACATTGTTCCAAATTTTATTGCCTCTTTCAATATTTCAGGTAACTGGTCTCCTCTATACCATTTTCCAGTTTGAGTATTCTGTAACTCAGAGATATTAAAATTTTTAATTTTTATAAGATATGCTTCATGATGATCTGAGAAAAAACCATTTTCTGAAACATAACTTTTTAAGACTTCATCAATTTTACTATCTCCAAGTTCACACCAATTTAAAACAAATCTAACATCATTCTTACTTGCGAAATTTACTTTTTCTCTGTTTCCAATGGTTAGTGAATAAGTAATAAAAATAGCAATGAACAAAAAGAACACTGAAGAAAATACTCCAATAATAGCAAAAACATTACGTATGAGATTATTCTGGAAAAATTTTATTTTATTCATACTTTTTATACATCACAATTCCATACACAATATGCAAAACTCCAAAACCAACTGCCCAGAAAAATAAACCATACCCTAAAAAGAACAGTGATACAATTCCTAATGCCATTTCGCACAATCCTAAATATTTAATGTCAGAAAAAGTGTAATTTCCTGCATTAAATAGCGCTAATCCATAGAAAATTAAAGTGGCTGGAGAAAGTAACCCATGTAAACCATGATACAATAATCCTGCGCAAAATAAACCTCCAATTCCTAATGGAATGGCAAAGTTATACAACAATTTTTTGGTGGTAGCATCCCAAATTTGGAGATGATGGGCTTTGCTTTTTTTAATGGTAAAATAGGCTCCAGAAGAAATCGCTAAAACCATTATGAACATAGCCACGATAACCAAGTGAACAATAAAGTCTTTTTCATAGTATTTTATAGTTCCTTCGAAATAATCTACTCCATTTTTTTTGAAAAAGAAATAAACATAAATAGCGCCAGCTAAAGCAAATAATCCTGCAAAAACGCCAGAAATTCCGCTCAAAGAAATAAATCGAGAGCTTTTTTCCATCATTTTTCTGATGTGTTGCAAGTCTTCTTGGTAGTTTTTATTTTCCATAAATAAAGCACTTTGAAATACAAAGTTAATATTTATTTTGAAACTGCAAAATTAATTTTTATTATTCTTTTTGTCATTCTGATTGTAGCGAAGCGAAATGAAGAATCTAAAAAGGATTCTTCACTACATTTCATTTCGTTCAGAATGACAAATGAATCTAATTATTTAGCTCTAAGATTTTCTTTAATTTTTTCAATATTTTTCTTGGCTGTATCTTCCAAAATAAGACTTGCACTCATGTGAATTCTTTCTGGAGAAAGCTCTGTAAAGTGCTCAGTTCCTTCCCAAGAAACTTTTTTGATTAAAGCTAAGGCATCTGAACTTCTACTTGCTAATTTTTCTAAAAATTGAGCAATCTCTGTATCCATTTCTGCAATCGTTGGAGAAATCGAATGGTAAATATTATGCTGTTCTGCCCAATTTGCGCTTCGGAAATCTGCATCTATTGCCATAGCAGTGAATTGTGATTTACCAATTTTTCTTTCTACATAAGGTCCAATCACAAATGGCCCAATTCCTAAATTAATTTCGGTGAGTGCCAAACTTGCATTCTCTGTCGCAAAACAATAATCTGCAGCACAAGCAATTCCTACTCCTCCTCCAGTCGTTTTTCCTTGAACTCTTACCACTACAATTTTTCGGCAAGTTCTCATGGCATTAAGCACTTTAGCAAAACCTCCAAAGAAAGTTTTTGATGTTTCTAAATCGTTGATTGCTAACAATTCATCAAAACTTGCACCAGCACAAAACGCTTTTTCTCCTTCAGATTTTAGTAAAATAGCTTTCACTTCTTCTTTCGCAGCTTCGTCTAAAATGATTTTCGCTAATTTTTCTAAAATTTCGCCGGGTAATGAGTTGCTTTTTGGCGTCCCGAAAGTGATTTCGGAGATGTTGTTTTTAATTTCTGATGTTACAAATGAATCGCTCATTCTCTAATTTTATTTAATTCGGTTTCAGTATATTGTTGTAATGGCTTATAATTTTTAAAAGGAACATAACTATCAAAACCTGTAATTGGAAAATTTCCTGTTAATTTTGATTTACCCTTTTTATCATTTTCATAAATAGTAATTGAATTTGCAAAATCAACTGATGCAAATTCCTTAAGACTATCTTTATCTAATCTTAAAAATACTGTAGTTTGTGAACCTGTAAAAACAAATGAATTAATACTATTTAATTCTTTATTAAAAAATAAATTAGGATAACTCTGTGAATTCTTTATATGATAAAATTTATTTTCTTTCGGGCTGAAAATAAATAAAGTATTTACTTCGTTTGAACCTCGTGCTGTAATTCCTGAACAATATAAAAAATCATTTAAACCATCATTATTAAAATCATGTATTCTGGGAGATAAACCTATAACACCATCCTTATCAAAATAATATCTATCGATTAGTTTCCAACGAGTCTTATCGGTCTTTTTTAAATCCTTCCAAACATTAACTTTTTCAAAAAACTGCACCAAAACAAAATTATCCTCATCATCATTTCTTCTAAAATTTTCAATAATAACTTTATTAAAACCTGCTTTTCCAATTTTTGCACTATCAACAAATCTTTCTATCAATTCATATCTCGACACTTCATTATTTTGTTTATCCTTAAAACAAGAAAACAGAATAAAAATAATTGCAAATAGATAAAAAAATTTATTCATAATTCTATTAAGGCTTCATTCCCAAAGCTTTGGTATAGCCTTCAATTTTTACACAGTTTTTAAATTTCATATTTTCAAGTAAATCAAGCATCGCTTTTTTTACCAATTCTTGATTAGGTCTTGCATCTCGCACTTTTCCTAAATCACTTCTATCTTTTTTGGTGTATTCTACAATTAAATCCCAATTTTCAGGTTTTGGAATATACATCATTCCGCTTTTTTGAACCATTTTTTTGTATGGCCAATACGTCCAACCAATGTTATTTTCTTCTAAAGTAATTCTAAATTTTTCAACCCATTCATCGGTGTTTTCACCTGTTTCACCCATGTACATTGGCAGGTTTACTTTGTCTCTGAAATCTATAAAATCCTGAATACTTTGTTTATCTGTTCCGCTCCAATAACGGTGACAAGTAAACATAATTTTGTCATCATATTTCCAATCGTTAAAAATAGAAAAGTTACTATTCCACTGCGCTCCGCCCAACATAATGATGTGGTTTTTATCTACTTTTCTAATTGCTAGAGTACATTCTTTGTATAACTTTTCTAAATTTTTATTGAGTCTTGGCAAATCATCTTTGAAATAATGCGCAATTGGTTCGTTAAGCAAATCGTAACCTAAAACAGTAGTATTATTTGCATATTTTTTAGCAATTCTAGTCCAAATTTCTATGAATTGTTTCTGATTTTCAGCATTTTCCATTAACCAAGGATAGGCGTAACTGTCATCTATATTATCCCCTGTTTGTCCACCAGGAGCATCGTGCATGTCAAGAATTACGTAAATCCCAGCTTCTTTACACCAACCGATGACCTCATCTAAAATTTCAAAACCATTTTGATTTTTGGTTTCTCCCATAAAATCTTCATCGGTAAATAATTTATAATGAAACGGAATTCTCAAAGTATTCATTCCAGTAGATTTTATATAGAAAATATCTTCTTTGGTGATGTAATTTTTCTTAAACTCCTTCCAAAATTTTGCTGTAAAATCTTCTCCCACCATTTCGCAAAAAGCCTGATTGATCAATCTATAACTAGATGCGTTTCCTTCGAAGAAAAACATATAGCCTTCTGGATTAAGCCAATTCCCAAGATTAGTTCCTTTGATCAAGAATTTTTCATGGTTTGGCGTATACAGATTCGGACCATCTATGTATACAAACTTAGTTTTTTTAGCTTGAGAAAACACCGATAAGCTAACCAAAGTTAAAAACACCAAGAAAATTTTTGTTATTTTTTTCATTTTTTAAAATTTTAAGCAAATTTACATGACAACTTTGTTTGCTGTAAAAAATCTTTAATATAATTTATCAGTTTTTAAATAATTTATTTCTCACAGATATCACAAATTTCACTGATTATTAAAGCCATTAATAATTCTAACAATATTTTTATTTAAATCAATAGTATTAAAAT
>CAZHCK010000048.1:0-18681 GCA_964530915.1 uncultured Cloacibacterium sp. | reverse complement strand
GTAGTAAATGTGCTCTATCACAAGTTGCCCACAAAAGAAACTTTTAACATCTGGAAATTTAGAATTATATTTTTATTGACCATCTCTATTTTGATTTGGATTCTTTGGAAAGTTGAAAATAATTTAATAAAAAACAATGTTTTATTACTGATTTTAGGAGTTTTCACTTATCTGGGATTTATGATTTATCTAGTACTTACTACTGCAAAAACCATCAAATCTGTGGAATTACAAAAAGAAGTCAGTACTCAAGATTCCTTTCTAGATGCCATTTTAATTTGGATATTTCCTTTAGGAATTTGGATTATTCAACCAAGAATAAATGCCTTAAATAAATAATATCTCTTTATTTGAGAACTTTTTTAAGACAAAAACTAAAATCCGATGTCTCGGATTTGTAATCCGAGACTACAATAAAAAAATAAACTCTAAAATCCGCAAAACAGCGGATTTTTTTCATTCCAAAATTTTAGAAATTTTTCACTATTTTTACTTTACTAAATTTTACCAAATGCGCATAGAATATGATATAAAATTGGGCTTCAAAGACGTGATGTTTCGCCCAAAACGTTCTACTCTTAAATCTCGTTCACAAGTAAGTCTGGAAAGAGAATTTATCTTCAGAAATTCTAAAAAAACATGGCGAGGTGTTCCCATTATCGCTGCCAATATGGATACGGTAGGAACTTTTGAAATGGCTTTAGAATTGGCAAAAGAAAAAATCATTACTGCTATTCATAAGCATTACACTCTAGAAGAATGGTCGGCATTTCTAGAAAATTCACCAGAAAGCATTTACCAATATATCGCCATCAGCTCTGGAACAGGAAGCAATGACGAAGAAAAAATTAAAGAAATCATCAGCAAATTTCCGAAAATAGATTTCATCTGCATCGATGTAGCCAATGGTTATTCGGAACATTTTGTGAATTTTGTGAAAAAAGTTCGCGCAGATTTTCCAGATAAAACCATTATCGCAGGAAATGTAGTAACTGGCGAAATGGTAGAAGAACTCATTTTAGCCGGTGCTGATATTATAAAAGTAGGAATTGGCCCTGGTTCTGTGTGTACTACCCGAGTGAAAACAGGTGTAGGCTATCCTCAGCTTTCGGCGATTATAGAATGTGCAGATGCAGCGCATGGATTGGGCGGACACATCATTGGTGATGGTGGTTGCAAAGTTCCGGGAGATGTAGCCAAAGCTTTTGGCGGTGGCGCAGATTTTGTGATGCTTGGCGGAATGTTTGCTGGTCACGACGAAAGTGGTGGTGAAATGGTAGAAGAGAACGGTAAAAAATTCAGACTGTTCTACGGAATGAGTTCTAAAACTGCTATGGAAAAACACAGTGGTGGTGTTGCAGAATACCGCGCTTCTGAAGGGAAAACTGTAAAAGTAAAATACAAAGGACCTGTTGCTGAAACGGTGAAAGATATTTTAGGCGGAGTACGCTCTACTTGTACGTATGTTGGCGCTTCTCAACTGAAAGAATTATCAAAAAGAACCACCTTTATCAGAGTGCAAGAACAGCATAACGAAGTCTTTGGCAACGAATAACTTAGATAAAAAAACTTTTTATTCGCGCTAATGCAATTATTTTATTTGCAGCGAATTACGAAATGGTAATTATTATCTAAATGACTGTTAATCAAAGGATTTCTAATCAATTTTTTTGGAGATAAAAAATATTCTTTTTATATTTGCACCCGAAAACACAAGTGCTCCAATAAAATATAATTCTTTGAATTATAATGGCTTAATCCTCGAATTTCTCGAGGATTTTCTATTTTATAAGGGTTTCTCTAAGTTTTCTCGCTGCTTTTTTTACTTCTGTACTCCAATCGTCTACTGCATTTCCATCAGCACCATCAGAAATATATTTAAGACACAAAAATGGTAATTTTTCTTCTTTGCACACTTTTGCCAGAGCATACGCTTCCATTTCTATGACGTTGTATTCAGTATTGTTGTGTTCCATTTCGAATTGGTCTCCGCTTCCGCAAATTCCACTCGGAACATCTTCTAAAGCGATGCCGTGTTCTAGAATAATCTCACCATTTGAAAATGGAGTTTCAAATTTTTGAAAACCTAGTGCCATCACATCCATATCTCTTTGGATAAATTGGGTACAACATACCACATTTCCCTTATTAAAAGCCGTGCTTCCTGCGGTTCCCAGATTAATGATAATATCGGGATTGTACTTTTCTATGCCTTTAAAAAGATGATAAGCTGCATTAATCTTCCCTACTCCAGTAAAAATTTTCTGAAAATCCTTAAACTCTTCTTGTGCTTCTACTTCTAAAGCAAAAACTAAAAGCGGATTTTGGTAAATGGTTCCGTTGATATTTATTTCTTTCATTTTATTTATTTTTTTAAACGCAAAGAATATCATCTATCCTAACTTTTCTAAGAAAGCAAAGTTCATTCGCTAGCGAATGATAAAAGCCTATGGAAATCAACTTGTTGATTCAATCTTTGCTTCCTTTTTATTGTTTTAATCTGATTTACTTTGCGTTTTAAGGCTTTAAAAATGAAAAGACTTCCGAAGAAGTCTTTTGTATTTATTAATTGATTTTCAATATTTTAAGTAAGCATACCGCCATCTACGTTCATGACTTGACCTGTAACATAGGCAGACATTTCGCTTCCGAAGAATACACAAGCGTTTGCTACATCTTCTGGAGTTCCACCGCGTTTTAAAGGAATGGCATCTCTCCAACCTTGTACAGTTTTCTCGTCTAAAACGGCAGTCATTTCAGTTTCTATAAATCCTGGCGCAATCGCATTACATCTGATATTTCTAGAACCCAATTCCAAAGCTACAGATTTCGTGAAACCAATTACTCCAGCTTTAGAAGCTGCATAATTCGCTTGTCCTGCGTTTCCTTTTACTCCAACTACAGAAGTCATGTTGATAATAGAACCGCTTCTTGCTTTCATCATTGGTTTAATCACCGCTTTTGTCAAGTTGAAAACAGAATCTAGATTTACTTTGATAATCGTGTCCCAATCTTCTTTTGACATTCTGAGCATCAAATTATCTCTGGTAATTCCTGCGTTATTGATTAAAATATCGATTTTTCCAAATTCTGCCATTACATCATCTACCAATTTCTGAGCTGCTTCGTGGTCTGAAGCATCTGATTGATAACCTTTGATTTGGGTAACAGAACTTAATGATTTTTCTAATTCTTGTGCTTTTTCTACAGAACCTGCATAAGTAAAAGCCACTTTAGCACCTTGTGCTGCAAAAACTTCTACAATTCCTTTTCCGATTCCGCGAGTTCCTCCTGTGATAAGAGCCACCTTTCCTTCAAGTAGTTTCATAACAATTGTTTATTTTTTTAATTTGTGCTATGGATTTCGCTTTCGCTTAATTCATAAATAATTTGTCAAAGATAATTAATTTGGAATTTCCTCCACTAAAATTTCATGGTCAGATTGATCGTAGTAAGTACAAGTCATCTGATTTAAATCTACTTTCCACTTCTCAATTCCCGCTTCTGCACAATCTTTACAGAAGGTAAAATAATCCGTTTTTCCTTGTTGATGCAATTTTAATTGTGCCATAAATTTATGTGCATCTGTAATTTCTGCAATGTATAATTCCTCATATTGAGGATGAGAATTTATGCTAAAATTATTCTCTCCAAAATATTGAGTATGGCTATCTTTTACAAAAGTTTCAAAAGCAATCACTCCCAATTCTTTAATGTTTTGGATATATTTAGGAAAATCCGCACCAGTTTTTACTTTTTCGTGGGCTAATTCTATTTGTTGTACTGTAAACATTTTTTAATCATTTAAACCTTTTCCCTCAAAGATTTTTGGTTTTAGTTTTTCTATTCTTGAAATTCTAGTCGCTGCCTGTTTTGCAGACGAAAAATGCAGTAAATATGCGCGTTGTCTTCCTGGAGTTAAAGATTTAAATGCCTTTTCAAAATCTTTATCTTGGCTAAAAATTTCTTCTAATTCTTCGGGTAATTTTTGTTCTTCTATTGTTTTGAAAGTAACTTTTGCTCCAGATTTTTCGAGGGCAATCATTTCTTTGATGTACTCTTTCAAAATAGATTCTAATTCATTGATTTTATGGAGATTAGTAAACTTTATGATTTTCGCAGATTGCGTATTTTGACCTGCAAATTCTAAGATTTTATGTTCGTCTTTCAGCAAAACTCCTTTAAAAAAACTCAATGTACAAAACTCTTTGAAACTCCCCAAAATAATGAGATTGCTTCCATTAAAAGAATAACACGGTTGATACCATTTTACCTCCTCCGTTAAACCACAATCCAAAACAATAGAACGAAGTTTTGTAAGTTCTTCTTTCCAATTTTTATTTTTGGCAATAAGTTCTTCTACGGTGGGTTTCATATCAGAAAAATTTACAAAGCGTTATTCACAATCAAAACAATTTCGCCTTTCAGTGTTTTACTTTTAGAAAAAGCAATAAGTTCATCAATTGTTCCGCGCTTGGTTTCCTCGAATTTTTTAGAAATTTCTCGGCTTAAACTTACTTTGGTATTTTCCCCGAAAAATTCTTTAATCTGTTCTAAAGTCGTATTAATTTTATGCGGACTTTCGTATAAAACGATGGTTTTTTTCTCTTCGGCAAGTTGTTTTAGTTTGGTTTGTCTGCCTTTTTTTTGAGGTAAAAACCCTGCAAAATAAAAATCGTGATTTGGTAAACCCGAAACCACCAAAGCTGGAACAAAAGCAGTTGCACCAGGAAGACAAATCATCTCCAAATCTTCATCTGCACAAGCTTTTCCAAGCAAATATCCAGGATCTGAAATCCCTGGAGTTCCTGCATCAGTAATAATCGCGATGTTTTGTCCAGATTTCAAATCTGCAATTACTTTTTCCGTTGCAGTATGTTCATTATGAAGATGATACGATTTAAGAGGTTTTGAAATTTCATAATGTTTTAACAAAATTCCCGAAGTTCTGGTGTCTTCACAAAGGATATAATCTACTTCTTTCAGCACTTTAATTGCTCTGAAAGTCATGTCTTCTAGGTTTCCAATCGGTGTTGGAACAAAATATAGGATTCCTGACATTTATTTAATTTGTTCTATTAATTCCAGTCTTTTAACAACTGAATTTTTCTTTAAAATAGTTCCTGGTGAAAGAACTGCATTTGCACCTATTTTTGAATAATCACCAATCAAAGATCCAAATTTTACAACTTGAGTGTTGATAATATTATCATCAATTTTCACAAAAATCTCTTTATTCTCTCTTTCATTGAAATGATTTGCTGTGATAGAGCCCGCCTCAAAATTTACATTTTCTCCAATGATGCTGTCTCCAATAAAATTAAAATGTGCAACTGCAGAATTATTTGAAATAATAGAAGATTTTATTTCAACACCCATTCCTATTTTAACATTCTTAGAGAGAAAAACTCCATTTCGTAAGCATGCATTAGCTGCAACAAAACAATTTTCTTCAATAATTAGTGGAGCTTTCAAAATTGCATTCTTCTCAATAATGGCTGTTTTATGGATGGCAATACCATTGTTAATTTCAAAATCATCAGAAAGTAACTTTATTTTTTCAAAAATAATTGATTCTAAATTTTGAATAATGAGCCAAGGTAAATCATCATCAAAATAATCTTGAAATCTAGTAATGTAATTTGATATCATTTTACAATTTCTCATACAAATCTTTACAAAACTCCTCCAAGCTAGGATCTCTCGCTCCCATCAACAATAAAACCGAATTTTCTGATAATGAAAGCTTTACCGTTTCTAAAAACTGATTTCTATCTTCTACGAAGTCGGCTTTTTTGCCTTTCGCTTTTATGTCTTCAATTAAATCATTCGCAGAAATATCTTTCACAGCAGTTCCACCAGCGTAGAAAATTTCGCTCATCCAGATTTCATCATTTTCACGCAACGTATTCGAAATTTCTTCTACAAAATCTTGTCTCAAAAATCTTGTTGGCCCATAACCATGCGGTTGAAACCAAGCCACCACTTTCTCTGCCAAAGGTTGACAAGCCTTAATACTTGCAGCACATTTTGCAGGATTGTGCGCATAATCATCAATCACCCAAACTCCATTTTTTTGACCCAAAATCTGATGACGACGATAAATTCCTTCGTATGTTGATAAACTTTCGGCGCAAGTTTTTAAATCTACACCAATTTGATTGGCAACTGCAACTGCAGCTGTAGCATTTTCTACGGTGTGCTGTCCGATTGCGTTCATTGTAAATTCTTGATTATGAATTTCAAAGCTTAATTTAAAACCTTCTTGTCTGAAGTTTTTAGCGGTAAATCCTGCCTCAGTTTCAAAACCGAAATCATTATTTACATTTGCCGACAATGTTTTCGCCAATTTATTCGATTGATTTACAACGAACAGTCTTTGACTGTTCTTTTTAAAAGTTGTAAATAAATCCATTAACTCTTCTATTTCTTGATGGTCTTTATCAATATTCAAAAGCAAACCAATTTCTGGTTTGTATTGTACCACAGAACCATCGCTTTCATCAGCTTCTATGATGAGCCAATCTCCTTTTCCTACGTAAGCGTTGCCGATTTTTCCTTGTTTAATAATACTAGTTAAACCCGCTCCAGAAATAATGGACGGCTCTAAACCTGCATCCAACAAAATTTGAAATAGCATCGCAGAAGTGGTTGATTTTCCTGAAGTTCCGGCAACTGCAACCGTTTTTTTACTTTTCGCAATCATAGCGAGAAGTTGACTTCTTTTAATAATCGGAATTCCGAGTTCTTTGGCTTTTTTTACTTCGTAAACGGTGTCTTCAATCGCAGTAGAAACTACTACCAAATCGGTTTCAGCAGTAATTCCGCTTCCGTCTTGTAGAAAACACTTTATGCCTTCATTTTCAAGTTGTTCCTTGGTTTTATTGTATTCATCTGGATGAAAATATCGGTCGCTTCCCGATACATTTTTGCCAATTCCCTGCAAGTATTGAGCAATAGCGCTCATACCAACTCCTGCAACACCTATGAAAAAGGGATTTTTAAAATCTGAAATATTCATTATTTGTTAGATGTTAGATGTTAGATGTTGGGAGTATTTCAATTCAATCACCAACATCCCACAATTTCTATAAAAATTTATTTTCTACTAAGCTCCACAATCTTTGTGCATATTCGTCTACATTTTCCCAGCCTCTTTCATAATAAACTTCGCTGAGATATTCTTTTGCTTGTTCTAGAGTAGTATAAGAATTCAGACGATTCACCACTTGATTGAGTTCTACCTGACTTCCGTTAAAAAGAACCTTTGTAAAAGCAATTCTGTCATTAATATCTAATTTAAAATCTGGAAGTGTTTTTTCGGCTTCCATATAATCTGTAGGAAGATTAGTTTTCAGTAAACTTGGTGCTTTTTTCTCTTCTGGAAGGTGAGTAACGTCTATTTTTTCTTGAATATGTTCTAAAGGATCATCATCAAAAAGGCTTTGAACAGTAGCTTTCAGTCCTTTAATGTGCGCCAATTTGAATTTTTTCTCGTGATGTTCTTTGGTTTCGTGGTGAGATTCTTCTTCGCTCACAGATTTCTCTTCAGAAGTTGGCTCAGATTTTTCTTCGTGATGATGAACGGGAGCAGGAATATCTATAATTTTTCTTCTTTCTTCATGAAGTCTTTCTTCCTCTTCTTTTTTCTCCAATTCTTCTTTAGCCAAAGTAATTTCAGAAATTTCTTGCTCTTTTTCTTTTTCTATATTTTCAGCTAATTCATTGATATTCTGTTCTTTTTCAATGAAATATTCTTCGTCAAGTTTTTCTGCCACTGCATTCTCTTCAACTGCAGGCTCCTCTTCTAATTCTTCTTCAATATCTACAGCAGGTTGACTGAAATCATCTACTTTTTTTGTATCAATTTCAAAGTTTATTACTTGTCTTTCAACATCTTGTTCTACATTTTCTTCGGCACGAATAACAGAAAGCATCTCTGAATAATTTTTCAAAGAAATAACCTTTTCCTGAAGTTCTGTGAAAACTCCTACTTCTGCTATAAAATCTTCTTCATCTGAAAAAGATGAAATCTTTGAAATCAATTCTTTAATTTCAGCGAATAATCTTTCTTGTGTTTCTTGTAATTTTTGCATGGCAAATCTTTTAATTTTTGCGTAAATTTGAAACTTATTTATATCTGCTAATTTAGACAATGTTTTTAGAAAATACAATAAACCACGCAAAACAAAGTGGATGGATGGAAGTAATTTGTGGCTCAATGTTTTCGGGGAAAACCGAAGAACTGATTCGCAGATTGCGCAGAGCTGAAATGGCTGGACAAAAAGTAGAAATTTTCAAACCGAAGATAGATACTCGCTATGATGAGGAAGAAGTTGTTTCTCACAATCACAACAAAATTAGAAGTACTCCTGTAGAAAGTTCAAACGAAATTTTACTACTAGGTTCTACTTGTGATGTGGTAGGAATAGATGAAGCACAGTTTTTCGATGAAGGAATTGTAGAAGTAGCTAATCAATTGGCTAATAACGGAATACGAGTAGTAATTGCCGGTCTAGATATGGATTTCTTAGGAAGACCTTTCGGACCGATGCCTTTTTTAATGGCAACCGCAGAATACGTGACAAAGGTTCACGCGATTTGTAAAACCACAGGGAACTTGGCCAACTATTCTATGAGAACTTCTAGCAGCAAAGACTTGGTACAACTTGGGGAAACCGATAGTTACGAAGCCGTAAGCAGAAGAATTTTTATAGACGAAGTTTTGAATAAAAAACAATGAATTACACTACAAAAGAAATAGCAGAAATTACTCAATCTCAAATTATTGGGGATAAAAATCTGCAAATTCATCATATTGCTTTTGACAGCAGAAATATTTATTCTACCCTCAAAACTGCTTTTATCGCCATCAATACTCACAAAAATTCTGGTGAGAAATATATTTCGCAAGCGATAGAAAAAGGCATTAAAATCATTATTTCTGAAAATTTTTATTCAGAATACGACGGAATAACATGGATTATTGTAGAAAATTCTGTGAAATTTCTACAAGATTTAGCACATTATCATATTGAAAATCATCCTATTAAAACCATAGGAATTACGGGAAGTAACGGAAAAACTATCGTAAAAGAATGGTTATATCAATGTTTATGGAATGAATTTCCAACGGTGAAATCTCCAAAAAGTTTCAACTCACAGATTGGTTTACCGATTTCTCTGTTACAAACTTCAGAGAAACATCAAGTAGGAATTTTTGAAGTGGGGATTTCTAAACCAAATGAAATGAAGACTTTAGAGGAAATTTTTTCTCCTAAAATCGGAATTTTGACTCACATTGGAACTGCGCACTCTTCTAATTTCGAAAATGAACTTCAGCTGATTAAAGAAAAACTGATTCTTTTTAAAAATTCAGAAATTATTATCTATAATGGTGATAATGAGCAAGTTTGTGAAGAAATAAAAACACAATATTCTGATAAAAAACTCATTAGCTTTGGTCTAAAAACTCATAATGATGTAAAAATTGTCTGTGATTATAAAGACAGAAATCAAGAAATTTTAGTTCAATATTTCTCAGAAAAATTGAGTTTTCCTGCGAACCAAAGAGACGAAGCTACATTGACCAATGCTTTGGCTGTAATTTGTATTTTAAAAGAATTTGGTTTTACCAACGAAAAAATTGTTGAAAAAATCAACAATCTGAAAGCGGTAGAAATGCGATTAGAAAGTGTAAATGGAGTTCGTAATAATTTGATTATCAATGACTCTTTTAACTTAGATTTAGACTCGCTCATTATTGCATATCAGTTTATTAATCAGTATAATAGAGACGAAAAAACCTTAGTTCTTTCGGATATTTTTGATGTAAAAAATGATGATGTTTCGCTGTATCATAAAGTGGCAGAAATTACCAATCAGCAAAATTTCAAACAGATATTTTTAGTTGGCAATCAAATTTCTAGATTTCAAGAAAAATTTAATGCTAAAACATATACTTTTTCTACCACAAAAGAATTATTAGAAAGTCAACAGCTCAATTCCATTGAAAATCAACTGATTCTGCTGAAAGGAGCAAGAATTTTTGAATTTGAGAAAATAAAATCACATTTAGAACTTCAAAAACATGATACTGTTTTAGAAATAAATCTCAATGCCATTCTGCATAATATCAATGTTCATAAGTCATTGCTAAAACCAGAAACCAAAATGTGTGCGATGGTAAAAGCCTATTCCTATGGACTTGGTGGATATGAAATTGCAGAGTTTCTACAACATCATCACATTGATTATCTGGGAGTTGCATATGCAGATGAAGGAGTGGACCTTAGAAAAAATGGAATCACTACACCCATTTTGGTCATGAATCCTGAACAAGGCAGTTATGATGTGATTATAGATTATAATCTCGAGCCAGAAATTTACAGTTTAAGAGTATTAGAACTTTTTGCTAACCAATTGCAATTGAAGGGAATTCAGCAGAAATATTCTATTCACATCAAGGTAGAAACTGGGATGCATCGTCTTGGTTTTAAGGAGCATGAAATTGATGAATTAGTTGAAAATCTTAAAAAATACAATGTAAAAGTTGCCAGTATTTTCAGCCATCTTTCTTCTGCAGACGTTCCCGAGGAAGATGATTACACTATGGAGCAAATTCACACATTCCAAAGAGTTTCTTCTAAAATTTCTGAAGCTTTGGGTTATCAACCTATCAGACACATTTTGAATACTGCTGGAATTACGCATTATGCTGATTATCAGTTTGAAATGGTAAGAATTGGAATAGGAATGGTGGGAATTTCTGCCAATCCAAAAGTGAAAAAACAGTTACAAAGTGCCGTAACTTTTAAAACCGTTATTTCACAAATTTCTGAGGTAAAAGAAGGAGATTCAATTGGTTACAACAGAAAATACAAGGCAGAAAAAGACACCAGAATTGCTACTATTCCTGTAGGTTATGCAGACGGAATTCCTAGATTAATTGGCAATAAAAAAGGATTTGTAGGCATTCAAAAACAAAAGGTTTCCATCGTAGGAAATATTTGTATGGATATGTTAATGGTTGATTTACAGAATATTAAAGCCAAGGAAGGAGATGAAGTGATTATTTTTAACGGTAATCCTACTTTGGAAGAGTTTTCTGGATATTGCCAAACCATTCCTTATGAAGTTCTTACTTCTATTTCTAGAAGAGTCAAAAGAATCTACATAAAAGATTAAAACACCACACCAAAACACCCAAATATTACCCACCAATGAAAAAATTAATACTTTATATATTATTGATTTTCTTCACTTTGCATGCAAATGCTCAGGTGAAAGAAAATCTAAAAATTCCCAAAAATCCTAAAATTGGATTGTCACTTTCTGGAGGCGGAGCCAAAGGATTTGCGCATGTAGGCGTTCTAAAAGTTCTAGATTCACTCGGTGTAAAAGTAGATTACATCTCTGGAACTAGTATGGGAGCAATTGTAGGCGGTTTATACGCCTCTGGTTACACCGGAAAAGACATTGAAAAAATTATTTTAGACACTGATTTTTATAATTTGATTTCTAATCAAAATAACCGTGCAGAAAGTTCTTTTTTCAATAAATCTGTAGATAAATATCTGCTAAAAGTTCCCATAAAAAATGGAAAAGCTACACTACCCTCTTCTATTTCTTCTGGTCAAAAAAATCTATACTTGCTCAAAGAATTATTCAAAAATGTATCTAACATAAACGATTTCAGTAAGTTACCTATACCTTTTATGTGTGTAGCCACGAATTTAGAATCTGGAAAAATTAAAATTTTTGAAAACGGAGATCTCTCAGAATCTATTTTGGCAAGTTCTGCGTTTCCCTCATTGATGGATCCTGTAAAAATTGGCGATAGTATCTATGTGGATGGAGCAATGACGGTTAATTATCCATCAGAATTTCTTAAGAAAAAAGGAATAGACATTGTGATAGGTGTAGATTTAAATCAAGGACTTAACAAAAGGGATAAAATCAATAGCATTGTAGATATATTGAATCAAATCATTGATTTTGGGATTGTAGAAGAAACCAAAAATCAAATAAAATTTACGGATGTAAACATCAAACCTAATCTAGAAGGTTTAGGAGTAACCAGTTTTGATGATAAAGCCAAAATTCTAAAATCTGGCTACACAGAAGCGATGAAATATGTAGAAGTCTTTGATAAACTTCCTAAAAAAGGCTTTGAATATCTTAGAATTCCTGTAAATCCTATCTATTCTAATATCTATAAAATTGATGGATTAGAATTAGAAAATAATAAAATTTACAGTAAATATTATGTACAAGGAAAGATGAATCTCTTGATTCCATCGGTACAAACCTATGGAAAGATTAATAAAATGGTAGATAAACTCTACGCTACCAACAATTATAAAATCATCAATTATGACATCATACAGCGTGATAATCGAAATATTTTAAAACTTAATGTAAGTGAAGACGACACTAGATTTTTCTTAAAATTAGGTTTGCACTATGATGAGATTTTCAAATCTGGATTATTGGCCAATATTACCATTAAAAGACTCGTTTTTAAGAACTCTAATATCTCTATAGATGGTGTTTTCGGGGACAGACCTAGATATTATGTCAATTATTTCATTGATAACGGCTATATTCCAGGATTTGGCTTCTATGCTTCTGGAATGAGCTTTGATACAGAAAATGCAGACGGAACCGCGGTCAACAAATGGAATTGGTACAGAAATGAAGCGTTTATACAATCCATCTGGAAAGATAAATTTGCTTTTGGTCTAGGTTTAAGCCATGATAATTTTTCTACTACAGAAATTATCACCAATAATGAAAAATTCGGGAATTATTTCAACCCTTTCATGTTTATGAGAGCGGATAACCAAGACAGTAAATCTTTCCCAAAAAGAGGATTTTATACCAATATAGAAGCCAAAATTTACAATATTTTTGATGACGAACAGAATAAAAGAGCCTTTCAAATCAAAGCAGATTTACGCGGAAATTTTCCTATCACCAAATGGTTAACTTATCGTTTGTCTACTTTTTATGGAATTTCTATCAATCCTGTTAATGATTTTTACCAATATCATTTAGGAGGAGTTTTTGATCAAAAAATCGTTAATTTTGTAAGATTTAACGGGTATAACCTTGGCGAAGAAAAAGGAAATAATATTTTTACGGTTTCTAATAACTTCCAATTTAATTTTTACAGAAATTTTTATGTGATTGCAGGAATTAATTCAGCCAATATTTTTGAAAACTTTGATGATTCTAAATTCCTTGATTTGAAATATAATTCAGCAGCAATTACACTAGGATACGACTCACCATTTGGTCAGGTAAAACTTAATTACAGTCACGCCTTTAAATCTAAACCAGGAATTTTTACTGTAGTTCTTGGTCACTGGTTCTAAAAAAATAAATTAATGATACACTTTTTTTACGAAAATATAGACGAAAATATAGACGAAAATCTTAAAAATTGGATCGAAAATATCATTGTTTCTGAGGGAAAAAAACTCGGAGAAATCAATTATATTTTCTGTGATGATGAATATTTGCTCAAAATAAATCAAGATTTTTTAGATCATGATTATTATACAGACATCATTACTTTCGACCAAGTTCGTGGAAATACCATTTCAGGAGATATTTTTGTATCTTTGCAGCGAATTAAGGACAATGCTAGTCTTATTTCAAAAAATTACGAAGAAGAAAAAAAAAGAGTAATTGCACACGGCATTCTTCACCTTTGTGGTTATAAAGATAAAACCGATGAAGAACAAAAAACAATGCGTGCAAAAGAAGATTTTTATTTGTCATTATCAAAAGAATAAAGATTTTTAGAAGCTATTCCCGCTTTCCGCACTCGCTTTTTTATATTTTCCAAACGAAACGCTTTTTGCCCATTCAAAAATATAAAAAGAGCTCAAACAAATGCTACAAAACGAGGAACGAGTTTAGACGACTCAAATTGAAAAATAAATTAATTAGGAGTCAATCGGGGCTAGTTACACTCCGTAATTTGTAGAAAAATTATACAATGTTTCACGTGAAACATTTAAAAGAAAAGAGAAAATTTATAAATAAATAGATATAAATGTTATTTAACGAAACATATGATGTAATCGTAGTTGGAGCTGGTCACGCTGGTTGCGAAGCTGCTGCTGCTTCTGCTAATCTAGGTTCTAAAACCATGCTTATTACAATGAATATGCAAACCATCGGACAAATGTCTTGTAATCCAGCAATGGGTGGTATTGCAAAAGGTCAAATTGTAAGAGAAATAGATGCAATGGGTGGTTTTAGCGGAATTGTAGCAGATAAATCTGCTATTCAATTCAAGATGCTTAACCTTTCAAAAGGACCTGCAATGTGGTCTCCTAGAACACAAAATGATAGAATGAAATTCGCAGAAGAATGGCGATATGTTCTAGAAAACACACCAAATCTTGATTTTTTTCAGGATATGGTGAAATCTTTAATCATCAATAATGGCAAAGTAGAAGGCGTAATTACTTCTTTAGGTATAGAAATTAAAGGAAAATCTGTGGTTTTAACCAATGGAACTTTCCTAAACGGATTGATTCACGTTGGTGATAAACAACTAGGAGGAGGAAGAATGGGCGAACCAAAAGCCTACGGAATTACTGAACAATTGGTAGATTTAGGCTTTGAAGCTGGAAGAATGAAGACGGGAACACCTGTTCGTGTAGACGGAAGAAGTCTTGATTATTCTAAAATGGAAGAACAAGCAGGAGACAAAAATCCTCAAAAATTCAGCTATTTAGATACCCCTAAATTAACGAAACAACGCAGTTGTTACATTACTTATACCAATGATACGGTACACGAAATTCTAAGAACTGGATTTGATAAATCTCCAATGTTTAATGGTACTATTCAAAGTATTGGACCAAGATATTGCCCAAGTATTGAAGATAAAATAAATCGTTTTGCGGAAAGAAACCGTCATCAATTATTTGCAGAACCTGAAGGTTGGAATACGGTAGAAGTTTATGTAAATGGCTTTAGTTCTTCATTACCAGAAGATGTACAATTAAAGGCATTACATCATGTTCCTGGCTTTGAAAAAGCAAAGATTTTCAGACCTGGTTACGCTATAGAATATGATTACTTCCCTCCTACGCAATTAAAGCATACTTTGGAAACTAAATTGATAGAAAACCTTTATTTTGCTGGTCAAATTAATGGAACTACTGGTTACGAAGAAGCAGCTGGACAAGGTTTAATGGCGGGTATTAACGCTCATAATAAAGTCCACGATAAAGATGAATTTATACTCAGCAGAGATGAAGCATATATTGGTGTTTTAATAGATGATTTAATTACTAAAGGAACCGAAGAACCATACAGAATGTTTACTTCTAGAGCAGAATACAGACTGCTTTTAAGACAAGATAATGCAGACATTAGATTAACTGAAAAAGCATACAATCTTGGATTAGCTAAAGAAGAAAGGCTAAAAAATATGGAAGAAAAAGTTTCAAAATCTTCTGAACTAGAAGAATTTTTGAGAGAAACTTCTTTAAAACCTGGTATTATCAATCCTATCCTAGAAGCTAATGAAAGTTCACCTGTAGACCAAGCGTACAGAGCAGCTCAAATCCTTACAAGACCTAACCTTTCTTTAGAAAAATTAACTGCAATTGATTTCATAAAAGAAAAAGTAGAACAGTATAATGAAGAGCAAAAAGAACAGACAGAAATCAATATTAAGTATAAAGGATATATAGAAAAAGAAAGAGATAATGTAGCCAAATTACAAAGATTAGAAACCATTAGAATTCCAGAATATTTTGATTATTCTAAAATTTCTTCTCTCTCTGCTGAAGCAAAACAAAAGCTCAATAAAATTCAACCTAAAACCATTGCACAAGCAGGAAGAATTTCTGGTGTTTCTCCAGCAGACATTAATGTACTACTTATTTATTTAGGAAGATAAAAGTAAAATGTTTCACGTGAAACATTTTAGAAATTTATATCAAATTTAGATTGGACTTAGCAAATTAAATATGAAAATTAAAGATCATTTTTTAAGCAAAGAAATTTTTGAAATTAAAGAAACTGAAATAGAAGGAATTTTCAAAACCTACCCTATTCCCGAAAATTTAGGTAAATATTATGAGAGTAAAGATTATATCTCTCATCACCAAGATTCAAATTCTTTAAAAGAAAAAATTTACAAATTTGCTCAATCTTTTAATTTAAATTATAAAAGAAATATTCTTTCTTCTGTAAGTTTTGAAAATGCTAAGATCCTAGATTATGGTTGCGGTGCTGGTGAATTTTTGAAACATATAGAAAATGATGTTCAAACTTTCGGATATGAACCAAGTGACGCTGCCAGAAATTTTGCCAAGGAAAAAACTACCAAAACAAAGTTTATAGAAAACTTAAATGAAATAGAAAACGGTAGTTTAGATGTGATTACACTTTGGCATGTTTTCGAACATATCGAAAATCAGACTGAGATACTCTCATTATTTTATGGAAAATTAAAATCAAACGGTCATTTAATAATTGCGGTTCCTAACTTTACTTCTTACGATGCAAAATATTATAAAGATTTTTGGGCTGCTTATGATGTACCTCGACATATTTTTCATTTCTCAAAAAAAGGAATGGAAAAATTTTTCAACACCGAAAATTGGAAATTAGAAAAAATAAAACCTCTCCTACTCGATTCTTATTACATTTCTATTTTAAGTGAAAAATATAAGAAAAATCCTCTTTTTTGGATTTTTGGAGGAATTCTAGGAGCGATTTCGAACATAAAAGCCTCAAAAACGGGCGAATTTTCAAGTTTGGTATACATAATCAAAAAAATATAGAAAATCGATTTTTAAGCTATTTCTGAAAGTCAATTTTCAGCTATTTTGATTAAAATTTCAAGTTTTTGGAAATTACACATTTAAAAAAATCATTCCTTTTATAAAAAAAAATCTTCAGAAAAATTTCTGAAGATTTTTTTTATAGTATTTAAACTTCGATAAAGTTTAAATGAAAATTTTTTAATTATTTATCGCAGCAACTCCTGGAAGTTCTAAACCTTCTAAAGATTCTAACATAGCACCTCCTCCAGTTGAAACATAAGAAACTTTATCTGCATAACCATTTTGTTTTACAAAAGCAACAGAATCTCCTCCTCCAACTAAAGAGAAAGCTCCTAATTGTGTAGCTTCGTCTATACTGTCTCCTAAAGCTTTAGTTCCAGCTGAGAAATTTTCCATTTCGAAAACTCCAATCGGTCCGTTCCAAAGAATTGTTCTAGAATTCATAATCACATCGTGGAAGATTTCTCTGGTTTTAGAACCTGCATCCATTCCCATCATATTTTCTGGAATGTGATAAATATCTACCTCTTCTCTGTGCGCATCATTATTAAATTCATCTGCCGCAATTACGTCTACAGGTAAGAAAACTTTTACATTATTTAATTTAGCTTTTTCTAAAATTTCTAAAGACAAATCCATTTTATCTGCTTCTAATAAAGAAGTTCCGATGTTTCCGCCTAAAGCTTTAATAAAAGTAAAAGACATTCCTCCACCAATAATTAAATTATCAACAGCTGGTAAAATATTTTCGATAATGGTGATTTTAGTAGAAACTTTAGAACCACCCAAAATTGCAGTTACTGGTTTTTCACCACTTCCTAATACTTTATCAATCGCTTCTAATTCTTTAGCCATCAATAAACCGAAAAATTTAGTTGAAGGGAAAAATTTAGCAATTACAGCAGTAGAAGCATGAGCTCTGTGAGCCGTTCCAAAAGCATCATTTACATAAACATCACCTAATTTTGCTAATTTTCCTGCAAATTCTTCATCACCAGCCTCTTCTTCATTATAAAATCTAAGGTTTTCTAACAATAGAATTTCTCCTGGTTGAAGCTCTGCAGCTGATTTTTCTGCAACTTCACCAATACAATCAGAAGCAAATTTAACTTCTTTCTCTAATACTTTAGACACTTCATCTACTATCTGAGAAAGAGAAAACTCTGGATTTACTTTACCTTTTGGTCTACCAAGATGCGTCATGATAATTACAGAACCTCCATCATTTAAGATTTTATCAATCGTAGGTTTTGCAGCAAGTATTCTTGTATTATCCGTTACTTTTTTATTTTCATCTTGAGGTACATTGAAATCTACTCTAATTAATGCTTTTTTTCCAGCGAAACTAATATCATTAATGGTTTTCATAAATTTTTTTCTTTTTAAAGTTTTTAGATTATTCTGCTTTTTTTAAAGCTTTACAAATTTAAGATTTCTAAAATGGCAAAAAGAAAAATCCTAAGAAAAATTTCCACAAACTGACGAAAAACATTTTCTAACATATTTTCTTCTTTTTAATAAAAAAAGAAATGAATACTATTGTTGTAGTTGTGAATAATGAGGAAAACTATTTTCTAATTTTTTTACGGAAAGAGTTGTAGTGCAATTCATAAGTTTTCCATATTATAATATTCTCATAATCATATAAATAAATGCTTTACTAACAATTGTGAATATCTCTTATTTCTTACATATATTGAAAAAGTTGTTATGGAAAAACTTAAGAATTTGACCTCAAAAAAATAGATAAACAAAATCTATAATCTTGCAAGATTTTTTCTATTACACAAAAATTCTTTAACTTTTTATTTTATTTAGCAGAAGTTTTAAACATAGTAATTAACATTCTGTTAATAAT
>CAZHCK010000047.1:7214-18765 GCA_964530915.1 uncultured Cloacibacterium sp. | reverse complement strand
AGCGCCTCTGGTATCAGTATAACTTAAATTAATATTTAAAGTTACTTTTTCTTTTGCAAATCTAATAGCGAAGTCGAAGCCACGCCATCAAAACCCGATGTCGCATTCTATGGTAAAAACCAAATAAAAATATAAAAATTTTAAGAAGCAAATTTGTAAGTATTGACAAAAGGAGCTTCTCTGCTAATAACAGCAAAGGCTCTGCTTACAATTTTGCATTTTATACTATTTAACACCAAGAGCGTATGCTTGCCTTCATCTCTTTTTCGTTGGTAATATTCCTTTAGTTCTGCATCGTATTTTATCGCATTTAACGCTACGAGATGCAGAAGAGATTTTATTTTCTTATCAGCAAAATGATTTACTTTAGTTCTCGCTCTTACACTTGAGCCAGAACTATACTCAAAAGGAGCAATACCAGAATAACATGCAAACTTTCTCCAATCCTTAAAAACACTAAATCCTTTAGTTGCTAATAAAAAATACAAAGCAGTAACATCACCTATTCCTGGTATAGTTTTGAGCAAAGCTTTTTGTTGTTTTAGTTTTTCATTTTGCTCTATTATTTTATTAATTTTTTCTTCAATAGATTTAAGAGCTTTCTTTAAATGAGCAAGAATTTTTCTGTTTATAGGATTCACTATTTTAAATACCGAGTTGGGAAGAAAGCCTTCTGCCTCATTAGTAGAATCAAAAGTTTTGATGGCTTCTATCACTTTTTCTCTTTCAGCAAATAAGAATTTAAGTTGAAGGATTTCGATTTGTGGAGCTGATGACAAGGTGATTTTGTCCAGATTTCTTAGACCATATAATGCAATATCTTTTGCATCAGTTTTATCAGATTTACCACGAGTAATCCCTTTTGATTTTTTAATTTCCAAAGCAGGAATTTCAGCAAAATCACATTTTATTTCAGAAAGAAAAATATTTAAAGGCATAGAATATACCCCCGTGTTTTCAAAAGAAAACAAGACCTCATTGAGAGATACTTTTAGCTTTTTAAAATGATTCAATAACAATTTAATTCCCTGAGAATTATTCTCCGTTTTTCCCTGTATTAGAACATTAGCTTTTGCGTCAATAATGCAAAAATCTAGAGTAGACTTAGATACATCAATTCCTGTAAAAACATTGAATTTTTTCATAACTTTGTATTTAGTGAAACAAAAAGTGTTGAATGTCTCTAAAGCCTTTATTAGATCTAAAAATCTATCATTCTATCTAAAGTCATTCAACGGTTATCAAAGAGAATGCAGAGGACTAATGCGCCATATAAGCCTATGAGCTTTGCGGATTTCATAGTTCACCTCTGCTTTTCTTTGAATAAATTTAGTTCTTTTTATAGAATACAAAGTAAAGGCGAATTTGTAATCCGTGACTTTCCAATCATATCATTTATTTTAATTAAATTTGTTAGAAACTAAATAACCCAAGCACTTCTAAATGTGAAATCATATTTCAATTATTTTCTAATTTTAATACTTCTTTCTTTAATCATTATTTCTTGTAAGACAAGGGAGAAAAACTACATTACTTATTATAATAAAGTAAATGAGATTGATAGCATCTACAGAATTGCTCAAAAACCCAAATTAGCAATAATAAAATTCAGAAAATTATTTAAGGAGTTTCAACCTAAAAATCAAGAGAGAATAGAGGAGTTTGAAAATTATATTTATTTGAGTGATAAACATCATAAAAATTTCGGGGGTAAAAAAAATCTATACAAGTTTATTACTTTAATTGCCCCTTATAGAAACGCTTACCAAGAGCATTTACCCTTGTTTAAAAAATATGGAATAGACAGTTTAGAAGCAGCTTATAAAACAGATTTATGGGTGAGGTCAAGACAAAAAGTATTAATTGATTCTATAACAACTCTTTTTATACGCGATCAAGAAGGAAAGCGTTTAGATGTAAATATAAGTACTAGAAATGATTTAAAAAATGCGAAACTTATGAAGTGGATATTTGATAATTATGGATATCCTTCTTTACAAAAAGTGGGTGTTTTTGGAAATGATGATGTCTTTTTACCGATGAGTACGTTTTTTAATCACATGTCTGCTTCGCAAGATTATCTTTATTTTGAAAAAAAATTAAAAAGCTATTTAGAGAAGGGTGACTGTACACCACGTGAATATTCAACGATGGTAGACCGCTATCATTTACAAGTTTTAAAAGACAAAATTCTCTATGGTTCTTATATTGGAATAGATGGAATTTCTGATACAATTCAAGTGAATAAAAATCGTAAAAGTGTAGGTCTACCATCATTAAAGCACAATAATATAATTACAAAAGACTTTTTAAAAAGAATAAATAAAAATTAATAATCCGATACTTCAGATTTATTATCCTTGAGTACAAAACAAAACGGTGTCATTCTGAACGAAGCGCAGCATAGTGAAGAATCTCTTCATAATGGAAAAGATTATTTTTTAATGCGTAAACAGAAAAATCCGTGAACTTCCCAGAACATTTCAGATGTTTCTCAGTGCTCTCAAAAACATAATCATTTCACTATAACTCCGTGAACTTTGTAATAGAAAATAAACACACTCTTCACACCGCTTCATAGCGAATGAATTTCGCCAACTTTGCTACCTTAAAACATAAAGAAGATAAAAAAACTTTGCGTTTCAAAAACAATTCCCCAATTATACAGCTTCCTAATTGTGAGTAAAAACAAAACTTTGTCATTCTGAACGAAGCGCAGCATAGTGAAGAATCTATTCATAAAGTAAAAGATTTCAACTTAACGACTTCACGATTTTACATCTTCACAACTATACCCCACAACTGAACATCTACGATGTTCCTCGGTGCCCTCAAAAACACAATCATTTCACCTATTCTCTGTGTACTATGTGATAAAACCAATAACTCATAACTTCTTCCCACATCCCACATCCCTTCTTCACCTCATCCCTCATCCCTCATCCCTCTTTCTCAAATACACCACATATCTTGTATCTTGTATCTCGCATCTCGCATCTTGTATCTCGCATCTCGCATCTCGTATCTCGTATCATCAATTCATAACTCATAACCTCATCCCCTAAAAAAATTGATAAAATCTATCCATTTTAGTTCGTTTAGTTCCGAACTAATTGGTAAATTAGCGCTTCAATTCATTTCTAAATGAAGAATAGCTTACAAATAGAACCTCAAGTATATCAAGAATTAGTAGATTTCTATGGTCAACTCTTTGATATGCCACCACTTTCTGCAAAAATTTACGCATATCTTGCTTTTGATTTTGAGCGTAAAGGATTATGCTTTGATGATTTGGTAGACACTTTCTGTGCGAGCAAAAGTTCAATCTCTTCGAGTATCAATTTTTTGCTCAATGCAGAGCTCATCAAATCACTCAATAAAATTGATGAAAGAAAACGGTATTTCCTCATCAATGAAGGTTTTATCAACATCAGATTCGAAGAAATTGTGACTCGAATGAAACGAGAGATAAAAATTATAGACCAATTAAGTGATTTCAGAAGAACTCGAGTAGACAATACCGAGTATGAAAAACGTTATATATTGTATAAATCGCTGTTAGAAAAAAATATTACCAATATTCAGGAAACATTAGACAAATTATAAATTATGGAAAAATTAAATCATATGAAAAATATTTTCTTAGTACTCATCTTAGCTGTTTTATCTGTCATTTCTTGTAAAAAACAAGAAGAGAAAAAAGATGGGCCAAAACCTTATCCAGTAATCAGTGTAGAAACAAGAAACGTAAAAGGATATGATGTCTATCCAGCTGCGATAAAAGGAGTAGTAAATAATGATGTTCGTGCAAAAATACAAGGATATATTACTCAGGTTTTAGTAGATGAAGGCCAATATGTAACAGCTGGTCAACCACTGTTCAGACTAGAAACCAATATACTGAGCGAAAATGCAGACGCTGCAAAATCTGGAATTACGGCGGCGCAAGCCAATGTTTCTGCGGCAAGAGCAGCCGTAAATGCTGCGCAAGTGGAGGTGAATAAATTAAAACCTTTGGTGGAAAAAAATATCATCAGCAACGTACAATTACAGACTGCCATGGCAAATTTAGCCAGAGCACAGGCGCAACTGTCACAAGCAGTGGCTTCTCAGCAACAAGCATCTGCCAACTATAAATCAGTACAGGCAAATATCAATTATTCCATCATCAGAGCGCCTATTTCAGGAATTGTAGGAAAACTGCCACTGAAAGTAGGAAGTTTGGTAGGGCCTTCTGATGCTACACCGCTCACTACCATTTCAGATACACGTTCGGTATATGCGTATTTCTCAATGAATGAAAAAGAATATTTAGATTTCTTAGAAAAATCTTACGGAGCTACAGTGCCTGAGAAAATCAAAAATCTACCAAATGTAGAACTAGAATTAGCCAACGGAAGTCTTTATCCAGAAAAAGGTAGAATAGAGGTGGTAACAGGCCAAATAGACCCAGCTACAGGAACCATTCAGTTTAGAGTAGGTTTCCCTAATCCTTCTAAATTGTTGACCAACGGAAACAGTGGAGCCATCAGATTTCCTAAATTCTATGACAATACTCTAGTAGTACCAGAAAGTGCTACGTATGAACAGCAAGGTATGGTATACCTCTTCAAAGTAGAAAAAGATACCGCTAAAAACACAGTGATAGAAGTACAGGACAGAATTAATAACATGGTCATCATTAAATCTGGGGTAAATAAAGGTGACAAAGTAGTGGCTGCAGGAATTGGTGGACTAAAACCAGGAACGGCAATTATTCCAAAGCCTGCAAAATTTGATAGCATTGTAGAATCTATAAAACCGCTTTTCTAATGATAAAGAATTTCATCAACAGACCGGTTTTATCAACTGTAATTTCTATTCTCATCGTTATTTTAGGGGTGCTGGGATTGATGGCTTTACCCGTGACTCAATATCCAGATATCGCACCGCCTACCGTAAGTGTATCGGCAAATTATACAGGAGCCAATGCAGAAACGGTGATGAAAAGTGTAGTAGTGCCTTTAGAAGAACAAATCAATGGGGTAGAAGGAATGAGCTATATTACTTCTTCTGCTGGAAATGATGGTTCGGCAAATATTCAGATATTTTTTAAACAAGGAGTAAACCCAGATATCGCTGCGGTAAACGTACAGAACAGAGTAGCCAGAGCTACACCGCTTTTGCCAAGCGAAGTAACGCGTTCTGGGGTGGTAACACAGAAGCAACAGACCAGTGCGCTGATGTACCTCTCTTTTTACTCAGAAAATGAAAAAATAAATGATGTTTATCTTCAGAATTATTTGAATATAAATATCATTCCCAATATCAAAAGGATTAATGGAGTAGGAGATGCCAACGTAATGGGTGGAAAAAATTATTCCATGAGAATTTGGCTAGACCCGAATAAACTAGCAGCCTATGGCTTGAACCCTACAGATGTTACCGCAGCAATAAACGAACAGAGTAGAGAAGCGGCAGCAGGTTCTATCGGACAAAACAGTGGGAGTTCTTTTGAATACATCATCAAATATGTTGGGAAATACAACAGCAAAGAACAATATGACAACATCATCATTAAGTCTTTAGGAAACGGACAAAACTTAATGTTGAAAGATGTGGCAAAAGTAGAATTGGCAGCGCAATCTTATACGGGAAGAGGGGAAAACGGTAATTCTCCAGCCATCAGTATGGGGATTTTTCAAACGCCGGGTTCTAATGCACAAGACATCATTAACGATATCAAAGACTACTTAAAAACAGCAGAAACCGACTTCCCAGAGGGAATTCATTACACGGTTAACTTTGATACCAATGAATTTCTGGATGCCTCTATCGAAAAAGTAGTCCATACCTTAATTGAAGCGTTTATCTTGGTATTCATTGTAGTATTTATCTTTTTGCAGGATTTCCGTTCTACATTGATTCCGGCAATTGCAGTTCCAGTGTCTATTATAGGAGCGTTTTTCTTCTTAAATCTTCTAGGATATTCCTTGAATTTATTAACGCTTTTTGCTTTGGTTTTAGCGATTGGTATTGTGGTAGATGACGCCATCGTAGTAGTAGAAGCAGTACACGCCAAAATGGAACACGGCATCAGTGATGCCAAAAAAGCAACCGTAGAAGCCATGCACGAAATTACAGGAGCGATTATCTCTATTACTTTAGTAATGGCGGCGGTTTTCATTCCGGTAACTTTCATTCAAGGGCCTACCGGTGTGTTCTATAAACAGTTCGGGATTACCTTAATTGTGGCGATTTTAATTTCTGCGATTAATGCATTGACACTAAGTCCAGTGTTGTGTTCATTATTTTTGAAACCACAGCATCACGATAAAGAATACGAAGAAAAAACCACAATGGGAAAATTCTTCCACAGATTTAATGCAGGCTTCAAAGCATCTACAGACCGTTATGGGAGAGCATTTGTATATCTCATCAGACACAAGAAAGTGACCGTTATTATTTTTGCCATTACCATGGGAATTTTATGGTGGGCAAATGCTTCCATGAAAAAAGGTTTCGTTCCGAATGAAGACCGTGGAATCATCTTTACAGATGTTCAACTTCCTGCAGGGGCTTCGATGGAAAGAACGTATAATGCTTTGAAAGCAATTCAACAAAAAGCCTTAAAAATTCCTGGAGTGAAAAACGTGACCATTTCTACGGGAAGAGGTTTCTTGTCAGGAAACGGAAGCAATAATGGTTTAGCTTTCATCAGATTAAAACCTTTTGAAGAAAGAACCAGTGACGACGAAAAAATAGAAAACATTACCAAAAAACTGTTCGGAATGGCAGCTACGGTTCCAGATGCAAAGGTAGTGTTCTTCCAACCGCCTTCTGTTCCAGGTTTTGGAAGTAGTGCAGGTTTTGAAGCGGTTTTACTGGATAAATCAGGTGGCGATTATGCAGATTTAGACAAAGTAACGCAAGAATTTATCGGAAAACTCATAGAAAGACCCGAAATAGAATTTGCACAGACTTCTTTTAATACCAAGTATCCTCAATATCAAATGTCGATTAATGTTCCCGTTGCAGAGCAATCTGGCGTTTCGGTAACCGATATTTTAAATACCATGCAAGGCTATATCGGTGGAATCTATGCAGCAGATTTTACCAAATATGGAAAACAGTTTAGAGTGATGGTGCAAGCTTTACCAGATGCGAGAAAATCTCCTGAAAGTTTGAATGCCTTATACGTAAAAACCAAATCTGGAGTAATGGCACCTATTTCTCAATTTGTAACCTTAGAAAAAACCTATGGTCCGCAATCAGTAAGCCGTTACAACTTATTCACTTCCGTGAAAATTACAGGGTCTAATGCACCGGGTTATAGTACCGGAGACGCAATTAGAGCAGTACAAGAAGTGGCAGAAGGTGGACTCAACCAAAACTACGAGGTAGAATTTACAGGTTTGTCAAGAGAAGAATTAGCTTCTGGCTCTCAGACGCTGTTGATATTCCTCTTGAGTTTGGTATTTGTGTATTTCATTTTAGCAGCGCAATATGAAAGTTATATCTTACCGCTAATTGTGATTATTTCCCTTCCATTAGGAGTAATGGGAGCATTCTTAGGTCAAAAATTAGCAGGATTAGAAAATAATATTTACTTCCAGATTGCCTTAATCATGTTAGTAGGTTTATTGGCGAAAAATGCCATTCTAATTGTAGAATTTGCAGTGCAAAGACGTCATCATGGCGAAACCTTGGTCATGTCTGCCATCAATGCTGCTAAAGCGAGATTAAGACCGATTTTAATGACTTCGTTTGCATTTATTTTTGGTTTATTGCCTCTAATTTTCGCAACAGGAATTGGAGCGGTAGGAAACCGTTCGATTGCAACAGGTGCTGCCGTAGGTTTATTGATAGGTACATTTTTAGGATTGGTGGTAATTCCTGTATTATTCGTGATTTTCCAATATTTACAAGAAAAAATCACGCCGCCTAAAAAACTGGAAATCAATCTGGCCGAATAATTTAAAAACGAAGTTTATGAAAGTAACAATCCATAAAATCATTCTTATATTTTTCGTGAGTTTTTTGGTGGTTTCTTGTCACACCAGACAGAATTACCAAAGAGCTAACGATGTGGTAGACGAAAAGCTTTTCAGAACAGATGCCTTGCCAAAAGACAGTGTAAGCATGGCAAATCTCTCTTGGAAAGAAATTTTTACCGATGCTGTTTTGCAAAAACACATCGCCAAAGCTTTAGAAAATAATTTAGACATCAGAATGGCTTTGCAAAATATTGCGAGTGCAGAAGCGTATCTGAAACAGTCAAAAGCAGCGTATCAACCTACCATTTCCGTGGGACCTGATTATTCTTTTAATACTTCTTCGCTCAATACGCAGTTTGGACAAATTGTGGGAGAAAGAAGATACATCCATCAATTTGATATTACTGCAAATCTAGGTTGGGAACTTGACCTTTGGGGAAAACTAAAAGGACAGGAAAAAGCGCAATATGCAGCCTATCTGAGTTCTGTTGCGGCGCATCAAAATGTAAAAAGCAATTTGGTGGCTTCTATTGCGACGGCGTATTATCAACTGTTGACTTTTGATGAGCAGAAGAAAATTTTTAGCAATACCATAGAAATTCGCAAAAAGAATTTAGAAACCACCAAAGCATTAAAAGAAGCAGGAATTGTTTCTGAAGTGGCGGTTCAGCAAAGCGAAGCATTGGTATATAACGCCGAAGCTTCTTTGGTGACTTTAGAGGTGCAAATTCAGATGCTAGAGAATACCATTTCTTTGTTAATGGGAGAACCTTCTCACGAAATCGAAAGAACTTCACTTAGTACACAGAATTTTGCGCTCAATACAGATTTAGGCTATCCAAGTGCGCTTTTGGCGAATCGTCCAGATGTGAAACAAGCAGAATTTAACCTCATCAATGCTTTTGAACTGACCAATGCTGCGAAAGCACAGTTTTATCCTAGTCTTAGAATCACAGGAAGTACAGGAGTACAATCGGTAGATATTGACAAGTTATTCAGTGGAAATTCTGTTTTTGCCAATGTTTTGGTAGGATTGGCTCAACCGATTTTGAACAAAAGACAAATCAGAACCAATTACGAAGTAAGTCTTGCGAATCAGGAAAGAGCTTATCTAAATTTTAGAAAAACGATTTTGAATGCTGGAAATGAAGTTTCAGATGCCTTGAAAATGTACAATGCTCAAGACCAATTCATTGCTTTTAAGAAAAAAGAATTATCAGCGTATGATAAATCGGTAGAGTTTTCTCAGGAACTAGTGAATTACGGAATGGCGAATTATTTAGAAGTGTTGAATGCCAATGTGAATAAATTGAATGCCGAAATTAATATTGCCAATGCTCAATATTCAAAATTACAAGCAGGAGTAGAATTATACCGTGCGTTAGGTGGCGGTTGGAGATAGAAAATGTTTTGAAATTTTTGTTAAAAAGGCGTTCAATTTTAAGAATTGAGCGCTTTTTTATCTTAAAATAAGACTGTTATGGTCTTTTTAAAATTATTGAGTAAAGGTCATTTATATTTTGTAAATTGCAAAAAGTTAAAATGGTTTGAGATGAGTTTTATTATAGATCAAGAATTTAGTTTTAACACAAATGCTGAGTTAAAAAAATACAAAAAAGATGACCTAATTCACAGTGAAGGAAGTCATTCGCATTCGTTTTATTATTTGGTAAAAGGAGAACTTTCTGTCTTTCACTTTACCGAAGAAGGAAAAGAATTTTTGCAACACAAAGTGTTTGACCAAAGTTTTTTCGGGGAGCCAGCTGTTCTGTTAGGGAGGCCTTTTCCGGGAAATGTAGTGGTGACTTCAGAATGTGCAGAAATTTACAAAATCAACAAAGATAATTTCCTCAATTATCTCAAACAAAAACCAGATTTACTCATAGAATTTACCAAGTCTATTGCCGAAAAATCCATCAGCAAAAGCAATTCTATTAAAAATATTGTGTTCCTAAATCCTGAGAACAGAATTTTCAGCCAACTCTGCGATTATAAAAAGCAAAAAAGCTGTGGCGAAGAAAAAATTCTGATTGACATCACCCGAAAAGAACTTTCGAATATGACGGGTCTCAGAACCGAAACCATCATCAGAACCGTAAAAAAAATGGAAAGAGATGGCAAGTTAGAAATCAGAAATGGTAAAATTTATTTCTAGTCGCTGTGATTACAGTCATAGAATAAGTAGTTTAAATGCTCTAATTTTAGGGCATGAAAAATCAAGCATTCTTACTTAAATTTTCAGTTTTCAGTTTTGTAATCGTTGCGATTTTAGGCGTTTTGATGCGCTATAAAATTGCCTTTTCTTTGCCTTTTGTAGAACAAAAACATCTGCAAGAAGCGCATTCTCATTTTGCTTTTTACGGCTTCATCACTTCGTGCATTTACATTTTAGTAGCACAATATCTAAGCAAAACCGTAGAAGGAATTCAGATGAAAAAATACCAAATATTGATTGGGATTAATTTTTTCGCTTCTTATGGAATGCTGTTGAGTTTTCTCTATGCAGGATATTATTGGTTATCCATCATTTTTTCCACCATTGCTTTGTTGAATAGTTTTGTGTACTATTTTTTCTTGTATAGAGACCTTAAAAACCATCAGGAAACTTCCAAAATTTGGTTTTTAGCCGCTTTTTTCTTTGCCGTATTGTCATCATTAGGCGTTTTTACATTGAGTTATATGATGGCGAGTAAAAACGTGGTACAGGAATTATATTTAGCGTCTACCTATTTTTATTTGCATTTTCAGTACAACGGATTTTTTATTTTTTCATGTTTAGGATTGCTCTTTTATCACCTGAAAGAAAAAGGAATTCTAATCAGTTCCACAGAAAACAAAATGATATTTTGGTTGTTGTTCATTGGCTGTTTCATAGGCTTCGGTTTATCGGTTTTATGGTTGAAACTGCCTGTTTTCATTTATTTGGTAATCGTTTTGGCAACACTTGTTCAAACCCATGGCGCTTTTGCGTTTTTTAAATGGATAAAAAACCAATGGCCAATGATAAAAACCACTACCAATGCTTTACAGAGATTTGTTTTCATCTATGTAGGTTTTGCTTTTGCGGTGAAAATTTTCTTGCAGTTGGGTTCTGTAATTCCTGCGGTTTCTCAATTTGCGTTCGGTTTTAGAAATGTAGTAATAGCGTATTTACACTTGATTTTATTGATGTGCGTGGCGACTTTTTTATTGAGTCAAGTCATTCAAAATTTTAAAACAAGCCCAAGATTAAATGCTGGATTAAAATATTTTTTGTTGAGTGTTTTTCTGAATGAATTTTTATTAGGATTAATGGGCATTTTCTCGATAAAATATGTAGCCATTCCTTTTGCAAATGAATTTTTATTTGGAATCTCTGTATTCATTTTAATTTCCATTCTAATTATTTTCAACACCTTAAAGCAAAAAAACAATTAAACCCCTTACTTTTTTATAAATCCAAAAAAGGCTTGCTGAATTTCAGTAAGCCTTTTTGTTTTTTGTAGAATTAGAGAAAACTGTAATTTTTATCTGGTGACTTAATATTCTAAGTTATTCCAAAATTAAGAGAGCAATAATTACTATTTTATTTATAA
>CAZHCK010000047.1:0-7204 GCA_964530915.1 uncultured Cloacibacterium sp. | reverse complement strand
ATCTGTTATTGTTTGATATTTTAGCAAATATTTCGTTCGCTACAATTTGACTGTTTTTAATCGTGAGTTCATTAGTAATATCCACAAATCCGAGCTTACATTTCTTGCCTAAATTGTCAAAATGAAATGTTCCAAAATTGCTGTCTATTTGATTGGTTTTTGGATAGAGCAACAATGTTTTTTCGGCTTTCCAATGCAGATTGTAAACAAACATTTGCTTTAAATCATCGTCTGAAGGATTGTTAGCTTCGATGATTTTCCATTTTGTGTCAATTACAAAAGTTTCGTCTTTTATTTTCAAAACAATATCGGGACGAATGCGTTTATTTTCCCAAAACTTGTCAGAATTTTGAAACGATACTTCTATTTCGTCTGTTTTGTGTTTTTGAAGAATGCGGAAAATGTATTCTTCCCACAACGTATTCATATCAAACAAAAGTGTGAGTAAATTGTCGCTACCGTAATTTAAACTTGGCGAATAATTTAGAATGATGATTTTAGCAATATCAATCGCTTTTTGATAGTCATGATTTTTTCTATCGATGATGATTTTATCAAAATGTTTTTTTTGAATATTGATATTTTCAAAATCTTGAAATTCAAAAAGTAAACGATTCAATTTATCTTTTAAAGAATCATTTACAAAGGTTTTCAGAGTCAATAAACCCTTGAACAAAATCTGATGAAGCAAATGGTTTTTGTCATAAACTTGATGCTCACAGTAAAAACGTTCTTTGTGAACCAAATTTTGCTGAATGTTTTGAGCAAAAAGCAATTTGCCTTTTAGTGCGTTTTGGTTGGATTGGTTTTTTCGGTATTTCTTTATCAAACCTTTTTTTACCAATCGCTCAACTTCGTTTAAATACAACTCGAAATAAACATCTAAAATCGAATGATACCGTTTTTTGAGTTGCGTTTCTGAAATAGATTCAACATGAATGTGTTTGCAGACTTTCAACATATTCAACAACACATTTTGCCAAAGATTTTTATCTGAATTTTCGTTGTTGTCTGCTTTTGGAAGAATTTCAATTGTTAATCCACCAATTTGAATTACTCCAACATAACTACCAAAACGGATTCCTTTGTGAATAATTGTAAAATATTTGTTTTGATGCAATTCATTGAATTTTACCATAGCATCAAAATGATGTTTTCGGAAAATTCCCGAATCATCGTATCGCAATTTCTGATACTCGAATACTTGTATGAACTTTTTATTATTCATTCGTTAATCTTCGTAAACAGAAATAAATGTGCTTTCACTCCAATGCTCAAAAGGAGTAAAACGATACACTTTTTTGTCTTCTAAAAAGTCGTTTTCATACGTGAAGTTTTTCGGAAATTTTGCCGTGTTTTCTTCTTGGAAAATGAAATTCCTACCTAAAACTAAACCTATTTTCCCAAAATCTCCATAAAAATATTCTTCCAAAAGCGGAATAATTTTATCTTTAAAAACCAACTTCAACTCGTCTAAATTTTGGATTCCGATAAAATAAGAATGACCGATTTGGTGGTCTTTGTCTATCAATACTTCAATTCGTTGGTTTATCGTTTCCAGCAATTGTTTCAAATCTACATCTTGATAATCTGAATCTAACAAAATTTCGGGATTAGGTTGTATTTCTGTAAATGAAAAACGTCTTCTCAAAGCGGTGTCCAAAGCTTCCACGCTTCGGTCTGCAGTATTCATCGTTCCGATGATGTAAACATTGTTAGGTACAGAAAACTTATTGTTAGAATAGGGAAGTATTACTTCAGTTTGTTCCTTATTTCCTTTTCGTTTATCTTCTTCTAAAAGTGTAATTAATTCGCCAAAAATTGCGGAAACATTTCCACGGTTGATTTCATCTATGATGAGGACTAAATTAGGCTTTATCTCATCATTTTTATGTTGTTTAGTTTCTAAACTATCCCTAAATTGTATTAAATTCCAAGAAGATGCAGAGAATTGATAATGAAATTTATTACTCTTATCAAAATCTTTTATTTCATCAAAGTTTTCACAAATTTCATCTAAATTATTATAGATTACTCTATCAGTGATTTTTCTATTAACTTTTATCTCTTTTCCTAGTAGTTGCTCAATTCTAAGTTTATAATTCTTTATTGTAATTTCATTTAAATCTATTGCTCGTAAATATTTTTCGTAATCGTCTAAAGTAAAACTGGAAATATGTTCAGCAACGACAGCATTTACAGCAAATGCTCTTTTACATAACTGCTTAAAAATTCCGTCTTTTACTTCGTAAATAACATTTCCGTCTGTTGTTTCAGGTTTTATTCCTTCAATAAAATCTTCATAGCTTAAACTCTGATGAAAAGTTGTAAATACGATTTGTTTAGAATTAACCAAATTTTCATATTCTGCATTGATTTCTTCACGAGTTCTTGCTTTTTTACCGTTGATGATTTCAACCGCAATTTTTTTTGTATTGTAGGTTTTCCCTGTTCCTGGAGCACCAAAAAGGATTTGATTGAGCGGAATCTTTTTATCAGCGTTTATATTTTCCATTGGTTTTTCGGTTGTTGTTTGATATTCTAATTGGCTCAAAATTTCATTTCTGAAATCTACATCAAAAGCCATTTTTTCCAATTCTTTTTTGTTGTGTTTGGAAAAACTGGAATTCTGAGTACGTTTTAGTTCTTTTTGAATTGCGTTGAAAATATTATTTTTGTTTCTTAAGATTTCTTTCATTTCATTTGTGCTATTCCAATACACAGTTGGTTGTCCATCAAATAAAGAATAATTTGAAGAAAATGCCAAAGGGGAAATTGCACCAAAAGACAATTCATTACTTTTTATATTGGTTACTCGCCAAATGTATCTTTGTCCTACAGTAAAAACAATCCACTTATCTCGAGAATTAAAAACCAATCTTTGATCATTTTCTTGTAACCCAAAATTTTCAATGATTTCATCTAAAAAGCTGTAATATTCTTCTAATTCTTTTCTATCAAATTTTTTTAATAATTCAACTAAATTGAAATCTTTTAAATCTCGAAAAACAACATATAAAATATTTTGAATCATCAAATATTGATCATTCCAATTGGGTTTCTGATAAAATTTACGATATGTATTGATGAGATTTTCATCAACCAACAAATCTTCTTGAATAATTTGATTAGCTAATTCTTGTAAATGCAAAAATCGTTCACTAGCTTTTCTTGTCTTGATATTCAGTTGTTCACAAAAATTTTTGTAATAATCAGCTTTGTACAAAATATATTTTTCAGGAAAGCGAAACGACAGATAAACCGAAATTGTTCGTTCATCTTGTTGAGCATTGATGTTGGTTCGGTTTAAAACTTGTTTAACTTTTAAAAGTAATTTCTCTGATTCGGATTGAAAGGTTTTGATTCTTTGTGTAACATCAAGTGATTCGTCATACAAGTTACGAAACATTGCCCTTGTTTCTTCGGGAAAGTTTTGAGCTGATTTTTCAATAAATCCCCAAGAATTTTGATAAAGCAAATTGGACACTTTACTAAACGAATTACGAAACATTTGATAAAAATCTTTAGACTCCAAATCCCAATTCCGCTGAAACGTATTAAATGCTAAATATTTGTAGGCTTCGTTTGGTTCTCCATTTTCTTCTAAAATCTCTATGTATTTTTCAATGAGATGAGAGGTTACTATCTTTAGATTTTCAGTCATTTTTTCAGTTCAATTTTATTGCGATGTTAGAAAAAGTTTGCTTATCAATAAATTATACAAATTCTAATTATGTAGTTCTTCCTATCAAAAATTTTTTCGTTTGTAAATAATGGTAAGGACTTGTTTTGTTCGTAATTTGAGTTTCAGTTCATTAGTTTTAACAAATATAAACAAAAAGCAGAAGATAAAATAAAGGAAAACCGCAATTTTTATCTGTTGGCTGAGCCTGTAGATGTCACGCAATAAAAAACTCCCAAGCCTGAAAACTTTGGAGTTTTACATCTTTAAAAAAAAATAAAGAAAAGATTGTGAAATAATTATTATTGCTTATTTAGCTTTTTACTCTGTTTTATTTAATGTCCAAATAATTGCTTTTTCTTTTGTCGCTCTGAAAATAGTAGTATGTTTTTCTTTTGGTTCATCAGAGAATTTCCATTTTAGATTTGCTTTATTTTCTTTTTTTAAGATGTTTGCTAATTCTTTTGTGAAAGGTGAAATGTCTTTTGCATTTGAACCAGCAAACCAAACTCGTTTTTCGTTTGATGGAAATTTAGATAGATGTTCTTTTGCTGTTCTTACTAAATAATGATTATTCCACCATAATGAAGGATCAAATGCAATATAATGGTCAAACATTTGAGGTGTTAAAAAGAAGGTTTCCATTACGAATAAACCAGATGCAGATTCTCCAATGATGCTTTTTTCATTTGTAGTTCTATATCGTTTGTTAATTTCAGGGAAAAGCTCATCATTAATAAATGCTCTAAATTTTTCTGAACCACCAACAACTGCTGCGATTTCTTTGTCTTTTTCAATTTCTGTAAAACCTGTTAAATCCCTTCTTCTTTCAGTATTTTCAATTCCTACTAGAATTAAAGGTTTTATTTTCTTTTCTTTTATAAGTTTGGCCAATGTATTAGCAATGTGAGGAAAGTCTTCTTTTATCCCACCGTCTGCCATATACATCACAGCTAATGAATCCTTGTCATTCTTGTAGTTTGGAGGTGTCCAAACATTAATTATTCTTTCTTCTCCCACCTTTTTAGATTGAATTTTAAAGGTTTCGTATTCTGGAATGGGGTCGGTGGGTTGCGATACGTTTGAACAACTTGCAAGTGCAATGATGATGAAAAGTAATTGGTTGTAAATGAATTTCATATTTTTTAATTTAGTCAGTTATTGTTTTTTCCAGTGTCATCTATTACTAAGCATAACGATATGAAAATTGTGAAGTCCTAAAAAAGGATTTGAAAATTTCCCAAATCTGAAAATCTGTTCAGCCTGATTTAGAGAACTTAAAAATTCTTATACAGTAATCTAAAACAAATATAAACAAAACTAAGGAAAACCGTAATTTTCACCTCGGAGGCTGAGCATTCTAAGATAAAAACAAGAGTTTAGGTAAAAAGTTTTACAAAATTTTGTTTTCTTTTTGATACGGTCGAAGTCAGGGTAGGGGAAAAGAAAATTATTTCTACGAGAAATATAAAATATTTAAGCACACGCTTCATCAATTCGCTAGCGAATTCTAACTTTGCTAGCTTAATAACATTGTTTTAAGTTTAAAATCTTTGCGTTTAAAAAACTGATGGTTAAGGAGTATAAAACAGAACGGTGTCATTCTGAACGAAGCGAAGCAAAGTGAAGATCTCTTCATAATGGAAAATGTTCTTTTCTACATACATAAACCGAAAAATCCGTGAACTTCCTAGAACATCTCCGATGTTCCTCCGTGCGCTCAAAAACACAGTCATTTCACCCTAACTCCGTGAACTTTGTGAAAGAAATACCCAAACCTCATATCTCGACCCCTTCACAACTCATCAACTTTACGATTTCACCTCGAATCCCTCATCCCCAATGTCACATATTTTTCCACAACTCATTTCATTTATTTTAATTAAATTTGTTTTAAACTAATAAATAAGAAACTCAAATTCCGAACACAAACAAATACTTACAAATCAATTATAAGAGAATTGTCAATTATTGTTTTAAATTTTAAACTTCGTCTATTTGAGTATTTAAATAATTTCTAAAGTCTTGTAATAATACCCTGAAATGAAATTAATGCCAATCCTTCTTTTTATGCTTACTTCATCATTTGCATTTGGCCAATTTGAGGATAAAAAAGAATTGAAGAAAGTGACAAATGAAATTTTGGACATTATCAAAAGAAAATCTATTGTCAGAGATTCTATTGACTGGCTAAAATTTACCCATGAAATTGAAAACGATGTCAATGAAACAGAGATATCTCAAGCAAATTTTATCATTTTTAAAATAATCAAAAAACTAAAAAGCTATGGAGATAATCATTCTATTTATCAAGACAAAGCATACACTGAAGCATATTCTTCAAGGAAAGATTCAATTTCAGATCCTACTTCTAGATTAATAAATGGAAATATAGGTCTATTAATTTTACCGTCTCATTTATCAATGAATCCAGAGGAAAATTTAAAATATGCTACAATTTTAAGAGAAGAAATTCAAAATTTGGATCAAAACAAAATTTTAGGATGGATTGTGGATGTAAGAGAAAATGAAGGAGGTAATATGTGGCCAATGATTGCAGGACTAAACCCTTTAATTCAAGATGGAATTGTAGGATTCTTTGCAAGTAATAATAACATTACAAATTGGTATTCAAAATCAATAAAACCAATTGGTGTTAAGAGAATGACAAATAATTATAAATGTAAGGATTTAAGCAAAAAAATTGCAGTTTTAATAAGCGAAAAAACAGCTAGTAGTGGTGAAATGACGGCAATATCTCTTATGGGTAGAGATAATTCAAAGTCATTTGGTAATAAAACTGCTGGATATACAACAGCTAATGGAATGTACAAATTGAGTAACGGGGCAACTCTTCTTTTAGCGGTGAGTTATTCAATGGATAAAAATAAAAAAAAATATACCGATGGAATTAATCCAGAGGTATGGATTGATGAAAATGAGGATATATTAGGGAGTGCAGTAAAATGGCTAGAAAAATCAGAATAAATACATCCATCAGAGGTTTTCTCTTGATTGCACTGATTTTCAATTCGTGACTTTTAAGATTTCATTTATTTTAATTAAATTTGTTAAGAACTAATAAACAAAAATTCATATATCGAACTAAACAAATACTTACAATCATTTACAAACCAACATTTATTTGACTATAAGTGTTTTACAATTATACTTCGTCTATTTGAGTGTTAGGCGTTATTTATTCATAACAAGGCTTTTGGCGAGTCATTGTTAGGAAATGTTTGTTAATCTTAAATACAAATAAATAATATGAGCATTAAACTTTCATTTGAGTTACAGAGAGAAGATTATATGAACTTTAATAAGTTTCATTACAAAAAAACACAGCTAAAAAAGACACTAATTACTGGTGGCCTAGTTTTAATAATCTTGCAAGTAGCTTTAAACCTCAATAAGTTTGATTTGATAGCAACGATTATTTCTTCTATTATTTTTATTGCAATTTACTTTTTCTTGATTTCAAGGAGTTTAAATAATACTAAAAAAATTCCAAAGGATGAT
>CAZHCK010000046.1:13663-19656 GCA_964530915.1 uncultured Cloacibacterium sp. | reverse complement strand
CTATATTAGAATTATTTGAAATTAAAGGAATTAAAATTCAACAAAAAGAAAATTTATTCTCTAGAAAATAATAAATTGGGCTGATTTACTCAACAAATTGTTATCATTCTAATAGAACTATATAATTAATTTTTTTTTCTATAAAAAACCTTCTTTTTCGGTTTTTTAAAATTAATATCTTCTTTTTTCTGAGGTTTTGGTTTAGGAACAAAAGGTTTATTGTTAGAATCTCTTTTTTGCTCAACTAATTTTTCAGGATGAAAAGGATGATCTTTTACCACAGGAATTTTCTTTCCGATTAACTTCTCTGTATTTCTCAAATTCACTAAATCTAGTCCATCTACAAACGAAATAGAAGTTCCTTCTGCTCCTGCTCTTCCCGTTCTACCAATTCGGTGAACGTAGGTTTCAGAAACGTCTGAAAGTTCGAAATTAATCACATATTTTAAGTCATCAATATCAATTCCTCTTGCTGCAATATCTGTTGCCACCAAAACTCTCGTTTTCTTGTTTTTAAAATTACTCAATGCTGTTTGTCTGGCATTCTGAGATTTATTTCCATGAATGGCTTCAGCAGAAATATTGCTTTTATGGAGTTTTCTGGCGATTTTATCAGAACCGTGTTTTGTTCTGGCAAAAACCAATACTTGGTCTAATTTTTCGTCTTGAAGAATGTGTGTCAACAAATCTAATTTATCATCTTTTTCTACAAAATAAATCGATTGATTAATCGTGTCAGCAGTTGAAGAAACAGGAGCCACTTCTACTTTTACAGGCTTATGAAGCATAGAATTGGCCAATTCCTGAATTTCTTTAGGAAAAGTCGCTGAGAAAAACAAAGTTTGTCTTTTTTGTGGAAGTAACTTTACCACTCTTTTCACATCGTGTACAAAACCCATATCGAGCATTCTGTCTGCTTCATCCAAAACAAAAATTTCTAAATTTTTAAGCGAAATAATACCTTGATTGATGAAATCGAGTAATCTTCCTGGAGTGGCTACTAAAATATCTACTCCTTTTTTCAGAGCTTGTTCTTGAGCACCTTGTTTTACGCCTCCAAATATAACCAAAGTTTTCAGTGGCAAATGTCTTCCATAAGCTTTGAAACTTTCTTCTATTTGAATCGCTAATTCTCTGGTTGGTGTAAGAATTAATGCTTTAATTTGATGGTTTTTAGTGTTTTTATGATAAAGATTCTGCAAAATAGGAATGGCAAATGCAGCTGTTTTCCCGGTTCCTGTTTGAGCAGTTCCTAATAAGTCTTTGCCTTCTAATAAATGTGGAATCGCTTGTGATTGAATAGGTGTTGGTTGTTCATAACCTTCTTGGGTAAGCGCATCAAGGATGGGCTTAATCAATTGTAAATCTGTAAATAACAAATGTTTAAATTTTAAAAATGTGTGCGGTCAAAGTATTTTACTTCAACATTTTTTGCTCAAAAAATCTGTGAAAATTTACAGAAATTTGAAAAAGTATCTTCTACTTTGGCTAAAGAATGCCGCGAATAATGGGACAAAGATAGTCTTTTAGAAATAAATGAAAAAAAGCGCTCAAAAATGAACGCTTATTATATCTTTTTATCCGTGTAATTTCTTCCAGATAACGTCTTTCAGTTCTACCAAACCTTCTTGGGTAACTCCTGAAAAGAAAAGTGGTTTCAGTTTTTCTGGAAACTCTGCTGCGATTTCTTTTTTCAGTTCTTCATCTAGCAAATCAGATTTAGAAATAGAAACGATGATGTCTTTATCTATTAATTCTGGATTGTATTCTTCTAATTCGTTCAGTAGAATTTGATATTCTTTGTAATGATCTTCAGAATCGGCAGGAATCATAAAAAGCAAGATTGAATTTCGCTCAATATGTCTTAAAAATCTATGACCAAGACCTTTTCCTTCTGCAGCTCCTTCAATAATTCCGGGAATATCTGCCATTACAAAAGACTTGAAATTTCTGTATTCTACAATCCCTAAGTTGGGAGTCAATGTAGTAAAGGCGTAATCTGCAATTTTAGGTTTTGCCGCAGAAACAGCAGCTAAAAGTGTAGATTTTCCAGCATTTGGAAAACCAACTAATCCTACATCTGCTAAAATTTTCAACTCAAAAACGACATAACCTTCTTCACCGGGCATTCCTGGCTGTGCATATCTCGGAGTTTGATTGGTAGAAGATTTGAAATGCTCATTTCCAAGACCACCCATTCCTCCTTTCATGATGATGATTTCTTGACCATCTTCCATGATTTCTCCAATAATTTCTCCATCTTCATTTTTGGCAATGGTACCAATAGGAACATTGATGTAAACATCTGCTCCATAAGCTCCAGTCAATTGGTTTTTGCCACCATTTTCGCCACGTTCTGCCTTTACATGACGAGTATAACGAAGCGGAAGCAATGTCCATTCCTGAGCATTTCCTCTCATAATAACATGTCCTCCTCTTCCTCCATCGCCACCATCAGGTCCACCTTTGGGAATGTATTTTTCTCTACGAAGGTGCGCAGAACCAGCACCACCGTGACCTGATTTACAATGTATTTTTACGTAATCTACAAAATTGCTCATATTTTTTTGCTTTCGGCTTTCAGCTTTAAGCAATCTGCTTTTAAAATTTTACGCTGAAAGCGGATTGCTGATCGCAGATTGCATTATTTTATTTTTTCTACTTCGGCAAAAAGTTTTTCAGAGATTTCAGAGATCTCTCCTACTCCATTAATTTCTACATATTTGCCTTGTTGTTTATACAGTTCTGCTACTTCAGCAGTTTTAGCGTAATATTCTTCAATTCTGTGTCTGATAATTCCTTCTTCACTATCATCTACTCTGCCAGAAGTTTCACCTCTTTTTACTAATCTTTGAACTAAGATTTCGTCTTCTACAATAAGTGAAAGACATACAGAAATTTCTGAATGTAATTGTTCTTTTACAATTTGGTCTAAAACTTCAGTTTGGTAAGAAGTTCTTGGAAAACCATCGAAAATGAAACCATTAGCTTCTGTAGGTTTTTTAAGCTCATCTACTAACATATTGATGGTTACTTGGTCTGGAACCAATTCTCCTTTGTCAATATAATATTTAGCCAATTTTCCTAATTCCGTATCATTTTTCATATTAAAACGGAACAAATCACCTGTGGAAATTTGCTTAAGGTTAAATTTTTCAATTAGGTTTTGTGCTTGGGTTCCTTTACCACTTCCTGGAGGACCGAATAGAACGATGTTTATCATTTTTAGCATTCGGCAATCTGCTTTTAGCTTTCAGCTTTGCAATGCCAATTTTTTTATGGTTAATACTATTTATCTATTTTTCTTTTTATTGATATCTTCTTCAATTTTGAGAATTAGTTTTGAGATTTTCATTTTTAATTCTTCTGCTTTGGGAGTTAATTCTATAAATTTCTCTTCTGATATATAATTCAAATCTTTTGAGAGCAAAAGTATATATTCTACTTCAAATGCAGAACCAGATGCATTTCTCAAAAATCTTTTAAAATCTTCATCACTTCCTCTACCACAACCTTCTACTATATTTATTCCTATAGAACTTGATGCTCTTCTAATCTGCGATGTAAGCCCAAATATTTCTTCTTTTGGAAAATTTTCAGTTATTTTATAAACTTCTAAAGTCAATAAATGACTCAATTTCCAAATATCATATTTTTTATAATCACGCATTTTGATTATTAGTTTTTTTTTGCTGATTGCTGATTGCAGAAAGCTGACTGCAATCAATGATTTATTCTACCATCTTCTAATTGGTACAAATCTGGTAAGTTTCTTCCTAATTCATCATAATCTAATCCATAACCCAACACGAATTTATTAGGAATTTCTTTGGCTACATAATGTATTTTGAAATCTTTTTTATAGACTTCTGGTTTAAGTAAAAGTGTTGCCACTTTTAGAGATTTTGGTCTCTGTGTATTTTCGAAATAATTGTATAAACTTTCGATGGTATTTCCTGTATCTACAATATCTTCCATTAAGATAATGTGTCTTCCTTCTACTTCTTTTGTCAAGTCCATTTTCTTGTAAACAATCCCTGTAGATTGTGTTCCTGAGTAAGAAGACATCTGGATAAATGCCAATTCGCATTTCCCTGGATAATACTTTAGAAAATCAGAAAAAAACATGATTACACCGTTTAAAACCCCTATAAAAACAGGAGTTTCGTCTTTATAATCTTCGTAAACTTTTTCTGCAAGTTTTTTTACGATTTCTTGAAGTTCGTCGTGCTTAAGGTAAGGCACGAAAGATTTGTCGTGAATTTGTATGCTTTCCATAACTTGTTGTAAGTCGCAAATTTACAGAAATTTTAGGAATTTTGGAGGGTAAATTTGGTTAAAAGGTATATATTTCTGCAATAGGGATAGAAGTGAAAATCCTTTTATTTTTCTTTGACAAATGGAAAAATAAAAGATTGTAACGAATAGCCCGACTTTTTCTTGCTTTGGCAAAAGTAAAGGCAGAAAAAGATTGCCCTAAAAATTTTAGATGTGAGATTTGGTGTTTTTTAAAACTTAAAAAGTGACTTTAGAAAATCTTTTGTTAAAAATTTATCTAAAGGATAGATTCTCATAAAGTGATTGCCCACAAAGAAAATAATCAAAACCAAAGCTGGCTTGTATACCAAATTCAAAAAACTATTTGAAAAATTAGGTAAAACAATCGCTACAGAAATGGCTAGAGTTGCTAAAATCACGCTGTACAACATTTCTATCGTAAAAGGAGAAACCTTGAATTGATAGTAGTTGAACGCAATTTTAGTCAAGTTAAAAATCGTCAATGAAACGGCGTAAGAAATAGAAATTCCCAGAATTCCTAAACTGGTTTTATTGATGAAATAGAAGTTAAGACTCGTGGTAAGAACCGCCAAAAACAACATCACGTAAATATTAAATCGATAATATTTTGACATGGAAATAATGTGACTGTTAAAACCTGTTGCCAATTCAAATAACAGTGCAAAACCAATCACCCAAACCAGCGGTTGCGCTTCCAGTAATAACTTTCCAGATTTTGGCATAAAATCCGTGAGATAAGGATAACCAACTGCGATACAAGAAAATAACACCAACCCCAGAAAAAATAAACTTAGTGAGGTTTTTTTATAGTAAACATCGAGTTCCTTAATAGTGTCATCAGTAAAATGTTTGCTGATGATGGGCGCTGAAATATTATATAATCCCATCGATGGAATGCTGATGAGCTGTACCACCGAAAAAACCGTGCTGTAAATTCCGTTTTCTTCGAAAGAAAGCTTCTCGCCAATCATATAATTGGAAATATTCAATGCTAAAAAACTCCCTAAATTTCCTAAAAATCCATAGAAACTGTAATTCAGGATTTCTTTCCAAAGTTTGTCTTTTTTGACAAAATCTGTACTGAAATCTGGAGCTATTTTTTCTAATTTATTGGTATACAACACGTAACCAATTAATCCCAGTACAAAAATTCCTAAGAAAAATCCGTAAGATATTTTTTCTGAAGTTCCTAAGAAAAAGAACAGGCAAAACGCTCCAAGATTGGCTAATTTTGGGAAAATATTTTCAAAAATATTCGGAACAACTATTCTTTTGAAATTAGAAATGTATCGGTTAAAAACTGCAGAAAGCGACATGACCAAAACCATTGGTAAAATCAATCGCTTCATATCCCATAACTCAGAATCTTCCTGAAGCGAAGAAAAAATATAGAAAAACGCAAAAAATCCGAGTAAAAAAATCAAGAAATTAATACCAACTCCTACTAAAGAAAGGCTAAAAAGATTTTGATGCTTGCCTTCTTCTTTGGCTTTCCCGAAAAAGTAAACGTTAGAATAACTCAACCCGAAAACCACAAAAGGAACCAGCATTAAGGTTGCCGATAAAACGAAACGCAGTTTTCCATAGAAAACCATATCAAACGGAAATATGAAAATAGCAGAAACAGTTCCCAGTAAAAAACCAAGGTATCCTATAATAGAATATTTAAAACTTTGTCTGGCTACTACGCTCAT
>CAZHCK010000046.1:0-13563 GCA_964530915.1 uncultured Cloacibacterium sp. | reverse complement strand
AATAAATATAATATTGTTAATGTAATTTTCGTAATCTTTTACAAAGATAGCATTTTGAGATTTGATAAACTCTTCTGTCAATCTTTTCAATTCAAAAGTATTTCTATCTAAATAATGCGCTTCGAAACCCCAACTTTCCACTTCTGAAATCATATTCCAAATCGGTTCTTGGTGATGGCGCTGTTCCATTTCTACCATTACCGTCGGTTTAAATTTTAAAATTGTTTCTTTCGCTCCGAAAAGCGTTTTCATCTCGTTTCCTTCTACATCTATTTTGATGAAATCTATTTTTTGTAATTTTTGAATTGGTGCAAAATCATCCAGTTTTACCACTTTTACCTTTTGAATAATGGTTTTTTCTTCGTTTTCCTCTCTGAAATCGGTTTGTAAAGTTCCTCTGGAATTCACTTTCTCGCCTTTCAGAACTGGAATTTTAAATTCTGCAACCGTGTTTTCGTCTGACAAAGCCACCGAAAACAATTTAACCTTCGGAAATAGCCTTTTTAATCTTCTGTTTAGAGATTTATTGGGCTCAAAAGCATAAATATTTTGAGGAAAAAGATGATATTCTAACTGATAAATAAAATGTCCCACGTTTGCGCCAACATCTATAAAAACAGCATCTTTCGGAAGAAATTCTTTTAACCAAAGCAATTCTGGCTCTACTTTTCTAGAAATAATATTTTCGCGCGAAAGCTGATTCTGCTTTTTAAAAAACCTCTGTTTATATAATTGAGGAATGATGTATTGAGAAGCTTCTATAAGAATTTTGTAGAGTTTCATGGATTCATTATAAGAGTGCAAAAATAGTTTTTTCTAGCTCTTGTAAGACTTTTTCTTTGCTGAATTGTGAAAAATCTACATCTTTTTTGGTAAATAGAAAATCTTCCAAACTTCCTTTTTCATGAATAATAAAAGAATATTTTGAAGGATAATTTTCTGGAAAAACCGCCAAATTCCCGAATTTAATCGCATCGCCAATGTTTCCGCTCATTTTGGTTATTCCATAGATTTCTTTTTGACTGAAAAACTCCGTTTCTTGTTGAATTGGGCACCACAAAATATCTGCTTTTTGCATATAATCATCAAAAACATTTTGTGGAACTTTTTCTGTGAAATATTTTATGGAAATATTTTCTGGTTTTGACTGTTCAAAATCTTGAAGCATTTCCAATTCCTTTCCAGAGGCTTTTCCTAGAAATATGATTTCAAAAGGAAAATGAAAAATTTTAATTGACTTCAAAACCCTTTCATAATCTCTTCTCTTCTGCGAAACCGCTCCTGGAAAGACTATTGTGAATATTGGGTTATCAGATTTTTCAGAAAATTTGGTATAAAAAATTGGTAAGAATTTATATTTGTCAGGCTGAGCGGAGTCGAAGCCTCGGTCTAAAACCAACAAATTTTTTGCTTTTTTGTAAACTTTTGACTTTTTTAATAAACCTTCTTTTAGCAATAATTTTAATCGATATTGAAAATCTTCTTTGAAAATTGAACTCAACAAATCAAAATTTGAAGCTTTCACAAAATTCAAATTATGACAAATAATCGAAGTATTGAATTTCTCTGCAATTTTCTCAAAAACATTGAAATATCGGTGAACCGTTCCGATGATAATGAGTTGATAGTTGTCGGTTAATAGTTGTTGGATAAGATTTTCTGGAGTTGCTTTTTTGATATTTTCAGGCAATTTGTCATTCTGAGCGAAGCCGAAGAATCTCAGAATCTTTTCACTGAAATAATAATCCACAGAAAATGCTTTGGAATCATTCATTAATTCCATAAAATTCAGTGCAATTTCTGCATGAGTATCGAGTTCTATGTAAGCGATTTTTTTCAAATTCTATCTATATTCATTTAAAATTCTTTCAGAATTTTGGACAAGTCTCGACCTGTCCCTACAAAATAAATACTTCTTATTTTTTTGAATCATCTATAATTTCAACTGGTAAACAAATTCTCTTCTTCTCATTTTCTTGATGTACTTTTTTACCATCAACAAAGGTTTCTAAAACTTGTGTTTTCAAAATATCTCTTTCGTTAACGGTCATTAAATTCTGACTTAAAATAATAAAATCCGCTTTTTTCCCCACTTCCAAACTTCCTCTTTCTTTCTCTTGAAATACCGATTTTGCTGCCCAAATTGTCATTCCACGCAATGTTTGTTCTCTGGTTAAAGCATTTTCTTTCTGGAAACCACTTTCAGGAAAATTCTGTGCATCTTTTCTTGCAACTGAAGCCAAAAACGTTTTAAAAGGATTAATATCTTCCACAGGAAAATCAGTTCCCAATGCCACCCAACCATTTTGTTTCAACAAATCCTGATAAGCATACGCCGTTTTAATGCGTTCACTTCCCAATCTTTCTTCCGCCCAATACATATCAGAAGTGGCATGAGTTGGCTGAACAGACGGAACAATATTATACTCACCAAAATATTGAAAATCAGCAGGATTTACAATTTGTGCGTGTTCTATTCTCCATCTTTTATCGTTTTTGCCTTTTAGAACATCTCCATAAATTTTCAGAATTTCTCTATTGGCAGAATCACCAATGGCATGAGTACACATCTGTAAATTACTCTTAACCAATTTTTTAGCTAAATTTTCAAAATGAGATTTTTCGCTTAATAGAAAACCTCTCCATTTCGGTTTATCATGATAATCGCTGAGTAAACATGCTCCTCTACTTCCCAAAGCGCCGTCTGCATAAACTTTAAAACCACCAACAGTGATTTTTCCGTTTGTGTATCTTCCTTTTTTAGTCCATTTTTCATAATAATCAGGATTGTCACTCAAAAGCGCAAAAACATTCATTTTCAACACTTTCTGCTGTTGGGATTTTTCTAAAAGCGACAAAGTATGCTCAGAAATACCACAATCGTGAAGCGAAGTTAAACCGAAAGCAAAGCATTCTTTTTGCAACTCCCCGAAATATTTAATAGCCAAATCATCTTCAATCTCTGGAATCACTTTTTCTACCAAATCCATGGCATTATCAACTAAAATTCCAGTTAATTTTCCGTTTTTCTGTTCAATATCTCCTCCCAAAACTTTAGTTTCGGTTGTTATTTTAGCCAAATCCAAGGCTTTTTGATTGGCAATAGCAGCGTGACCATCAACTCTTTTTAAATAAACCGGACGATTAGGAAACAATTCATCCAATTTTTCTTTGGTTGGATATTCTTTTACCGCCCAATCATTCTGATCCCAACCTCTTCCATATAACCAAAATTTAGGAGCCAATTCACTGTATTTTTTGATTTTTTCTACAATTTCTTCCCAAGATTTAGTTCCTACCAAATCACTTTTCCAACGGTCTGTTGCATAACCTGTAAAATGGCAATGAGCATCTATAAAACCTGGATAAACAGGCTTTCCTTGAGCATTAATTTTTTGAGTAGCGGTGTATTTTTTCAGAATTTCTTTTCCTCCAATGGCTACAATTTTTCCCTTGGAAATCGCCATGACTTCAGCAACATCAAAGTTCTGATTTACCGTATAAATTTTAGCATTATAAACAATTAAATCTGCTTTTTTTTGCGCGGAAAACAATCCGAAGAATAGTAAAAAGAGTATTTGTAGATTTTTCATATTTTATGATTTCATAATTTTTTTAAACATTTCATTCCATCTCAAGTTTCTGATAAACACAATTTCTTCTTGGCTTAAAACTCTAGGATTTTTCTGTTTCAAAAATGATTTCATGGTGATAAAAAACTCTGAAACCGATTTATTTTTCCAAGAAGATTTCGCAGAAGAAATGGCAGCTAATGGAAAATTAAGACCAATATTATAGAAATATTCTCCCAATTTCTGGGCTTTTTGAGATTTATATTTATAGGCAGTTGGACGAAGATGTTTCACCCAAAGTTCTTGAAGTGTTACCGTTTCAAATCCGTGCATTTCACACAACATCACATCTATATTATCCCAACCGAGAACCGCTCTCAAACCTTTCATTTTAAGAAATAATTCTTTTCGATAAGACTTTACAGGACCACGAACGTGATTTTTAGAAGACAGATTTTCGAAAACCCAATCATTTTGGTTGGTAAAGTCGTAAAGTTGTGAAGTTGTGAAGTCTTTTTTGTCAGGCTGAGCGGAGTCGAAGCCTTTTTTAATATAAACCAAACCAGAAACCATTCCTGCTTTTGGATTTTTCTCGTAAACTTCGTTTACTTTTTCTAAATAATTGGCGGGGAAAATAATATCTGCATCGAATTTACAAACCACATCGTATTCTTCTAAATTTTCGGTTTCCAAACCTTTATTAAAAGTTCTCACGACTTTTGCGCCGGGTTGATGTTCGGATTTTTCTAAATTTAAAACTTTGAAACTTGACGCTTCGACTCCGCTCAATGTGACATTATTAATAAAATTTTCTGCAATTTCTTGGGTTTTATCCGTAGAACCATCATTCACAATGATGCATTTAAAATCCTGAAATGTCTGATTTTTCAGCGATTCTAAACACGGAAGTATGTTTTTTTCTTCGTTGTGAGCGGGAATTATAATGAGAAACTTCATCGATTATAGTAATTCGTCATGCCATTCTTTAATGATTACTTTCGAAACCAAACCTGTGGTTACAAATGGATCACCTTTTACAAATTCTTCGGCAGATTCTCTATCAGTAAAAATCGCCATCGCTCCTTCTCCCGGAATTGCAAACGGACCAATTCCCAATATTTTTCCAGCTTTCACAAAGATTTCTTCATTGGCTTGATGCGCAGGAAAAACTTCCATCATTTTCTCCATAGTTGTATCTGGTGCGGTTTCGTAAAGGACTACTGTTTTCATATTATTTTTTGTAATTAGTAATTCGTATTTTGGTATTTGATATTTTAAATTTTGGCTAAAGCCAATTGAATTTTATTTATTTTGAAAACGGGCTAAAGCCCGTTCCTATTGAAACCAATACTTGTTATTGGAATAAATTCCAAATCTTAAAAATCTATCGTTCCTACGGAACTCTCTTTTAAAATCTACATTTTCTACAAACCTTTTGCTTCTACGAAGCAAAACTATTATCACATTATCTCATTAACAAATCATCACATCATCAATGCGCTTCCAGCCAATTTTCACCAACGCCAACTTCCACCAATAAAGGAACTTCAGTTTTGTAGGCGTTTTCCATGTTTTCTTTAATCAGTTTTTTGGCAGTTTCCACTTCGTTTTCTGGCGCTTCAAAAACCAATTCGTCATGCACTTGTAAAAGCATTTTGGTTTTCAGATGTTCCTGTTCCAGAACTTCCTGAATTTTAATCATCGCCAATTTGATAATATCGGCAGCAGAACCTTGAATCGGTGCGTTTACGGCATTTCTTTCAGCGTGACCTTTTACCACAAAATTATTAGAATTGATATCTTGCAAATGGCGTTTTCTGCCCAAAATCGTTTCTACATACCCTAATTTTCTGGCTTTGGCAACTTGTTCTGCCATAAATTCTTTCAATTTCGGATAGGTTTCGTAATAAGAATCGATGAGTTGTTTCGCTTCCGTTCGTGAAAGTCCAGTTTGCTCTGCCAAAGCAAAAGCACCTTGACCATAAATAATTCCAAAATTAACGGTTTTGGCTTGTGAACGCTGTGTTTTGGTCACTTCTTCAATTGGAATTTTAAATAATTTTGCCGCAGTAGAAGCGTGAATATCTTCGCCATTTTGGAAAGCTTTAATCATATTTTCTTCGCCAGAAATTTCTGCAATCAAGCGCAATTCTATCTGAGAATAATCGGCAGAAATAAGTTTATTTCCTTCATCTGCTACGAAAGCTCCACGAATTTGTTGACCACGCAAAGTTCTAATCGGAATGTTCTGTAAATTTGGGTTCAGAGAAGCCAATCTTCCAGTAGCAGCAGTGGTTTGCGAGAAATTGGTATGAACTCTTTTCGTGTCTTTATCAATCTGATTCGGTAATGCATCTACATAGGTAGATTTCAGTTTTTGGTAGGTTCTGTATTCTAAAATGTATTTTATAATCTCATGTTTAGAAGCCAATTTCTGCAAAATATCTTCCGAAGTAGCGTATTGACCGGTTTTGGTTTTTTTCGCTTTCGGATCTAATTTCAACTTTTCGAATAAAATTTCGCCGAGTTGTTTCGGAGAATTCATGTTAAATTCTTCGCCGCAGAGTTCAAAAATTTTGGTTTCAAGGTTTTTCAAATCGTTTTCTAAATCCTTACTTTCTTGAATCAACCAATTTTCGTCTAAAGAAATTCCCGCAAATTCCATTTTGGCTAAAACGCGCATTAATGGCATTTCTATATGATAAAACAAATCTTCTACCCCTTCTTTTTTCAGTTGAGGCGCAAAAATTTCATAGAGTTGAAAGGTTACATCTGCATCTTCGGCAGCGTAATTGGTTTGTTCTTCTAGCGAAACATCACGCAAAGTTCCTTGGTTTTTACCCTTTTTGCCAATTAAACTTTCTATAGAAACCGGTTTATAATTGAGGTAAATCTCTGAAAGATAATCCATTCCGTGTCTTCCGTCTGGATTCAGAAGATAATGAGCAATCATGGTGTCAAAAATCGCTCCTTCTACTTCTACACCGTAATGTTTCAGAACTTTATAATCGAATTTAAGGTTGTGTGCTATCTTTAAAATCTCTTTTTTCTCAAAAAACGGACGGAAAATTTCTAAAGTTTTCTTCGCTTCTTCCTGATTTTCAGAAATCGGAATGTAATAAGCCAATCCTTTCCTGTAGCAGAAACTCATCCCGATGAGTTCTGCATCCATTTCATTAAGCGAAGTGGTTTCTGTGTCAAAACAAACTACTTTTTGCGCCAAAAGATTTTTGACTAAAATTTTCTGTGCTTTTTCGGTATCGATATATTGATAAATTTTATCCGTAGTTTCTATGTTGAGCGTAGTAGAAGTTGATTGTTCTAACGCTTCGAAATCTGCGAAAAGGTCTAATTGTAGAGCATTCTGCTTTCCGCTTTCCGCTTTCTGCGAGACTGGTTTTGAATCACTTTCATTCGCTGATTGCTGATTGCTGATTGCAGATTGCTCATGATGAAACGCTCTGTACAGATTTTCATACAATCTTCTGAATTCTATTTCGTCAAAAATCTCACGAACTTTTTCAAAATCTGGAATATCTAAATCGTATTGCTCTTGGTGGAATTCAACGGGAACGTCACAAATAATCGTTGCCAATTTTTTTGACAAAATCCCTCTTTCTGCAGAGTTTTCAACTTTTTCTTTGAGTTTTCCTTTTAGCTGGTCGGTGTTTGCCAAAAGATTTTCGATGCTGCCAAATTCTTTCAAAAATTTCATGGCTGTTTTTTCGCCCACTCCTTCCAAACCTGGAATATTGTCCACAGCATCTCCCATCATTGCTAGAAAATCGATGACTTGTTTCGGGTCTTCAATTTCGTATTTGGCTTTTACTTCTTCCACACCTAAAATTTCTACATCACCGCCTTTTAAACCCGGTTTATAGATTTTAATTCTGTCGGTAACCAACTGTGCAAAATCCTTATCCGGCGTAACCATAAACGTGCTGTACCCTTCTTTTTCGGCTTTATTGGCAATGGTTCCTATCACGTCATCTGCTTCATAACCTTCTACTCCCAAAATCGGAATATGCATGGCTTCTAAAATTCTGTGAATGTATGGAACTGCGTTTTTAATCGCTTCTGGAGTGTCACTTCTATTCGCTTTGTATTCTGTAAAATCAGCCGTTCTCACATTTTCTTTTCCTACATCAAAAACCACAGCCAAATGCGTAGGTTTTTCTCTTCTAATCAACTCAATTAATGAATTGGTAAATCCAAAAATAGCAGACGTATCAAAACCTTTAGAAGTTAATCTAGGATTTCTAATCAGAGCGTAATAACCGCGGAAAATCATCGCATAAGCATCGATGAGAAAAAGTCTTTTGTCAGAATTTGTCATAAAAACAAAGATAGGGAAAAGTCCTAAGTACAAAGTCAGAAGTTAGAAGAATTTTTCGAGAAGTTAAGAGTTGAAGATTTTCTTTCAAAATAAATATTTGAATCAAGTATTTTACTTATTTTTAATATATGAAAATTAAGCCATTTTTTACTTTCTTATTTCTTATTTTCATTGTTTTTCAATCTTGTAAAAAAGATGAAATCACTAATGATGAATATGAAATAATTAATCTTTTGACTTCTAAAATAAGTAAGCCAATTCCACCTCCTCCACCTTTACCACCTTCAATTAGCATGAAAATGGGAGAAAAAGAATATGAAAAATTTCTTGAAAATGAAATGAGAAAAGATTCAATTGAAAATTCTAAAAAAACATTTCATATCTATTTTGAAGACTCATTAATAGCTTTGAATAAGGATTTTCCAAAGAAATTATTTGAAACAGTAGATGGATTTGAAGAGTTTTATTCTAAGAAAATTAATGAAGAATTAATGAAGTCAAAAAAAATTGATTTGACTAAAATCCATTTTCCTAAAAATATAATTCTAGATAAAAAATACAATTACAATGAAAGGAATGATAATTTTTTAGGAAACTACTCTATTTCAAGAATTATCTTTAACAAAAATAAAGACAAAGCAGTAGTTGAATTTAGCTCATCATCTGGTGGAGCAAACATTTTCCTTTATAAAACAGCTGGTAAATGGAAAATAGTTCAATTTTATAGATCTTGGGTTTCATAATATCTATTCTTTTGTACTTTTGCATCAATGAAAGATTTGAATTTAAGGAACGTTACGGTAATGCGTTACATTCTTCCGCTGCGTGAAGGCGGAAGTTTGCCTGCATTAGCAGAAGCGGATGATGATTTTAAATACGTTTTGAAATTCCGAGGCGCTGGTCACGGTGTAAAAATGCTGATTTCTGAACTTTTGGGCGGAAAAATTGCTGAAATTTTAGGCTTAAAAATTCCAGAATTGGTTTTTGCAAATCTGGACGTAGATTTCGGGAGAACCGAAGCCGATGAAGAAATTCAGGATTTACTGAAATTTTCAGAAGGCTTAAACTTAGGTTTGCATTATCTTTCTGGAGCTATTGCATACGATCCAAGCATGAAAATAGATGCGCTTTTGGCTTCTAAAATTGTTTGGCTTGATGCTTTTATTACCAATATTGACCGTACTTTCAAGAATACCAATCTGCTTTGGTGGCACAAAGAACTTTGGGTGATTGATAATGGAGCTTCTTTTTACTTCCACCACTCTTGGCAGAATTTTGATGCAGCAGCGAAAACGCCTTTCAAATATGTGAAAGACCACGTTTTGCTTCCTCAAGCATCACAATTAGACGAAGCAGATGCTTTTGCAAAATCGGTTTTAAATGATGATGTTTTCAAAGCGATTGTGAATTTAATTCCTGAAGATTGGTTGCAATGGAATGATGCCGATGAATCGCCAGAAGAAATACGGGAAATTTATTTTAATTTCCTGAAAACCAGATTAGAACATTCAGAAATCTTTTTAAACGAAGCCAAAAATGCAAGAGGATAAAATTTACGAATACGCAGTCATAAGACTTGTTCCGAAGGTTGAAAGAGAAGAATTTTTCAACATAGGATTGGTGATGTTTTCTAAGAAAGAAAAATACATAAGAGTAGAATTTTATCTCTGTAAGGATAAATTTCAACTGATGCACAGCAAATTAGACTACGATGAAGTTTTTAAAAACTTAGAAAACTTCCAAAAAGTTGCCAAAGGCGAAAAAGAAGGCGGACCAATTGCTTTGCTAGATATTCCTGAACGTTTTCGTTGGCTCACTGCAGTAAGAAGCGCAGTCATTCAAACCTCAAGACCTCATCCTGGAAAATCTAAAAACCTTGACAAAACTTTTGAACGATTATTTGAAGAATTGGTGAAATAAAAATTTATTTCACTTTTACTTCTTTCAATTTTTCTATTCTTTTTATTTCTTTTAAAAGCAATGGAAATGCCGGTTCTGCCATTCCGCCATGGTCGAAACCTTGCAATTCATACAAGGTTGTCTGTTGATGACCAGCTAGTTTCATCATTCTTTGCATGTAAGCGTTTTCTTCATATCTACCGAATAATTCTAATTCTCTATCGCCAGTAATTAGCAACATAGGTGGCGCATCTGCTCTTACAAAATACAGCGGTGCAAATTCATCAATTAGCGGTTTATATTCTGGAAAACCTTTTTCTTTTCTGATGGTAAAATGCGTAATGGTATGTCCGCTAAAAGGAATAATTCCTGCCAATCGATTCGCATCTAGATTATATTTTGCAAGGTAATCTTTGTTCAATGCAACCATACACGCTAAATAACCACCTGCAGAATGTCCTGAGATGAAAATTAAATTTTCATCACCACCATAATTTTTAATATTTTTAAAAACCCAAGCTGTTGCCGCCGCAGCATCTTCAATTGCTTTCGCTGCATTTACCTGAGGTGAAAGTCTGTAATTAACGCCAATGACCGCAATTCCTTTCTCTTGTAAATATTTGGGAATTTCTTTATTTCCGCCAGTTAATCCACCACCGTGAAACCAAATAACCGTAGAAAAATTCTTTACATTTTTAGGAATATAAACATCTAAAACACAACGTTCATTGATATAAACATCTGATTTATTGATAGATTCACTATAATAACTAATATTCGTAATCGTTTGATAATCTTTATTTTGCGCAAATAATTGCATTGAAATAAAGATGAAAAATAAAAATGCCCATAACTTTTTCATAGTAGAAATTGAATTTGGTTAAAAAATAAAAAACGTGCAAATAAGCACGTTTTATCGTTTATATTTTCGTCAATTTTGCAAATTTCAGGATTAGATTTTTTTCTCCTTCAGTTACAAATTTCACTTTAGCTTTAATGTTTTCTGGGTCGGTTCCATCAAGGAAAATCACTTCTCCTACTCCAAATCTATCATGGCGAACTCGGTCTCCTACTTCAATATCTTGAGAAGAATTTCCGCTCGGGTTGATGATTTTTGCTGAAGCAACCGGTTTTAATTTTTTAGGTAAAGGCAAAGATTCAGGTTCAGAAGAAGAAAGCTTCTTCTTTTCAATTTTTTTGAAAGTTCTCGGCTCAAAAGAATTATCTCCAAAAATATCAGAACTTAACCCAGATTTATTCACAAATCTGCTTTCAATCACTGGATTTAAGAATTCTATATACTCTTCATCAACCTCGCTTAAGAATCTGGAAGGTTCTGCATCTGTAATTTTACCCCATTGAAATCTGGAAACGGCATAAGAAAAGAACACCTGTTTTTCGGCTCTGGTTAAAGCTACGTAGAATAATCTTCGCTCTTCTTCCAGTTCTTCTCGTGTGGAAGAACTCATAAAGCTTGGGAACAAATTTTCTTCTAAACCTACCAAATGGACTACTGGAAACTCCAATCCTTTTGACAAGTGAATCGTCATCAAAGAAACTTGGTCTTCGTTTTCAGATTTTTTGTCTTGGTCTGTAGAAAGTGCGATATTTTCTAGGAAACTCGACAAACTTGAGTCTCCGTCTTCCAATTGTTGTTGCTCCTCTATGAAACCTTGCATAGAGTTCATGAGTTCCTGCACGTTTTCTACTCTGGAAATTCCTTCAGGAGTTTGGTCGTCTTTCAAAAACTTGATTAAACCACTTCTTTGGGCAACTTCCATTGCAACAGTGTACACATTTTCGGTTTTTAGCATCACTTGGAAGGCTTTAATCATGCTCCAAAAATCTGCCAATTTAGAAATCACGCCATTGTTAAAACCTAAATGTGGTGCATAAATTCCCAAATTATCTAAAACGTTTGCCAAACTCACATTTTGTGAATCCGCAAAAACAATCAATTTATTCTGAGTGGTTTCTCCAATTCCACGAGTGGGATAATTGATAACTCTGAGCAAAGCTTCGCTGTCATTTTCATTGACCAAAAGCCTTAAATACGCCACCAAATCTTTGATTTCTTTTCTTTGGTAAAAACTTAAACCGCCATAAACTCTGTACGGAATATTTTTACGTCTCAGTGCATCTTCGAAAGCTCTGGTCTGGGAATTGGTTCGGTATAAAATGGCAAAATCTGTAAATTTTCTTTGGTTCGCGTTGTGCTGTTCCCAAATGTTATTCGCCACAAAATTGGCTTCATCTGCATCTGAAAGCGCTCTGAAAACCTTTATTTTATCGCCCACTTCATTATCACTGAATACATTTTTCTTGAACTGTTCTTTGTTTCTGGCAATGACCACATTCGCAGCGTTGACAATATTCTGCGTAGAACGGTAATTCTGCTCCAGAGAAACGGTTTTGGCATCTGGATAATCTTTCTTGAAGTTCAAAATATTATAAATATTAGCACCACGGAAAGAATAGATAGACTGCGCATCATCTCCTACCACACAAATATTTTCAAATTTTGAAGAAAGTGCTTTTACAATTAAGTATTGAGAATGGTTGGTATCTTGATACTCATCTACCAAAATATATCTGAAACGGTCTTGATATTTCGCCAGAACCTCTGGAAATCTCGTCAATAATTCGTTGGTTCTCAAGAGTAAATCATCAAAATCCATCGCGCCATTTCTGAAACATTGTTCTACATATTTCTCGTAGATTTGACCAATGTATTTCATGTTGGCACGTTCGTCGGCTTCGATTAATTCTGGATTATTCTGATAGGCACGAACTGTGATGAGATTGTTCTTATAGCTAGAAATTCTAGCTTGAACTTTTTTAGGTTTGTATAATTCTTGGTCGATATTGAGGTCTTTCAAGACTTTTTTGAGAACATTGAGAGAATCTTGCGTGTCATAAATGGTAAAATTAGAAGGAAAGCCGAGATAATGCGCTTCGCTTCTCAGAATTCTGGCAAAAACCGAGTGGAAAGTTCCCATCCAAAGAGATTTGGCATTTCCTTCTCCTACTACTTTCCCGATTCTGTTTTTCATTTCTTTGGCGGCTTTATTGGTAAATGTAAGCGCCAAAATATTAAAAGGATCAATTCCGTTGGTAATTAAATGTGCAATTCTCATCGTAAGAACTCTCGTTTTACCAGAACCTGCCCCTGCCAAAACCATCAACGGTCCGTGCAAGGTGGTAACTGCTTCATACTGAGGTTCGTTTAATCCTTTCAAATAATCCATATTTTACTGCAAATTTTTCTGCTGCGAATTTATGAAAATTTGTTGGGAGTTGGAAGATGGAGTTTGGAAGATGGAAGTTGGAAATTATTTTAATAGAATGAGGAATTGATTAAAGTAATGGTCACGGAATAGAAATCTGAGACAACTGATGTCATCTTTTGGTTTTTCGCTCCTTTTTAGGTACTTTTTTAGACATTTGTTCGAGTCTTGTTCGAATCAAGTTCGAATTAGCTTCGGAAAAAGGGTACTTTTTGCGAACAAGACTCGAACGAAACTGCCACTTGAGTAAAACAAAACCCTAATCTAACTTTTGTTTTTGCCTTGTCATTTTATGTTTTCTGCTCTTTTGTGAAAAATCCTGCAAGTAAAGTACAACCAGACATTCATTACCCTTTCCTTATACATTCCTTTGACTTTCCTTTTACATTGCTTTGGGTTGGGTGATGATTTTGAATTGTGTCGTCCTAAAATAACTATACAGGTTATTTAATAAATCCTATTTTAGTTA
>CAZHCK010000045.1:0-19805 GCA_964530915.1 uncultured Cloacibacterium sp. | reverse complement strand
AAATTATTGTGAAGTTTTAAATATTCGTGTTTCCAATGTAAATTTTCATTAATTTTGAGAGGTTAAAATGTATAGATGAAAGGAAAAAAGATTCTTTTAATAGATGATGAACAAGATATTTTAGAAATCTTGTCATACAACCTCGAAAAAGAAGGATATCAGGTTTTTACAGCTAATAATGGCAATGAAGGCATCGTAAAAGCCAAAGAAATTATCCCAGATTTAATCTTACTAGATGTAATGATGCCAGAAAAAGATGGGATAGAAACGTGCCAAGAAATGCGTCAAATAAAAGAACTTCAGAAAACATTAATTGTTTTCTTGTCTGCTAGAAGCGAAGAATTTTCTCAGTTAGCAGGTTTTGATGCAGGAGCTAATGATTACATTGTAAAAATTATCAAGCCAAAAGTTCTTATTTCTAAAGTTAATGCACTTTTACAACTCACTACTCAAGTTGCAGAACAATCTAAATTAATAGAACTAGGCGACTTGGTGATTGATAAAGATAATTTTAAAGTCACCAAAAACGGCGAACATTTCCTACTCCCGAAAAAAGAATTTGATTTGCTATATCTTCTAGCTTCTAATACCCAAAAAGTTTTTAAAAGAGAAGAAATTTTAGACAAAGTTTGGGGAAATGATGTGATTGTAGGAGAAAGAACCATAGATGTACACATCAGAAGATTGAGAGAAAAATTAGGAGATAATTCTATCCAAACGCTCAAAGGAATTGGCTACAAATTAGTAGTGTAATTCTACCTTTTTCTCAGAAAATGTAATATGAAAATCAATAGACTTTCACTTTTTGCAGCATGTATTCTTACTTGCGCTATGGCAATTGTAGCCTTGGCTTTCAATTACGTGCAACAAAAAGTGATTGCAGATACTCATTCTTTTTACTTTTATCTAAGCATCAGTCTCGTTTTTATTGCATTGCTTAATTATTTCGTGTTAGAATTACTCTTTAATTCTTATGGAAAGAAACAAATCAAGCGAATTTCTGATATTCTCCCCGAAAATATTCTTCAAGAAGAGGAAAATGTAAATTTCCAACAATTAGGTGAGAGAATTCAAAAAAACGTTTCAGAAATCGACATGATGAAAGAAATGGAAGATTACCGAAAAGAATACATCGGGAATGTTTCTCACGAGCTGAAAACGCCACTTTTTTCCATTCAAGGTTATGTAGAAACGCTGAAAGATGGTGCGGTAGAAAATCTTAACATCAGAGATAAATATCTAGAACGCATCGGGAATTCTGTAGAACGATTACTGAACATCGTTACCGATTTAGACCAGATTTCTAAATACGAAGCCGCAGAAATTTCCATCAACTATTCTGTTTTTGATATCAATGCTTTGACAAAAGAAATCTTCGATTTATTAGAAATTGAAGCACATAAAAAATCTGCAAAATTAGTTTTGCAGACCTCGCAAACTGCTATTATGGTAAGAGCAGACAAGCAAAAAATATCTCAAGTACTTACCAATCTTATTTCAAACGCCATTCATTATTCTAATAGGGAAGGAGCTTTGATTAAAGTAATAACCAAAATAGAGCAGGAAAAAGTGAAAATTATCGTGCAAGATAACGGAATGGGAATCAAGCCAGAAGTCTTGCCTAGAATTTTCGAAAGATTTTATAGGGTAGAAACCAGCAGAAACCGTAAAGACGGCGGTTCTGGGCTAGGTCTTGCCATTGTAAAACATATTCTAGAAGCTCACCATCAAAGCATTACTGTAGAAAGCAAATATCTAGAAGGAACGCTCTTTACATTTTATCTAGAAAAAGCTTTGTAGTATTAATAATTTCTGTATATTGGCACCAGAAAACGCTGGGAATTTAATAAAAACTTTTTTGAATAAAAATTTATTTTTTTAGAAAGTCAAGTTTCTTTTGTTTTATCTTTGTAACCGAAATTTTAAACATCAAAATCAATAAAAATACTTTAATACAATTAGCTTCTAAATATTAGTAAAAAGTAAAATATGGTTTATAAAATTAGAGTAATTCTAGATTCAAAAGACAATATTTTTAGAGATATTGAAATTAAAGAAAAGCAAACCCTTTGGAATTTACATAACGGGATTAAAAGTGCTTTCAGTTTGCAAGGTGACGAATTGTCTATGTTCACAATTCTAGACGAAGAAGGAATGGAAGTAAAAACCGTTCCACTAGAAGACATGAGCGATGATGGTGACGGAGAAATTATGTCAGATGTTTACCTGATGGAAGCCTTCGAAGAAGTAGGGGATAAAGTGCAGTTTCAGTATGGTCTGATCGATTTATGGGAATTTTTCTGTGAATTGGTAGAGATTATAGACGAGAAACCAGCCGTAAATTATCCTATTACCGTTTTTAGATTTGGTAACGTTCCATTAAAGGCTCCAGGAAAATCTGGTGGCGCTTCTGGTAAAGCATCAGTTGCTGCTGCTTTCATGGATGATGATTTTGCAGATTTAGAAGCAGACTTTAAAGATGATTTTGATGACGAGTTTGCTACAGAAGACGAAGACGAAGATGATGGTTTTGGCGATGATTTCATCGATGATGGAGGTGATGATGATTAAATAATATTGAAATTTATGATAAAAATCCGGAAAACTTTTCCGGATTTTTTATTGGTTTTAGCATACAATCACTACATTTGTTTCGCTAAAATTTTCAACTATGAAAAAGCTATTTTTATCTGCAATGTTAGGCTTGTCACTAATCTCTTGCAGCGCTTTACAAAATCAGAAAACAATGACAACTGACTGGAAACACACCACCAACATTTATGAAGTAAACGTAAGACAATTTTCTAAAGAAGGAACCTTCAAAGCTGTAGAAAAAGAATTACCAAGACTTAAAAAAATGGGCGTAGAAACACTTTGGTTTATGCCAATTACACCTATTGCTCAAAAAAATAAAAAAGGAACACTTGGTAGTCAATATGCTGCACAAGATTATACCTCTATCAATCCAGAATTTGGGACTTTAGAAGATTTCAAAAGTGTGGTAGATGAAGCTCATAAAATGGGTTTTAAAGTCATCATCGATTGGGTGGCGAATCATACAGGTTGGGATCATGTCTGGACCAAAACTCATCCAGATTTTTATTTGATGGATCCTAAAACCAATGATTTTCAAATCGCTTCTGGAATGGATGACATCATAGAACTCAATTATCAAAACCCAAAAATGCGTGAAGCCATGATTGACGCCATGAAATATTGGGTAAGAGAAACGGATATTGATGGGTTTAGATGTGATTTAGCTTCTTGGGTAGAAGTAGATTTCTGGCAACAAACAAAGCCAGAAGTTGAAACCATAAAACCACTTTTTTGGTTAGGAGAATATGATGAATTAGACAATCCAGATTATGCTACAGTTTTTGATGCGAGTTACAGCTGGAAATGGATGCACCTCACCAAAGAATTTTATCAGAAAAAATTACCAATTACGGATTTAACAAATCTTTTGTCACAATATTCTGCCATCGGAAACAAAAGCATGAGAGCTTGGTTTACCACTAATCATGACGAAAATACTTGGAACGGAACAGAATATGAAAAGTATGGAGAAATGGCGAAAACTCTAGCCGTATTTTCTGCAACTTGGAACGGTGTTCCTTTGATGTACAACGGTCAAGAATTGCCATTGTTAAATAAGAGATTAGAATTTTTCGAAAAAGACCCAATTCCTTGGAATGGCGAAAATAAATTAGAAAATTTCTACAAAAAATTATTTGAGCTTAAATCTAAAAATCCTGCATTGAGAGGAGGAGATGATCAAGCAACTACCCAAATTTTGAAAACCAGCGCTCCAAATCAAGTTCTTGCTTATCTTAGAAAAAATGGAAATGACGAAGTTTTGGTAATCCTTAATTTATCAGATGCTCAACATTTGAAAGTGCAGATTTTAGACGAAACGGTAAAAGGAAAATTCAAAAGTATTTTCTCTGGTTTAACTACAGATTTTGACACAAAACCTACCATAGAAATGTACAAATGGGAACATATTGTTTTTGAAAAATAAAAATTTGTCAGATGTCAGAAGATGGATGTTTGATGTGATAATAAAATCATTAGAGTCGGGCTTTAGCCCGACTTTTTAATAAATAATTCATTTAGACTTTAGTCAAAAATTATATTATGAACAAAGCTGAACTTTTAGAATTGGTAAAAGAAAAAATTTCTGAAAAAATTCAGAAATTAGAACAACTCATTGCCGAAACCAGAGTCTCTAATAATGATACCAAAAGTTCTATGGGAGACAAGTATGAAACTTCCCGAGAAATGCTTCAGCAAGAAATTAATAACCTTCAGCTTCAACTGAATGAACAACTGAAATCTCAACAGATTCTTAAAAATATTCAGCCTATTTCTCATAAAAACGTCAATTTAGGAAGTTTCGTGGAAACAGATAAAGGCAAATTTTTTATTGCTGTTTCTTTAGGCGAATTGAGTTTCAATCAAGAAAAAATATTCATCATTTCATCAGAATCGCCATTAGCAAAAGCTATGAATGGTAAAAAAGAAGGTGAAATTTTTAAACTGAATAATTTAACGCAAACCATTAAAACTATTTGGTGAAATTTTCTTTAATTTGTAGAAGTCAACTCAGAACTTAGAACCAAGAATATTGAACTATTATGCAAAACTACTTAGATTTACTCCAGCATATTTTAGACCACGGAACCGATAAAACCGATAGAACAGGAACGGGAACCAGAAGCGTTTTTGGTTACCAATTGCGATATGATTTGTCTAAAGGTTTTCCTTTGGTAACGACCAAAAAAGTGCATTTGAAGTCTATTATTTATGAATTGTTGTGGTTTCTAAAAGGCGATACCAATATCAAATATCTTACGGATAATGGTGTTTCTATCTGGAATGAATGGGCAGACGAAAACGGAAATCTTGGTCCAGTTTACGGAGCACAATGGAGAACTTGGGAAGGAAAAGATGGGAAAGTGGTAGACCAAATCGTAGAAGTAGTAGAGCAAATCAAGAAAAATCCAGATTCTAGAAGACTTATCGTTTCTGCTTGGAATGCAGCCGAAATTCCGAATATGGCTTTAGCGCCTTGTCATGCATTGTTTCAGTTTTATGTAGCAGATGGAAAATTGTCACTACAATTGTATCAAAGAAGTGCTGATGTGTTTTTAGGCGTTCCTTTTAATATTGCGAGTTATGCATTGCTTTGTATGATGGTGGCGCAGGTTTGTGGTTTAGAAGTGGGAGATTATGTGCATACTTTCGGAGATGTTCATATTTACAACAACCATTTTGAGCAGGTAAAATTGCAACTTTCTCGTGAACCGAGAGCATTACCAACTATGAAACTCAATCCAGAAATAAAAGATTTATTTGATTTCGATTTTGAAGATTTTACGTTAGAAAATTACAATCCACATCCTGGAATTAAAGCGCCAGTAGCGATTTAAAAGATAATTCATTAAATATTTAAGAATCAAAATTTATTTTCTCTAAGATTTAGGGAGTAAATTTTGATTTTTTTAGGATTTTGCCAAAGTTAATTTGAGAATAATTTTAACTTTGGCAAAGTTTTTATACGTAACAAAGAGTACATAAATGGGACTAATTAACCGAACTACAAAATTTTAGAATGAAGAAACTACTCATTGCAGCCTTATTTTTAGGGCTTTTTTCTACAGGCAATTTCACTTTTGCACAAACCGAAACTTCTGGTAGAACTAGTGTTTACAGAGCTACTCATACCAAATCTACAGAGTTGAAACACACCAAATTGCGTGTGAATTTCAATTTTGAAAAAGAACAAATGAACGGCGAAGCTTGGATTACCGCTTCTCCATTTTTTTATGCTTCTAATGAATTGATTTTAGATGCTAAAGGAATGATTATTAATGAGGTAGCATTAGAGAAAAATGGTACGAGAACTCCTTTGAAATATGATTATAAAGAAGATGTTCTAAAAATTTCTTTGGATAAAACTTACCAAAAAAATCAAGATTATACGGTTTATATCAAATATGTAGCGAGACCAAATGAAGTAAAACAAAAAGGTTCTTCTGCAATTAATGATGCAAAAGGACTTTATTTCATCAATGCTCAAGGAAAAGATGCAGATAAACCTACACAAATCTGGACTCAAGGTGAAACAGAATCTTCTTCTTGTTGGTTTCCTACTATAGATAAACCCAATCAGAAAACTACGCAGGAAATTTACATGACGGTTCCTAAACAATATGTAACCCTTTCTAACGGAATTTTAAAAAGTTCTGAAAATTTAGGCGAAAACCTGAGAACGGATCATTGGGTAATGGACAAAAAACACGCTCCATATTTATTTTTCATGGGAGTAGGAGAATATGCCGTGATTAAAGATAAATGGAGAAATATAGACGTAGATTATTATGTAGAAAAAGAATATGAACCGTCTGCAAAACAAATTTTTGGGAATACTCCAGAAATGATAGAGTTCTTTTCTAAAAAATTAAACTATGATTTTCCTTGGCAAAAATACGCACAGATTGTAGGCAGAGATTACGTTTCTGGTGCTATGGAAAATACTACCGCAGTGATTCACGAAGAATCTGCACAGCAAAAAGCAGGTGATTTAGCAGACGAAAACAAATGGGAAGATGTAATCGCTCACGAATTATTCCATCATTGGTTTGGAGATTTGGTAACCGCAGAAAGTTGGAGTAATCTTACTGTAAATGAGAGTTTTGCAGATTATTCAGAATATCTTTGGAACGAATACAAGTACGGAAAAGACGAAGCCGATTATAAAAGATTAAAATCTCTCAGAAATTCTAAAGCAGACCCAAGAAATTTTGGTAAGGATTTAGTGAGATTCAATTATGAAAGCAGAGAAGACATGTTTGATGGCGTTTCTTATAATAAAGGAGGCGGAATTCTGCACATGTTAAGAAATTATTTGGGAGATGATGCATTTTTCGCTGGACTTTCAGATTATCTTAAAACCAATGAATACGGAACTGGAGAAGCGCATCAGCTGAGACTTTCTTTGGAAAAAGTTTCGGGAAAAGATTTAAATTGGTTCTTTAATCAATGGTATTTCGGGAAAGGTTATCCTAAGTTAGAAGTAAAATCTACTTTTGACCCGATGAAAAAACAAGTCACCGTAAATGTAGCTCAGACACAAGAAGAAAAATTTGAGTTTCCATTGTCGATTGATGTTTTAGAAAATGGTAAAATTTCTAGAAAAGAAGTTTGGGTAACGGCAAAAGCGAAAAATGACTTCGTTTTTGATGTGACTAAAAATCCTGAATTGATTAATGCAAATCCTGAAGGTTTATTGCTGAGCGATATTAAACAAGACAAAACTCCAGAACAATTATTTTTACAATACAATACTGCTAAAGATTTGTACAGCAAATACACGGCTATAGAAGAAGCAAAAGACCAAGTTTCTAAAAATCCATTTGCAGACAAATTATATGCAGCAGCTTTGAAAGATAAGTTTTACAGAAATAGATTGTTAGCATTAGAAGGTTTACCAGAAGATCCAAAATCATTTTTGGCAGATGTAGAAAAATTAGCACAAAATGATGAGAAAAATTTGGTAAAAGGAGCTGCTATTGGTGTTTTAGCAAAAACTAAAAACCCTAAATATTTACCACTATTTGAAAAAGGAATCAATGCCGTTTCTAATTCGGTGAAAGGGAATTCACTTTCTGGAATTGCTCAAGTTGCTCCTGAAAAAGTGGTAAATTATGCCGAAAAAATAGATTTAGAAAGCGCTTCGGAAGATTTAGTGATGACGCTTTTGCCAGTGATTGTAAAAAATAAAATTACTGCTCAAATGCCAAATATTGCGTCTTTAGTAGCTTTTTATCCTTTTATTGGTTTTCAAAATCCTAAACTAGCAGCACCTGCAGAAGAAGGCTTCAATTGGATTATGGATTCTGATAATACAAAAGCAGTACACAATCTTACGAAAGTTTTAGGACAAGCCAAAAGTCAAATTGGCGATAATGTACAAGCGAAAATGATGATTGTTCAAATGCTGAAAAAAGGTTTAGAAAGAAAGATGAAACTGTTCAGAGAAAATCCTTCAAGCACTAGTCTAAATACACAAATAGAAATGCTGAATAAAGCGATTACTTCTTACAGCAACTAATTAATTTGTTCTGATAAATTAAAGCCCTTTTTACATTTTTTGTAAAAAGGGCTTTTTTGATGTTGAAAATTATTTAGATTTAAAATAAAAAATAAAATTCTTAGTATAATTCTTTTGTCAGGAAATTTCAACTCGTTAAATTCGTACAAAAATTGAGGAATTATGATGAATATCGGAATCGAAGCGGCAAGTTTTTTTGTGCCAAGTTTATATTTAGAAATTAAGGATTTAGCCGAAAAAAGAGGAATAGAACCTGCAAAATTAGAAAAAGGTTTAGGATTGAAGAGGATGGCTTTTCCGGATGTACACGAAGACGCAGCCACTTTTGCCGCAGAAGCACTTTTAAAATTAGTACAAGATTATAAAATAAATCCCAAAGAAATTTCTAGAATTTATCTAGGAACAGAATCTGCACTAGATGCTGCAAAACCTACTGCTACTTATGCCATGCAAATGGTAGAAAAAGAACTAGAAAAAGAATTTGGGACGAGATGTTTCAAAAATTGTGACGTAGTAGACATGACTTTCGCATGTGTAGGTGCTGTAGATGCGTTGCATAATTCGCTGGATTTTGTAAGAGCGAATCCAGAGAAAAAAGCCATTGTAATTGCTTCTGATTATGCTAAATATGAATTGGTTTCTACTGGTGAATATACACAAGGTGGTGGTGCGGTTGCAGTTTTGGTTTCGTCAAATCCTACATTGTTGGAAATTGAAAATAAATTTGGAGTCGCTACAGAAAGCGTTTTTGATTTCTTTAAACCAAGAAGAGAAACGACTAAAGATTTGGTGCAGAATTTACCAGACAGTTTCGCTGAAAAAGTAGAAATTTTTACAGATGAACCTGTTTTTGATGGTCAATATTCTAATCAATGTTACCAAGATAGAATCAAAGAAGCCTATCAGCATTACAAAGAAGAAAGCGGAAGAGAAAAACCTTATGAAAATTGGAGATTTCTGATTTTCCACCTTCCGTATGCATTTCATGGGAAGCGATTATTTACTGAGATTTTTGGCTTAGAAAACGGAATGAATACCGCAACTTCTGAAGATATTAAAGCCATCGCACAAACCGATGAATATAAAAATTTAGTTGCCGAAAAAATAGAAATTACACAACGTGCAAGTTCAGAAATTGGGAATATGTACACCGCTTCTATTTTTATGGCACTACTTTCTGCTTTTCAAGTTTCTTATGAAAATGGGGAAGATTTAGCAGGAAAAGAACTAGGGTTTTTAGCCTACGGAAGTGGAAGTAAATCTAAAGTTTTTGCCGGGAAAATAGGGAACGATTGGAAGTCTGTAGTAGAAAAATGGAATATTTTTGAAGTGCTGAATCAGCGTAGAGCAATAGATTTTGATACGTATGAAAATCTACACCGAAAAAAACTCAGTACTTCTGTAAATCCAGATTGGAAAGGATTTGGATTGGTAAAAGTAGAAAAAGAAAGCCCAGTTTTAGTGGGAGCAAGATATTACGAAAGAAGATAAAAATGAGCCGAGAATTTTCTCGGCTTTTTTTACGTAAAATATTGTAGTGGTTATTTCGTTATAATTCTTTAAATTTGATAGTAATAAAAAGTGAAAATGAGACTGAATAAGATTATATTATTCTTATTAGTGTTATTACCTTATGCAGTAATAAAATCTCAGTCATGTCCATCGATTAAAGATGCTTTAGGAAATTCTGATGTTACTATTACGTGTAGCTATCCGCTCCATTCTTCAAAATGTTTTCCGCTGAATATTACTTTTCCCGATATTAGAGACACCAATCAATATTCGGTTTCTGCCATCCCTTTTCCAACAATTGATACCAATACAGGGACGATTTTAGGCTATAAAGACGATGAATATTTAGCTAAAATAGCATTTAATGATGCTTCCATTTTTGGAAATGAGCCTTTTTCTTTTAATTATTATGGCGAAAATGTACAGTCTTTAATCATCAGTAGTAATGGTTTTGTAAGTTTTAATGAAAACTATTCAGTAGGTGATTATAGTGCTGCCGATATTACAGGAAAACAAATTCCCAATACTTATTTGCCTACAAAATCTATTTTTGGAGTATATCAAGATTTAGATTTTACAGACAGAGTAGGAAACGTAAGTTATCGAGTAGAAGGTGTTTCGCCGTGTAGAAAATTAATTATCAATTTTAACAACGGAGAAATCACCAGAACCACACAGAGAAGCACTTCGCAGATTGTTTTATATGAATTGACGAATGAAATAGACGTTTATGTTGCAGAAAAACCTTTGCCAGATGTTTCAGCGACGGTTAGAGAATCACTTATCGGGATTAATAATGCTTCAGGAAACGGAATTGCTCCCATTAATAGAAATACAGGAATTTGGTCAGCTACTCAAGAAGCCTACAGATTTTCACCTTCGGGAAATGTAATAAAACCACAACGTATTATTTGGAGCGGTTCTGCTACACAAGCTTTACCTACTGCTTTTAATACTAATTATAGTTCAATAGATTTATGTTCCGTGCAGAACGAAACTATTACTGCTACTGCTTATTATACGCTTTCTAATGGTGTAGTGATTACGCATTCAGATGATATTCGTATAACTTTTGATCCGAGTTATCCTCAAGCCAAAGATTTTATAAAACCAGTTTGTAATTCTTCTACAAATATTTTTTATCAAGCAGATATTAATCCAGATTTAACCATTCATGGCACAGCAATTTCTCCATTTGTTTTTAAATATTATCTCGATGCAGCTGATGCTTTTGCTGGAAATGCTAATTTTTTAGACGCTAGTTTGCCTTTAGATGTTACGCAGAAATATTTTGTACGAGTAGAAAGCGCAACCAATGCAAGTTGTTTTACCATTTCTAATTTAAGTTTTTTATTGCTCAATAATATTTTGCTCAAAAACACGGTGGAAATTTGTGATGTCAATAATGATGGGATAGAGAGGAATTTTCAGTTGTCTAGACTAAATTGTCAATTGTTTGATGCCAATTTCGCAGGGTCAGTAAGTTTTACCATAGACAATAATCCTGCGGAAGTAACCAGTGCAGACCTCACTTCGGCAACTAAAATTTATGTAAAATATAACACTGCTCAATGTGGTACACAGATTTTTGGACCTATTTCTGTAGTTTTCACGAGTGCTCCATCAGTAGTTTCTACGCCGGTTCAGATGAATTCTATCCATGAAATTTGTGATATTATTTCTAGCAGTAATCCTATTTATATTGAGCCTTTCGAATGGGGAAAAGAACTTAAAAATCGGGGGATTGTCTTTTCTAATGACCCAAATGTTTTTAAAATAAGTGTTTTTGAAACAGAGGAAAATGCTTTACAAAATGTAAATCCTTTAGATTTTATCAGAGAAGGTCAAGAGTTGCAAGATTACACTTATGATTTGTTTGCGAGAATAGAATATCAACAAACAGATGCTTGTAAAGGAACTTGTTTTTCGGTATTGAAATTTACCGTTAAAGTGATTTTTGACAGAATTATTTTAAATGTAAATGATGCAGATACTGATGTGGTGCCAGATTCTCCAACGGTTTATGATACCGAAGATGCAGATATTTATCTCTGCGAAAAAAATAGAGATGAACTCGTGAATTTGAAAAATGATGCAGATGCAGTCATCAAAGTCATTACGCCAACTTCTGGAATCACCCAAACTTTTCATTATAATACGACTACAGCTAATGATGTGACCAATTCTGGATTGACCGCCGCAGAATTAGACCAAATTTTACCAGACAACATCACCACAAAAGAGTTTTTTGTAAGATATTTGGTTCACGACAGTTGTTATGTGGTGAAAAAATTAAATTATCATATTCTCAAGCCTATTGCAGAGAAGAAAAAGTTATTTGTTTGTGCTACCAATAGTCCTGGAAATGCAAACATTACGTTAAGCAATTATGATATAGAAATTTTAGGAACACAGTGGAGTCAAAATCCGAGGCCTACTGTTACCTATTACAGTGATGCAGCACTTACCAATGTGATTACTACGCTTAATGTTACCAATACTCCTGTTTCTATTTTCGCGGTGATTAATTCTTCTTTAGCGCCTTCTTGCTCTAATGTGGAAGAAATTACGTTTCAATTGTCAGCATTTCAAGGAGTGATTACGGATAATTTGGTCGTCAGTTTGAAGTGTGACCATTTTAACAATAATGAAGAAAAAGTAAAACTAACGGATTATTATTCGCAGTTTTTTAATGGAAACTTAGCCAATTATAAATTCGAGTGGTTTAGAAATTATTTCCCAGTTTCTGGCGTGTTTAATTCACTGATTGCAGACCCGTCTCAACCGATTACCATTACTGGAAATACCACTTTTTATTTGAGAATTTCTACTTTAGATGGAAGCAGTTGTCTTAAAAAAGTAGAATTGCGTTTTGTTTTAGATTTTTCAGCGTATACTCAAGTAAAATTAGCTCAATCTACTACTATTTTGAGGTGTGATGCGACTGGAACACAAACCATGAGTTTTGATTTAAGAGAAGCGATTCCTAAACTATACGAAAATCAAGGAAATCCTAATTTTGCCGATTTTATAAGAGAAGTTCGATTTTTTGAAAATCAAAATGACGCTTTTGACATTGCGAATATTAATTATTTAAGCGATGCAGACGTGCAAAATTATTTATTACCAGCTACCACACCTTTTAAAACGATTTATGCAAGATATCAATCCATCAATGGTTGTTTTTATGTGGGCGAAATTGTTTTGAAAATTATTGGAAATATAAAATTTAATGTCATCGAAGATATTTCAGTTTGCGATGATAATTTAGATGGAGTTTACACTTTTAACCTTATCGATTGGCTTAATCGTTTGAATACCGATGCTAATCTAGATAATGATATTCTTACCAATTCCGAAGCAGCACAATATGCAACTTATACTTTTTATGAAAATGGAGTAGCACTTACTTCCGCTCAAGCGATGAATTATACCATTAATAATGCTCAACCTAATATTACTTTGAAAGCAGTAATTAATGGAAATTGCGAAGAGTCTACGACGGTTAATTTCGTGTTGCAACCTTTTGTAAATAAAGGAAGTTTTACGCTTTCAGTTTGTGATATTGCAAGTGATGGCAAAGAAACCATTAATCTCACCGTTTTTGAAAATCAATTGAAAGCCAGTGATGAAACTTTCGAATATTATCTTTCTTTCTCTGATTTAAAAGCGGGTTCCACAAAGAAAATCTTGAATCCAAATGTTTATTCATTTGATGAAAATTTAGGAATTTTTAAATTTTTTGTCAAAATTATTTCAAGTACAACTTGTCCTAATTATGCAGAAATCAATGTGGTTTTAAATAAAGTTCCAGCATTTGATATAGAGAACTTCTGGATTTGCCCGAAAGATGTTTTACCGTTTTTACAACCAGATTTTTCTTCTTATCCTTTTAATGTAGTCACTTATGAATGGAAGAACGCTGCAGGAACAGTTATTTCTAGTAGTAATGCGGTCATTAATTTAGCCGCGGGTAAATATACACTTACCATTACAGATGATAAAGGTTGCTCTTTTACAGACGAATTTGAAGTGCTAGAAAAGGAAATTCCTGTCATCACAAAATTAGAAACCAATGGAAATGATTATACCGTAATTGCAACGGGAAGTAAGAAAATTTTATATTCTATAGATGGAATTTCTTGGCAAGAAAGCAATCTTTTTACCAATTTACCGAAAGGAAAAGTTACTTTTTATGTAAAATTTGAAGATGATAACTGCATCGGCGAAACTAAGGATGGTTTGGTTCTTCAATTTCCTAATTCTTTTACTCCAAATGGTGACGGAATTAATGATGTTTGGATGATTACAGACGTAGCGTTTTTCGGTGCTGAGAAGAGTGTTTTGAGTATTTATGACCGTTACGGAAATTTGGTTTTCAGACAAGATAAAGCAGGAATTTTGAGTTGGGATGGTTTATCTAATGGCAGAAAATTACCTACAGCTTCTTATTGGTTTCACATTGCGTTACCAGATGGTAGAGATTTTAAAGGTTGGGTTCTCCTCAAAAATAGAAATTAAAAAAAAAGCTTCACCATCGTGAAGCTTTTTCTTTATAACTTAAAATTTTAATCAATTTTAAAACTGTCTTTTAATGTAACCGTTCTGTTGAAGATTAAATGCTCTGCTGTAGAATCTTTATCCGGAGTAAAATAACCAATTCTTTGGAACTGATAATGGTCTCCCACTTTTGCATTTTTAAGGCTTGGCTCAGCAAAACCTTGAACTTTTTTCAGAGAATCTTTGTTCACGAATTCCATGAAATCTGTTTCCTTTTCTGCATCTGGTTGTTCGTGAGTAAATAATCTGTCATAGATTCTTACTTCAATAGGTAAGGCATGTTTTGCAGAAACCCAGTGAAGCGTTCCTTTTACTTTTCTCATACTTGCCTCAGTTCCGCTTCCAGATTTAGATTCTTCATCATAAGTAGCGTAAATAGTAGTGATTTCGCCATTTTCATCTTTTTCTACTCTGTTGGCTTTAATAATGTAAGCAGATTTTAGTCTTACTTCTCCACCAATGGTTAATCTGAAGAATTTTTTCGGTGCTTCTTCCATGAAATCCTCTCTTTCGATGTAAAGCTCTTTGCTGAATGGCACTTCTCTAGTTCCTGCGTTTTCGTCTTCAGGATTGTTTTCTGTTTCTAGCCATTCTTCTTTATCTTCAGGATAATTTTCGATGATGAGTTTTACTGGATTTACCACAGACATTACTCTAGTAGAAACTTTGTTGAGGTCTTCTCTTACGCAGAATTCTAGCAACTGAATATTGATGAGGTTTTCACGTTTTGCTACACCTACTCGGTCAATAAATTCTCTGATGGCTTTCGGAGTGTAACCCAATCTTCTCATACCAGAAATCGTAGGCATTCTAGGGTCATCCCAGCCTGTTACTACACCTTCCGCTACCAATCTTTGTAATTTACGTTTAGAAGTTACCATGTAAGTAACGTTCATTCTCGCAAATTCTCTTTGCTTATTTCTTACTTTTCCATCTTCATAAACTTGGTCTAAATACCAATCATAAAGAGGTCTGTGATTTTCGAATTCTAATGAACAAAGGGAATGTGAAATTTGCTCTAAATAATCAGATTCACCGTGAGCCCAATCGTACATAGGATAGATTTTCCATTTTTCGCCAGTTCTATGGTGTGGTCTTTTCAGAATTCTGTACATAACAGGGTCACGCATGTTCATATTCGGCGAAGTCATGTCTATTTTTGCTCTTAGAGACATTGTACCTTCTTCGAACTCTCCGTTTTTCATTCTTTCGAATAAATCTAGAGATTCTTCTATAGGTCTGTTTCTGTATGGAGATTCTATTCCTGCTTCGGTAGGATTTTTTCTTTGTTCTGTAATTACTTCAGAAGGCTGTTCATCTACATAGGCTTTTCCTTGTTTAATCATTTCTACAGCCCAATCATACAACTGCTGGAAGTAATCAGAAGCATACAACTCTTGGTCGTATTTAAAACCTAGCCATTTAATATCTTCTTTGATGGCATCTACGAATTCTTGCTCTTCTTTTTCGGGATTGGTGTCGTCAAATCTTAAATTAACAGGAGCACCATATTTTTCTCCTAAACCGAAGTTAATACAAATCGCTTTGGTATGTCCTACGTGTAAATAACCATTAGGTTCTGGTGGAAATCTAAAACGCAATTTAGATTTTTCTAAACCATTTTCTAAATCATTTTCGATGATTTGTTCAATAAAATTGAGCGGTTTTTTTTCTTCTTCCATAATCAGTTCTTGAATTTTGCAAATTTAAGAAAAATTAAATTCTTTTTTAAATTAAAAAATAGTCTAATAATCGTTGATGAGAATATAGTTTTATGATAGAATTTTTAACATTTTAATTGTTATTGTCATATTTAGAAAACTATTTTTAGTTGAATAAAAAAATTGAAACAGTGGTTTGTAAAAAAAAAATAAAATTAAGAATAGGAATTTTTACAAGTGGAAGTAAATTAACAATTAACCGGTCTGTTATCGTTTATGATTTGAGGTTAAAAAAAATTTGAAAATAGTGTTTATTAATAATTTATAATAAACCAATTATTGGTGTTAATTTCTAAATAATAAATTACATTTTTTAAAAAATGTGATTTTTTTTATTTTGTATGAAAAAAAAGACTATTTTTATTTACACAAACTTAGTTACACAAAAGTGTAATTGGTTGTTACAATATTTCTATTGAAATTTGTAATGAACAAACGATGAAAATATATGTCAATCTCAGTAGCTATCGTAGAAGACGAGAAGCATTACAACAATGCGCTCAAAAAGATAATTGATTATGATGCAGATTTGCATTGTGTAGGTCAATTTTATTCTGGTAAAGCAGCTCTTGTTTCCTTACAAGAGATTCACCCTGATGTGGTTTTAATGGATATTAAACTTCCTGATATGAGCGGGATAGAAGTCATCGCCCAAATATTAGATACATTGCCTGCTACTCGATTTATGATGTGCACGAGTTTCGAAGATGACTTGCATATATATGAAGCGCTAAAAGTAGGAGCTACAGGCTATCTGATCAAAGGAGAAAGCATGGACAAAATCATCGCTTCAATTAAAGATGTTTATAAAGGTGGTGCTCCGATGAGTTTTGGTGTGGCAAAAAGAGTTTTGCAATATTTTAGAGAAGAAAAAACCAATTTTAATAATCATCTGAATGAGCTCTCTAAAACAGAGCATGACGTTTTAGATCTTTTAGCTAAAGGACATCTTTATAAGGAAATAGCAGATATAAAAGAAGTTACACTAGATACTGTAAAAAAACATGTGGGGAATATTTATAAAAAGCTACATGTGAATAATAAAGTAGAAGCCATAAACCTGTTTAAAAACCAATAATTAATTACTAAAAATCGAATTATGAAAAAAAAGACTACTCTCTCTTTATTAGGGTATATTGTAGTATTTTTCTTGTTGTTTTCCTGTGGAGACAAGAAAAATCTCTCTAAAGAAGATTTACTGTTGGCGCATGTACCGATGCCAGTAAAATTAGACTCTGCAATGAGACACAGTTTTGATACGGTAACGTATAAAATTCTTAAAAAACTGAATCCTAAAAACGTGAAATCATTTAAAGTAAGTAAAGAAAATTATTTGAAGATGATTGATCAGATTCCAACTAATGCAGACAGAGTAGCATTTAGTTTTGTTCAGTTTAATAAGGCTAAGTTTCCTAATAAATATCAAGAATTAACTAAATTTGATGGTTCTCTTTATGTGCTGTATTATTACATAGATAAAACAGGTAATAATGTAAGCAATAAAGTTTTTGCAATGTTAGATGTAAATAATACGGTAGAAATTTCTGAGGCTGATTATCAAATCATGGAAAATGATTATGTTCAAAATATCAAATCACAAATTGATTCAGTGGTACAAGGTCCGCAAGGAAATACACTAAGAGTAATCGTTCCAAAGGATGAGCTACTAGCTTACAAAAATAGAGTGAATGCTAAGAGTAATGTTAAAAATTTTAAAATTACTCTTGCACAATGGGTAAATTATGAAGCTTTTCTTACTTCAAATGAAACGCATGCTTTAAGAAATAAATTAAAAATGTTTAACGATGAAAGTGCAGGTCAAATGACTTTTATTACAGATTGCCAAAACGCTCAAGGAAGTGATATAGAAAGTCTGTCAGGTTTTGATTTGAATCAGTTTTGTCCCGATGATTGCCAGTAAGAATGTTAGTTATAGATAAATTTTTAGATTATATATATAATATTGTTGTTATTCTAGCAATGATTTATTCCTTGTATCTATGGGTGAAGAAAGGATATGCTGCAAAACAAAAGTATTTTTTTGTTTATTTAGTGATTGTCTTTATTGTAGATGTTATAGGGTTTGAGTATATAAGAAAAGCTTTTAATATTCATCAGACTTATTTGTTTTTTCCGTTTATTATTTTTTCCATATTGTATTTTAGATATTTTTATGTGCAAGAGTATAAGACAAAAAAAGACCATTATTTTTTGAATACTATTTCGGTTATTTCTATAGGAATGTCATTTTATTTCCAATTTTCTATTGGTTTTCCTCAATTCAATAATAATACATTTCTCATGATGATTCTGTTTTTCTTATTAGCGAGTTTACAGTGGTTTTTATACATTATTAGATTTGTAGATGAGCAGAATATCACAGTAAAACAATCATTTTGGGTAAGTTTTGCTCTACTTTTTTGGAGTATTTTTGCTTTGTTCAGAATGTATCTTGGAACATGGTTATATAATTATAATCAAGATATTTTTAATGTGATTAATTTTTTATTTAGTATTTGTAATATCATGATGTATTCCTTTTTTATAAAAGGTTTAAGATGTGTAGATTATAATATTTTGCGGACGTTTAATTCTTTTAAAAAATAAATTTTGACTCAAATTCTACCAGACCCAGTATTATTGGTACTTATTTTTGCAATCATTATTTTATTAATGTTTGTAGGGTTTATTATTTTGGTAGTGATGGTGTACAAAAAAAAACAAGCAGCATTCATTAATGAAAAACTGCTTCAGGAGATAGAACATCGTAACGTAATTCTAGAAAAAGAGTTAGAAATTCAGAAAAAAATTCAAGAAGAAAGAGAGAGAATTTCTCACGATATGCATGATGATTTGGGTGCAGGAATTTCAGCGCTGAAACTTCAAGCAGAATTTTTAAAACAAAAAGTGGGAGAACAGCATCTCAAAGAAGATATAGATGATTTACTTAAGACTTCAGAAGAAATGAATCTCTCTATGCGAGAAATGCTTTGGAGCCTTAATTCTAGTAATGATAATCTGGGGAATTTTATGCAATATGTATCGCTATATGCTGAGAATTTTTTCAAGAAAACCCATGTTAAAATTAATATTACCAGAAAAGTAGAAATTCCTGATACTAAATTGAATGCAGAAATCAGAAGAAATTTTTTCCTCTGTGCTAAAGAAGCGCTAAATAATGTCTATAAACACAGTAAAGCCCAAAATGTAGATATTCTTTTTACACTGAAAGACCATCTTTTTACTATGGAAATTATAGACGATGGAGAAGGATTAGGAGAGAATTTAACTTCAGGGAATGGTCTTAATAATATGCAGCGTAGAATTCAGAATCTTGGTGGTCTTTTTGTCATAAAACCAAGTGAAAAAGGACTGCATTTAGTCTTCGAAATAAAATTGTGATATTACACAAAAGTGTAATTGACTCGTTTTTCATGGTTCACTACTTTTGTCACGGTAAAAACAATCATGAAAACATTCTAAAAACACAAATGCAAAAACTAACAACCAAACGTCTTAGCAATAAGACGTTTTTTTTATCTGTTTAGCATGATTTTTGTAATGATAAATATGAATTCTTATTTCTATATTTTTAATTAACACTATTTATAGCAAAGAATTCATTTTAGCTTCTGTATTTGGCAGAAGCTTTTTTTTTGGTTTTATGACAATTATCACGGTCAATTAAAAAAAAGCTACAAGCAATAATCCTAACTTTGAATAGTAAAACAATAAAAATGAAAAAATTCTATTTTCTATTTTTAATTTTTGTTGTACAAATCAGTTTTGCACAAGATTTTTTTTATAAAAATGACGCTTCATCCATTCCCATTGTAGGCGAAGAATCCCTTGTGATTTTTGAAAAACCTCCCGTAAATAAATACGAAGAATTGAAT
>CAZHCK010000044.1:0-19830 GCA_964530915.1 uncultured Cloacibacterium sp. | reverse complement strand
TAATTGTTTTGTATAATTATCATTTTTCATCTCTACAATAAGCCAATTTAAATCAAGTGAGAATATTAGATAATCTTTATTATTTTTAGTATTAATAAATTTTCGGGGAGTTCTTGTTGTTGGCTTTAGCTCGTCTTTTGGAAAGCTATTTCTTGTATCAATAAATTCTAGTTTAATATCTTCTCTTTTACCAAAGAAAATAGCTGATTGTATTTCGGAATTTAAGTTGATTTCGTGTATTAAATTAATGTTTTTATCATATTTTCTATAGAAATTATGGTCAAAACTTTCGTAATAGTAGTCAACATCATGTTTACTATAGTAATCTTGAAATTTATTTATTCTATATTTTTTATTAATAATATTATTTATTAATGTGTCTTTAACGAATTCTCTATAAAGAATAGATTTGTTTACATTTATTTCATTAATGTAATCTGCATTTATAAAAATATTTGATTGTGATAATTCTTTTCTATTTTGTTGTGAAAAAAGAAAATTTGAAAAAAGGATTAAAAAGAAAATCAATTGTCTCATTTTATATTTCGTTCCTACGGAACTTTATTTGTTTTGTCTGAATTTTACTACAAACGTTTCGTTCCTACGGAACTCACTTTTTAAATTTTAAAAAATTTAAATCACTTTAATGAAAAATAGTGAAAATTTAAATCTTCTATTTTTCAACATCCATCATCCAACATCCAACATCCAACTTATTTATAAATCTCCACTTCAACTTCTCCATCTTCTGTAATGGCACCTCTGTACATTCCAGAAGTGTTAAATGGCATAGCGATATTTCCGTTTTTGTCTAGCGCAATTAAGCCACCATCACCACCCATTTTTTCGATTTCGTCTATGGTTTCTTGTGCTGCGGTTTTCACATCTTTATTCAAATATTGAATTTTTGCTGCTATGGTTCTCGCTGCAGTAGAACGAATGAAAAATTCTCCCCATCCTGTTGCAGAAATTCCTACATTTTCATCAGCATAAGTTCCTGCACCAATAATAGGTGCATCACCAATTCTTCCATATTTTTTGTTGGTCATTCCGCCAGTAGAAGTTCCTGCTGCTAAATTTCCAAATTGGTCAAGAGCAACACAACCTACGGTTCCAAATTTTTGGTCAATTATAAAATAATCAGGTTTTGAATTTTCTGCTTTTGGATTTTTTAATTTTTCTAATTCTTTTGCTTTTTGAAGGGATTTCCAACGGTTTTCTGTCCAGAAATATTTAGGATTCACGATTTCTAAGCCTTGTAATTTAGCAAATTGTTCCGCACCGTTACCAGAAAGCATCACATGTTCTGATTTTTCCATTACCGCAATCGCTGCTTTTATAGGGTTTTTGATGGTGTGAACTCCTGCGATGGAACCTGCTTTTTTATCTTTACCATTCATAATGGCGGCATCGAGTTCATTCTTTCCATCATGCGTGAAAACGGCTCCTTTTCCAGCGTTAAACAATGGAGAATCTTCCATCACTACGATGGCTGCTTCTACCGCTTCCACAGAAGTTTTACCGTTTTTAATTTCTGCATATGCTTTTTGAAGCGCTTCAGTGAGTTTTTCTAAATATTCTTCTTCTAACTCGGGAGACATTTTTTCTCTGATGATGGTTCCTGCACCACCGTGAATAACGACTACGTATTTTTTTTGAGCCATTAGAAATAAAGAAAAGAACAATCCGAAAAGTAACGCTAATTTTTTCATGTTGAGATATAATTTCGTGTGGCTCAAATTTAGAAAAAATTAAGCACTATTTGTGATTAATCAGCATTTTTAAATAGACTGTATTGAAATAATTCTCGGTCTACTTTTTTCTTCCAAGCTTCTTGTTTTGGATTTTTTTGGAAGAGAATTTTTTGTCCAATTTTAATGTAATAATCCTGATTATCTGCGTCAAATTGGTTGGAAGCTCTTTCTTTCATTACATTCCAATGCTGGATTTTCTTACGGTAAATAGAAATATTAGTTACGTTTTTTTGTCTAAGACTTTCTACGGATTTTCTCATTTTTCGAGCATATAATTCGGTGAGGTCAAAATGAATCTGCTCGTGTTGTAAAACATAATCATTTTTGAGAAGCATCCAAGATTCATTAGGGTCAAAATACGTTTTAATAGAAAAGTCAGGAACCGAATTTTTATTTCTTTGAAATGATGAATATTCTATTCTAATGGCACTTATTGCTCCTAAAAATTGCTGTCGATTTACTTTTATCGTGTCTTTATTGTCAGCTTTAAAATCTTGAATTTTCAATTTTTTATTTTCTTGCCAAAGAATAAAATTATCTTTCACAAAAGAAAAACTCATGAGCGTGATGAAGCCAACGAAAAAGAATATATTTTTGAGGATTTGGTTTTTCATACTATTTATTAAACAATTTTTTTGCCAAAATAGTATGAAAAAATCCAACTGATGATTCAGTTGGATTTTTGTATTTATCCCTAAATTTTTAAGAGAACATGTCTCTTACTTTGTCAAAAAATGATTTTTCTTTTCCAGATGGTTCTGCTTGCATTTGACCGGTTCTCATTTGCGTTTCGAAGAACTCTTTTTGTTCTGGAGTAAGTTTTTGAGGTGTCCAAACGTTTACATGTACAAACATATCTCCTTTTCCGTAAGAATCTATGCTAGGTAATCCTTTTCCTGCTAATCTTAAAATTTTACCAGATTGTGTTCCTGCATCAATTTTAATTTTAACTTTTCCACCAACGGTATTAATTTCTTTAGAAGTTCCCAAAGCAGCTTCGGCAAAAGAAATGTAGAGTTCCTGGTGCAGATTATCACCTTCGCGTTTTATAGTAGCATCTTGTTCTTCTTCGATGACAACTAATAAATCTCCAGGAATTCCACCAAAAGGAGCGTCATTACCTTTTCCACGAACGTTTAATTGAATTCCGTCTCTTGCTCCCGCTGGAATTTTGATAGAAACTTCTTCTTCTGATTTGATGAGTCCTTCAGAATTAGCTCCTGCAGGAATTTTATCTGCAATTTTGCCTAAACCGTTACATGTTCCACAAGTGGTTTGCGTTTGCATTTGTCCGAACATGGTGTTCATCACTTTAATCTGAACTCCGCTTCCGTTACAAGTGGTACACATTTTAGAAGTAGCACCTTCTGCTACTTTCATTCGTTTTACTTTTATGGTTTTAGTGGTACCATTCACCATTTCGTCGAGATTTAATCTAATTCTAACTCTCAAGTTAGAACCTTTGATTTGATGGCTTCTTCCGCCACCACCAAAACCGCCGCCACCGAAATGTCCACCGAAAATATCTCCAAATTGTGAGAAAATATCTTCCATGTTCATTCCGCCACCGCCGAAACCTCCTCCGTAACCACCACCTGCAGCTCCGCCAACTCCAGCATGACCGAATTGGTCATAACGAGCTTTTTTATCGGCATCGCTTAATACTTCGTAAGCTTCTGCAGCTTCTTTAAATTTTTCTTCTGCAGATTTATCTCCCGGATTTTTGTCTGGGTGATATTTGATGGCCAATTTACGGTAAGCCTTTTTGATTTCGTCTGCGCTGGCTGATTTTGATACGCCTAATATTTCGTAATAATCTCTTTTTGACATCTTATAAGGTGAATTATTTCTTGTGAATTCGCTATGCTATGAATTGGTGAATTTTTTAAATTGACTCACTGAAATTCACTAGCGAAGCAAATTTGATTATTTTTAGTTTCCTGTAACTACTTTTGCAAATCTAATTACTCTATCATGTAACTGATAACCAGTCTCTACTACATCTACAATTTTTCCTTTTAGTTCCTCAGATGGAGCAGGAATAGAAGTAATGGCTTCATGGAAATCTACGTTAAACTCATCACCAGCATTTACTTCAACTGTTTTTAAACCTTTGTCTGATAATGTATTTTTGAATTTTTGATAAATCAATTCTACACCTTTCAAGTCTGATTCGTTGCCGCTTTTTGCAATTTCTTTGATGGCTCTTTCGAAATCATCTAAGATAGAAAGCATAGCAATCATCATTTCGGTATTTGCATATTGTGCAAACTCCATTTTTTCTTTTAAGGTTCTCTTTTTGTAATTTTCGAACTCTGCATACAAACGAATGTAACGGTCTTTTTCTTCTGCCAAAAGTTCTTCTGCAGTAGGTTGTTCTGTCACACTTTCTGTAGTGTTTTGTTCGCTTTGTAGATTTTCTTGACCTTCTTTATTTAAATTTTCTTCGTGTAGTTCTTTGTTTTCGCTCATTTCATTAGAATTTTCTACTGCAATATTTCAAAGATTTTGCCAAAGAGCAGTTTAGGAAAAATTGGCAGAATTTTGTAAAAGCAGAAATCTTTACCGCTGTAACTTCAAACGATAAGAAAGTCCAAAAGAAAAGAAATATTTAGCGGAAATTTCGGAAAGTCCAATTCCCGAAGAAGTATCAAGCATAAAATTGTCATTGATTAAATATGTGAAACCACCATTTAATCTTGTATCTGCAGTCTGATTTGGAGAAACAAAACCATAAATTTCTACAAAATAATTCAGTTTAGGCGAAATGCTTTTCCCAAGAGCTAAAGTATAGAGATAGGTTTCGTGTAAATCTTCGTTCCAAAACATTCCCAGATTGTAACCCAAAGAAGTTTTGGGATTGAGATTATTTTGAAAGGTGAAACGAAATGCAGGAGTTATGGTTTTTCTTTGAAGAACTTCACTTTTTCTTATTTCTGCTTTGCCAATAAACGCAATTTTTGGAAAAATTCCCTCTTCTTCTAAAAGACTTGTTTTAAAACCTAAACTTACGGGTTGTAGCTCATAAACACTAGATGATGGAGTAGTAGAAAGCGAGAATTCTGTGATTACTCTTAGTTCTACTTTGTCATTGAATCCATATTTCCAAAGAATAGTTGGGAGGTGAAAATGATTGTTTTCTTTATCTGTTTTTTCAAACATAAAACCCATTTCTGTTTGCAGGTAATTTTTTGGGACTACATATACAGATTCTGTTTGGTCTGGACGATCCAATTGTATGGTTTCTTGAGCGTTCAAAAAATTGGCGAAAAGAGCCGATGTTATTGCTTTTTTCATCATTACGAAGTAAAAGTTTGATACAGTAAGTAAAGATTTAGAGCAACGATGATGATGGAAATAATCCAAGCAAGAATTTTCAAAGCGGGTTTATTCACAAATTCCCCCATTTTTAGTTTGTCACTCGTAAACATGACTAAAGGAATTACCGCAAAACTGAGTTGCATGGAAAGAACAACTTGACTTAAAACCAATAAATCAGTAGTTCCTTTTTCGCCATAAATAATGGCGATAATAAACGCTGGAACAATTGCTAAAAGTCTGGTAATTAATCTTCTGAGCCAAGGTTTTAGTTTAAGATTTAGGAAACCTTCCATCACAATTTGACCCGCTAAAGTTCCTGTAAGTGTAGAGTTTTGTCCTGAAGCTAATAACGCTACTGCAAATAAAATGCTCGCTAAACTGGTTCCCAAAATTGGCGAAAGTAATTTGTAAGCATCATGAATATCTGCTACATCTTTGTAACCAGAATAATGGAAAGTCGCCGCCGAAACAATTAAAATGGCTGCATTAATGAAAAAAGCAAATAGTAAAGAAACAGTACTGTCTATGGTTGCAAATTTTATCGCCATTTTTTTTCCTTCGGAAGTTCTAGGATAAGCTCTGGTTTGTACTAAACTGCTGTGTAAATATAAATTATGAGGCATAACTGTCGCGCCTAAAATTCCAATCGCGATGTACAACATTGAAGGATTAAAAACAATTTCTTTCTTCGGAAGTAGGTTGCTTAAAATAGGCATTATTTCTGGTTGACTTACCAAGATTTCGTATAAAAAACAAGCAAAAATGACGAAAATAAGCCCTGCAACAAAGCTTTCGAGCCATCTAAAACCTTTAGATTGCAGCATCAGAATAAGTAAAACATCAATTCCTGTGATTAAAATCCCAACAGGAAGCGGAATTCCAAAAAGTAAATTTAAAGCAATTGCGGAACCGATAACTTCTGCTAAATCACAAGCAATAATGGCAATTTCGCATAAAACCCATAGGATAAAATTCACCGTTGGCGAAAAATGGTCTCTGCAAGCTTGTGCTAAGTCTCTTTCGGCTGCAATTCCCAGTTTTAAAGATAAATGTTGAAGGATAATTGCAAAGATATTGGATAAAAGAATGACGGATAGTAAAGTATAACCAAATTGTGAACCTCCTGCAATATCGGTTGCCCAATTTCCTGGGTCCATATAACCTACAGCTACCATCAAACCAGGGCCGGCAAATGCAAAAAGTTTCTTCCAGAAACTACCATCAGTAGGAATGTGAATAGAAGCAAAAGATTCTGATAAAGAGTTCTGGTCATTATTTTTTCTCCAAGGTTTCTTCATAAATGTTAGATTAGTCTAACAAAATTAGTTAAATATTTCTTATTCTGAAAATATAAATGAAAAAAAACGCTTAGAAAATTTTCTAAGCGTCTATAATTGAGGGGATTATTTTAAAAATTATTTGGCAAATCTTAATGCTATTTTTCTGTCGATGGCTCTTTCTTCCTCAGTTGCAGAAGCTGGTAAAGTAGCAAATTTACTTCCGTAACCTTCTGCGTTTACGATTTGTTTTTCCAAGCCGGCTTTGGTCAATTCGTTTTTAATAAAATCTGCTCTTGCTTGAGAAAGGGCTAGATTTTCAGTTTCTGTTCCGGATTTATCGGTGTAAGCACCGATTTTAATTTTTACTTCGGGATATGCTTTTAAAATTTTAATAAGATTTGCTATTTGTTCTGTTCCAGATGTTAATTGGGTTGATTTTCCTGAAGCAAAAGTTACTTGGTCAAATTCATACCAAGTTGATTTTAACGCATCGTCATCTTTAGCATTTTTATAGTTGTCTGCTTTTAAAAATGTAATCATTCTATCTTCTAAACCATCAGAAACCACTTGCAATGAATTTCCCTTGAACTCAATTTTTTTCTGAGCATCAGATAAAGAATCAGTTGGAATAGGTTCTGGAATTATAGTTACATTTTCTGTTGCAGTTTTGGTTTTAAGAACTTCTTTTTGAGCTAATTGGTTCCATAAAAACCAAGCAACGATGCCAAGGATAAGTAAGGGAAGAAGCCATTTCCAGAAGGAACTTTTTTCTGAGTTTTCTTGATTTAAGATTTTAACTTCTTTTTTGGTTTTATGAGTAATTGGAGTAGAAGTTTCAACCGGAGTTTCAGTATTTTTTTCAAATAAATTTTCTAAACCTAATTGTTCTAAAGACATTCCTGCTGGTAATAAAGCGGGAATTAAGCATCTGTTTTCGGCTAATTTTGAAAGAATTCCTTGATCATCTAATCCGTTTTCATGAGCGCATTTTTTTATTCCTTGGAGTGTGGCAGCAGTTGCAACTTTTAAAAGGTTTTCAGCCGAAGATTTATTGATGTTAGCATACTCAGAGACGTGAGAAAGAATATATTTACCTTGTTCTCCTAAACTTTTAGAAATAATATTCTCTATTTCTGGACTATTTCCTGCTTTTTCTAATAGATTTTCAGAAAAATCGAGAGATGAAGTTTCAAGAAGTGCGTTGATGACATCATCTTGTTTAGAATGTTGGGCAAAAACTCCTAAAACCGCTGGAAAAAGACTTCCTAAAGCTTTTGAAACATTTGATTCGCTTTCACCTAATTGAATGGCAGCTTCGGAAATTAATTCGGGGTTTAATGGGTGTTTTATAAGGTCAGTGAGTGACATGGTGTTGGTATAAAAAATTAACGAAGTTAAAGTTAAAAATTTTTTCCTTTACTTCGTTAATTCTTAAAAAATATGATGAGAAATTAATCTTCTCTTTGAAATCTTAATACGCCTTTGCAAAAAGAACTCTTTTTGTAGAAGGTTTTCCTGTGATCAAAGAAATTCCTTGCTCTTCTTCTGCATCGAGAGGAATACATCTGATGGTAGCTTTGGTTTCTTCTTTGATTTGCTCTTCTTCTTCCGCTGTTCCGTCCCAATGTGCAGCTATGAAACCTCCTTTTTCTTCTAACACTTTTTTGAATTCTTCGTAAGAATCTACTTTGGTAATGTGCTCGTTTCTATACGTTTCTGCTTTTTTGTAGATGTCATTTTGAACGGTAACCAATAGTTCTTCAATGTAATCTTCGATATTTTCTAACGAACGAACTTCTTTGGTTAAGTTATCTCTTCTTGCAATTTCTACTGTTTTATTTTCTAAATCTCTAGCACCCATTGCAATTCTTAATGGAACTCCTTTTAATTCATATTCTGCAAATTTCCAACCTGGTTTATACTCGGTTCTGTCGTCATATTTTACAGAAATTCCTTTTGCTTTTAATTTGTCAAAAATTTCATTAGCTACCACAGAAATTTCAGCCAATTGATCTTCTCCCTTGAAAATAGGAACAATTACCACTTGGATTGGAGCCAATTTCGGAGGAAGTACCAAGCCAAAATCATCTGAATGTGTCATGATTAATGCGCCCATCAATCTGGTAGAAACGCCCCAAGAAGTAGCCCAAGCAAATTCTTGTTTTCCTTCTCTATTGGTAAATTTCACATCAAAAGCTTTCGCAAAATTTTGTCCTAAGAAGTGAGAAGTTCCTGCTTGAAGTGCTTTTCCGTCTTGCATCATCGCTTCTATACAATAAGTTTCATCTGCGCCGGCAAATCTTTCAGTAGGTGTTTTAAAACCTTTGATTACTGGAATCGCCATGAAATTTTCTACCACATCAGCGTAAACTTCTAGCATTTTTTCAGTTTCTTCGATGGCTTCATCTTTAGTGGCATGAGCGGTATGACCTTCTTGCCAAAGGAACTCAGAAGTTCTTAAGAAAAGTCGGGTTCTCATTTCCCAGCGAACAACATTTGCCCATTGATTGATGAGAATTGGTAAATCTCTATACGATTGAATCCAAGATTTATAAGTGTTCCAAATAATCGCTTCAGAAGTAGGACGAACAATCAGTTCTTCTTCTAATTTTGCTTCTGGGTCTACGATTAATTTATGTGGATTATTAGGGTCAGTTTTTAGTCTGTAATGCGTTACTACAGCACATTCTTTGGCAAATCCTTCTGCATTTTTTTCTTCAGCTTCGAATAAGCTTTTCGGGACAAAGAGTGGGAAGTAAGCGTTTTGATGACCAGTTTCTTTGAATTTTTTATCTAGTTCTGCTTGAATTTTTTCCCAAATTGCATAACCGTAGGGTTTAATCACCATGCTTCCTCTTACACCTGAGTTTTCAGCAAGGTCTGCTTTTACTACAAGTTCGTTATACCATTTGCTATAATCTTCACTCCTTGTTGTTAATTTTGCCATTTTTTATTAAAATTTAACTTTTTAATTTTGAGAATATCTAATGTTATATTGTATTTTTGATGAAAAATATAAATACCGAGTATATTGGTATAATTTTGGTATTAATATTTTGCAAAGATAAATAAACTTAATTACATCTATCATGAAAAATTCTACTTATAAAAACTTATCAGAAATTCTTAGAACAAAAGGTGTTCTAGGGGTTGCAGCTGGTTTGCTTTTGGTTTCATGTGGCTCTCAAATGGGAGGTTACACAGAAACTGATGGGGTGTATTATGACCCTAATAAAGATGTGATACCAGAAGGTATTGTAATGCCAGAACCTAATCAAGTGGATGAAGTATATGCATATGAGTCTGATTCTGCTAGTATTATAGAGCAAAATCAACAAAACCAAGTGGCTCAAAAAAACAAATATCAAACTTGGAACGGAACAGAATCTGACTGGGGAACTTACGCAGGAACAGAACAAAACATCTATTATAATAATTATAATACTTGGGGTTGGAATCCTTACGGATATTATTCTCCTTATTACGGTTGGGGAAATGGTTGGAATATAGGAATTGGTTTCGGTTGGAACAATTGGGGTTGGAACAATTGGGGCTGGAATCCTTATTGGGATCCTTACTTTGGTTATGGTGGTTACGGTTATTATAATCCTTGGTATGGATATTACTCTCCTTATTATGGAGGTTACTACGGATATAATCCTTACTATTATGGAGGTTATTACTATCCAAGAAATAATTATAAGAGAAGTGGAGCCGATGCCATTACCAGAGGAAATGGTTTCCAAAATTCTAATAACAGAAGTTTTAACAATAGAATGAATACCAATAATTCTAATAACTCTGGATTTAGAACTACGCCACCTAGAAATACTAATCCAAATATGACTCAGCCACCACAAAATTCTAATCCTTCAAGATTTAGAAGTGCTCCAAGACAAGAGCCACGACAATACGAAGCTCCAAGACAAGAGCCTAGAAGAAATGATTGGGGAGGAAGTTCTAATTCTGGCGGCGGTTTCAGATCAGGTGGTAGCTCTAGCGGAAGCTCAAGTTCTGGAGGAGGTTTCAGATCAGGAGGTTTTAGATAAGAAATAATAAACTATAATTTTTTGAAAAAATGTTTAAAAAATCTTTAACAATATTAAGTATTGCATCTGCATTTTATCTTCAAGCGCAAGATGTTTCGATTATCAGAAATTCTGTAGATGTTTATTCTGCCACTCCATTAAGTGGCTCTGCTAAATTTAATGCAATGGCAGGTTCTATGGGAGCTTTAGGAGGAGATCTTTCTGCAATCAATACCAATCCTGCAAGTGTAGGAGTTTTCATCACAGGAAATATCAGTGGAACTTTAGCGGTTAATAATTCTAAAACCACATCTTCTTTTTCTAATGCTGCAAACTCATATAAATTAAACAATGCAGATATAGGTCAATTAGGAGGAGTAGCCGTTTTTGAAACCAGTGGAAACACACCGTGGAAATTTGTAAATTTTGGAGTGAATTACACCAATCAAAATTTAGAAGAATACATAGAAACACCAGCGAATTCTAGCTATAAATTTCAAGATAGCAATTTGGTAGATACCAACGGAAATCCTGTTACAGGAACTTTTACTTCTCTAGGTCATGCTTATGATAGAACGGGAAATCTTACCAATATGAACATCGCTTTTGGTGGGAATTATGATAATAAATTCTATGTGGGAGGTTCCCTTAATTTCAAAGGAGCTACGATTGAGCAATATGATTCTTCTAGACTCTCACTAGATGTAGACAATAATAACAGCTACGTTTTAAATAAACAGGGAACACCTTATACTGAAGATTCTAATGGATTCTCGGTTTCTGCGGGTATTATTGGAAAAATTAATAATAATATACGATTAGGAGCATCTATTGAATCACCAACTTGGTGGACTCAATACAGAACTTACAGCGAAGTAAACGAAGATAATTTAGGTTATTACTTCGATTATTATGATGAAGACAGAAAATTCACTTCGCCTATGAAAGCAACTTTGAGTGGAGCTTTTGTAATGAATAAGAATTTTGCTCTAAACGTAGACTATTCATTAGGTTTAACCAAGCCAAAATATAAAGTTCAAGGTCCTGCAGAAACTCAACTGAATGATTTCTTCCAATCTGAATACAAGAATTTATCAGAACTTAGAGTAGGAGGTGAATACCGTTATAACAACTTTAGATTAAGAGGTGGTTACGGAATATCTAATTCACCATTCGAGAAGAGAGCAAATTTTGATGATTTGTACGTAGGAAAAAGAGAAACTTTAGGGGTAGGATTCGGATTTGATTTTAAATCATTCTATGTTGATGCAGCTTATAATAAGATTACCACCAATTCTACCAATGTTTACGGAGATGGTTATTATTACAGTTTAGCGAATAACGGAGATGTAGAATTCTTTACGAATAATCCAAATACATTTACTTCTAAATTAGAAGATGTTAAGAACAATGTAACGCTTACATTAGGCTGGAAATTCTAAAAAACTTTCCTTTTAAAACATAAAAAACTCCCGAATTTTTGGGAGTTTTTCTTTTTATTTAAAATCTATTTTTTTAATGATGAGCGTGAAACAAATGATTCACTAAAGCTAATCCAACTCCAGCAATCACTAAAAAAAGTTTTTGCCAATCCATTTTGTGATTTTTATTGCTTTCGAAAATAATCACCGATGAAATATGTAAGAAAATTCCGCCAACTAATGCCAAGAAATAAGGTTGCCAATTTGGATTAAAATAATCACCAAAAACCATTCCTAATGGTGATGCCAATGCAAATAATGCGATAATAAACCAAGAAAAAACACTGCTTTTTTCTCTTAATAAAAATGTACCTAGAATGAATGAAATTGGCAAATTATGAAACACAATTCCTAATAAATATGGAGAACTTACATCTGTAATGTTTGCTAAAGGAATTCCTTCTAAAAACGCGTGAACAAACATTCCCGCCATCAAAGCAATAGGCAAAATGTTTTTTTCTTCGTGATGATGATGAAAATGCCCATGTTCGAAACCTTTGGTAAGACTTTCTAAAATCATTTGCAACAAAACACCACCAATAATCCAAATTCCGATATTGTGGTCTTCTGCTTCATAGACTTCTGGAAAAACTTCGCTTACACAAACCGTAATTAAAAAACCAGCACTTAGAATCAATAAATTTTTAGCAAATAATTGGCTCTTTCCGAAGAATTTTCCCAGAAGAACACCAATGATAACGCTTAAGATGAGTAGAATGATAATCATTTTCTTTGCTTTTTGGCTTTCAGCAAAATGCTTTCAGCTTTTTAAATTTTAATTTTTAACTCTGAATTGGAAAATACATCTCGGTGAAGTTTCTCTTTCAAAATTTTCTAACTGATAATTTCCCCAGATTTTTACCGCTTCAAACCCGAAACTTTCGGCGATGTTTTTTATTTCTTCTAAAGTGTGAAGTTTTACTTTTTCGAAATAATGAAATTGTTCTCCTTTGTCTTCAAAGAAAATATCTTTGATGACATGATTTTCTTCTATTCTTTTTTTGATGAGAAAATCTATTCCGTCTTTGGTTACAGTAGTTTCATCAACCAAAGTGTTTTTTACAAATTTTTCATTCAGAAAATCCAAAACGAAAATTCCATCGTTCAGTAAAACATTTTTTACCGAAGAAAATACTTTTCTGTCATCTTCATCATCATCAAAATATCCGAAACTGGTGAATAAATTGAAAACTGCATTTACTTTTTCTGATGAAATATTAGGATAAAGTTCATTTCTCATGTCGTGAACTTCAAATGTCAATTTTGGACTTTCAGTCGATGAGGTTTCAAACTGTTTATTGTGTTCTATGCTTTCTTCGGACAAATCTACTCCTAAAACTTCATAGCCTAACTGTTGCAAAAAAACAGAATGTCTGCCTTTGCCACAAGCTAAATCAATGATTTTAGAATCTTTAGAAAGTTGTAAATCTTGGGTAAGATTTCTAATGAAATTTTCTGCTTCTACAAAATCTCTGTCTTTGTAGAGTATATGATAATAAGGCGTGTTAAACCATTCTTTGAACCAACTCATATTGCAAATTTATCAAAAACTTTATCATTTACTAGAAAAAAATCCAACGAAAGGCTTCGCTGGAATTTTTATATCAGATTTAATGAAATATTTTACTTAATTCTCATGAACCAATTGCAAGTATTTCTTTTTAGAATCTTCGTCTAAGAATGAATACTCAAATGAATTACTCACCAATGTTTTTACATCTTCTAATGATAAATCGAGCGCTTCAATAATTTCGGTATAATTTTTAGTAATGTAACCGCCAAAATAAGCCGGATCATCTGAATTTACAGTAGCTTTTATTCCCAAATCGAGCATTTTTTTAATAGGATGTTGTTTTAAATCATCTACCACTCGAAGAGCAGTGTTAGAAAGTGGACAAACCGTTAAAGCCATTTTGTTTTCCACTAAATAATTAACCAATTTTTCATCCGTTAAACTATTATTTCCGTGGTCTATTCTGTCGATTTTTAATAAATCTAGTGCTTCCCAAACATATTCTGCAGGTCCTTCTTCACCAGCGTGAGCTACAATTTTATAACCTTCTTTCACTGAAGCCGCAAAAACTTTTTGGAATTTAGAAGGTGGATTTCCTTTCTCTGAAGAATCTAAACCTACTGCTTTAATCAAATGTTTATAAGGCAATGATTGCTCTAAAGTTTCGAAAGCATCTTCTTCTGATAAATGTCTTAAATAGCTCATAATCAAATAAGAAGTAATCCCGAAATTTTTCTCTGCATCATCTTGAGCTCTCTTGATTCCAGAAATTACGGTTTCAAAAGAAACACCTCTTTTGGTATGGGTTTGAGGGTCAAACATAATTTCGGTATGCACTACGTTTTCTTCTGCACAATGTTTGAAATAAGCCATGGTCAAATCATAGAAATCTTGTTCATAGAGCAAAACACTTGCTCCTGCGTAATAAATATCTAGAAAATCTTGAAGACAGTTAAATTGATATGCTTTTTTTACTTCTTGTACACTGTTGTAGGGAATTTTAACCTGATTTCTTTGAGCGATTTCAAACATCAATTCAGGTTCAAAAGTTCCTTCGATGTGCAAGTGCAATTCTGCTTTTGGAACTTTTTTGATATAAGAGATAATATCCATACTTTAATTTTTAAAAAGGGAATCAAAGGTAGGGATAAAAATTTTAGAATCCGAAGAAGTGTCAAAAATCATTTTTGATGAAAATGTTTCGGGAATGCATCTTCTGGTTTCATTTTCAATAAATTGAGCTTAATCCAAGATTCTAAGAAACCATAACCGTAAGAAAACATCTGAATGTAAGTAGTAATAATCGCTTGTGCAGCAATAGCAATGTTTTTAGTCAAATACAAAGCATGAACAAAAATCACCAAAGTATAAAAACCGTAACAAGCCAAAACAAAACCTTTTTGTAAAAGAAAATATTCTAAAATTCCTGCGAAATAACCCAATAAAAACAATGTAGGGAACCAAAAAGTTGGCTTTACATAATCAGGATGTCTTTGGTTCAGAATTGGTCTTGCACAACCAAATTGATACACTTGTTTTGAGAATTTGCCTAAATCCGTTCTGCGTTTGTGATAAACGCCAATGTCATCGAAAAAAGCGGTTTGGTAACCATTTTCCCAAATCGTCATTGATAAATCTGGATCTTCACCAATTCTCATTTCAGAGAAACCTCCAATTTTTAGGAAAATTTCTTTATTTACGCCCATATTAAAGCTTCTTGGCTGAAATCTGGTCACTGCTTTTTTGCTTCCTCTTATTCCACCGGTTGTGAAAACCGAAGTCATAGAGTAGGAGATGGCTTTTTGTAAAAGATTGAAACCTTTATGGGCTTTATCAGCGCCACCAAAAGCTGCGCAATCTGTTTTTTCTAGATTTTTTTTGATGTTTTCTATATAATCTTTTTCTACAATGACATCAGAATCTACAAAAACCAACCAATCATTTTTGGCGCGATTTGCTCCGTAATTTCTAGATAAACCAGGTCCAGAATTCGGTTTTTTGAAATATTGAATGTTCAACATTTCTTTAAAAGTTTCCACAGTAGGCAATAAATCTATGAACGAACCATCATCTACAATGATGACTTCAAAATCTTTATCAGTTTGAGCAATAAGAGAGTTCAAAAGCTCGAATAATTCGTCTTTTCTATTGAAAATTGCGACTACAATGGAAATGGTTTTTTGCATTCAACAAAAATAGTGGTTTCAAATGTATTTGAATAAATTTAGACCAAGAAATTCTATAAATTTGCAAAATGAATATTCCTGCATCAAGCATTCAACGTAATGATTTTTCTATTAATTGCAATGGTAGATTAGTAGAATTAAACACTCCCAAAATTATGGGGATTCTTAATCTTACTCCAGATTCTTTTTCTGATGGTGGAAAGTTTAACAACAAAAAATCAGCACTTCTTCATGCCGAAAAATTGCTTAAAGATGGAGCAGATTTTATAGATATTGGAGCGCAATCTACTCGTCCGAATGCAGAATTTCTCTCTCCAGAAGAAGAAATCGGAAGAATAGGGAATATGATTTCTTTAATCAAAAAAGAATTTCCAGAAGCTTTAATTTCTATTGATACTTTTTATGCAGACGTAGTAAAATTCGGATATAATGAAGGCATGGATTTGGTGAATGATATTTCTGGAGGCTATTTTGATGAAAATTTATTATCAACAGTTGCCGAAGCCAAACTTCCCTATATTTTGATGCATAGTAATACTTCGTATTTTACCATGCACGAAAAAATTCACTACGATGATATTACCATGAGTGTGAATTATTATTTTTCAGAAAAAATAAATCAATTGCAAAAACTGGGAATTCATGATATTATTTTAGACCCAGGTTTTGGTTTTGGAAAAACGGTGGAAGATCAGTATAAAATGATTGAAGAAGTAGAGCATTTAGGTTTCGGAAGATTTCCACTTTTGATAGGGATTTCCAGAAAATCGTTCATCTATAAACCTCTGAATAAAAAACCTCTTGAAATTGGAGAAGAAACCCAAGTTTTACACCGAAAAGTTCTAGAAAAAGGAGCAAAAATTTTGAGAGTTCATGATGTAGCTGAAACGAGAAAAACAATTGAGGAAATGAAATAAAAAAGAGCAGAAATTTCTGCTCTTTAATTTTATCTTTCTAGTTTAAAATCTGGAATTAATTTTGGTCTTTCTGTTTCATTGGCTACTTTCCAAGAAGTTCTGTACATCCATTCCGTCATTTTATATAATTTTTTGAAATTAATATTTTCGGATTCATCTTGTGGAGTGTGGTATTGATGATGGAGAACACTGGTGAAAAATAATGCAGGAATTCCTGCTTTTGCATAAGGAAGATGGTCACTTCTGAAATAAAAATATTCTGGATGTTCTGGCAAATCCCAAGCTTTTAAAAATTTGAATTTCGTGCTTTCATTATTAGCATCAAGAGCCATTTTTACCAATTCTTCAGAATTTTTGTGGGGTGCATCTCCACCAAGAAGCGCCGCTTCATTGTTATCATTTCTACCAATCATATCACCGTTTAGCACTGCGACAATGCTTTCTTTTGGGACAACAGGATGCGCAGCGTGCCAACGAGAACCGAGTAATCCTCTTTCTTCAGCACCGTGAATAACGAATAAAATACTGCGTTTAGATGGTTGTTTTTTATAAGCTCTTGCCATTGCCAACATTGCTACGCAAGTACTTGCATTATCATCTGCACCGTTGTAAATTGTATCATTTTTTACAGGATGACGAATTCCATCATGGTCTTGGTGTCCACTTAAAAGAACATATTCTTTTTTCAATTGAGGGTCTGTTCCTTCTATTTTTCCGATGATGTTTACGGAAGGATATTTATACGTTTCAGTCTGAATATTTAGAGAAATTTCAGGGTTGTTTTTTACCCAATTTTCGTTTTCTTGTTTAATCCAAAAAACGGGAATTCCTACATCTACTTTTTCTCTCAATCCTTCTACACCGTAAGTTCCTCTGGTCATTTGTGGCAGAACTTCTACCCAGCTTTTATCTGAAATATCATCTGTGATGAAGATAATACCTTTTGCACCTAATTGAGAAATGGTTTTGTAATATTTGGTTCTGATAAATCCAGGATATCTTCTTTCAAAAAGCGTCATTTCTTTAGAAACGTTGAGGTCTGAAGCTTTCAGAGCGACTACTTTTCCTGCGATATTTTTAGAAGCCAAATCCTGAGGTTCTATTTTGCCTAAATACAAAACGGGAGCGGTAAAATTATTATCGGTAACATCTTGTACCAAAATATCTTTCCAAATTTTGAGGGTTTTATCACCAATTTTCACAGAACTCTGTGGAGAAACCTGATGACGATACATGTCAAAAAACTGGAAAAAAGTTCCGTTGTCACCTGCAGGTTTCATTCCTGCAGCTTTCATTTTATCTGCGAACCACATCGAAACTTTCAGTTCGTCTAAAGTTCCTGCTTCTCTTCCCCAGAATTGGTCTGCCGCCATTTGGTACATGTCTGTTCTTAAATCTTTTTCTGTAATAGCAGAAACCAAAGGTTTTTTATAAGATTGAGCGTTCAAAAGATTAAGTGATAGAATACTTAATACTATAAAGGGTTTTTTTAAATTCATAACCTAAAGTTTTCACGAATTTAGAGAATTAATTTTGAATTTACATTCCGTAGGAATGATATATGTGTAGAAAATAAATGGTAAAAAAAGGGCGCTCCGTAGGAGCGCTATCTTTTTAATTCAAATTAGAGATTTTATCTGCGTATTCTTTAGCAAAGGTTTTTCGGTCTTCTTCTAATTTTTCTAAATTTTGAGGAAGAATATAATTAAAAAGTATTTTTTCTTCTTCGTCTAGGAAGATGATTTCCTTTTCTTCTCCGTCTATCATTTGTGAGAAGATTTCCCACATAGAAGTGTCTTTCAGTTTTATAAATTCAAAAAAATCTTTGGCTTTTATTTGGATAACTTTCATTTTGGGTAAAATCTTAAATTTTTGGTAAAAATAGTGAATTTGTAACGAAGTCTTGCAATAAGGATGGAAGTGTAAATCCCGCAGTCTCGTCTGAAAGACGAGACGAGGAATTGCAACGGACAGCCTGATTTTGCAAATTTTTGAAATGGATTTTGCGATGGAAAATTTGCGAAAATTGCCATAAAAAATAAAAAAGAACGTACTAAAAGCACGTTCTCTATATTTTAAAAATTTCGGGAAATTTTATTTTTTCTCTAGAACTTCGTCTACCATTCCGTAATCTTTAGCTTCGTAAGAAGTCATCCAATAATCACGGTCTGATGCTTTTTCTACCCAATCGTAAGACTGACCAGAGTGTGCAGAAATAATGTCATACAACTCTTTTTTAAGTTTTAACATCTCTCTAAGGTTGATTTCCATATCACTTGCCACACCTTGAGCGCCACCACTTGGTTGGTGAATCATCACTCTAGAATGTTTAAGCGCAGAACGTTTTCCTTTTTCACCAGCAACTAATAAAACAGCTCCCATACTTGCCGCCATACCTGTACAAATAGTGGCTACATCTGGTTTGATGATTTGCATAGTGTCATAAATTCCTAATCCTGCGTAAACGCTTCCACCAGGAGAATTGATGTAAATCTGAATGTCTTTAGAAGGGTCAGAACTTTCTAAAAATAATAACTGAGCGGTTACAATATTGGCAACTTGGTCATCAATTCCTGTTCCTAAGAAGATGATTCTATCCATCATGAGACGAGAGAAAACGTCCATTTGAGCTACGTTCATTCTACGTTCTTCCATGATGTAAGGCGTAAGATTGGTTGGGTTAAAAATTCCCATGTATTGGTCAGTTGCTAATCCGCTATTTCCTAAATGTTTTACAGAGAAATCTCTGAATTCTTTTTTTATGTCCATAAATTTGTTATTCGTTTAAATATTGTCTAACTTCTTTTTCTAAAACAGGTAAATACTGTGTAATAATAGACCAAATTAATTCATCTGAAACTTGATCATATCCATGAATTATTCTATTTCTTACACTTATAATTTTTCTTTTATCAGTAATTTCTAAATTTTCATCTTTTTTAGAAATTCTATTTACTGCTTCTCCTATTATTTCTAAATTTCTTTCTACTGCACGTTTGGTTTTAACGTCTGAAGAATAATCTTGAAAATTGGTTTCTTCAAAATCTACAAAACTCTCAATTTCTAAAATTGAATTTAGAATATCAAAGAGCCAAACTTGTATTTCCTTATCCATATATTAACTGCTTTTGATGATTAACTACTTCAAGAAAATATGGGTTTTTAATGGATTTTTCTTCTAATAGATCTATTTCTCTTTTCAATATTTCTTCTAATGAAAATTTTAAATCAAAATAATTGTCTGCATATTTTGATAAATCTAATTGATGGAATTTTACGATAAAATCTATATCACTATTGTCATTAAATTTTTCTGTAAGAATAGAACCAAATACATATAATTTTTCAAC
>CAZHCK010000043.1:0-20148 GCA_964530915.1 uncultured Cloacibacterium sp. | reverse complement strand
AAAAACCTCCCAAAAATGAGAGGTTTTCGTGTGACCAAAAATTAACAATAATCATTAGTTGATCCTTCCATCTTTTATTTCGTCTACAATTTCTGGATTGAGTAGGGTAGAAATATCTCCGAAGTTGCTGAAATCTCCTTCGGCAATTTTTCTTAAAATTCTACGCATAATTTTTCCAGAACGTGTTTTTGGCAAGCCAGAAACAAACTGTATTTTATCTAATTTAGCAATAGGACCGATGGTGTCAGAAATCAGCATATTGATTTCTTTTCTCAAGTGGTCTTTGTCTCTGCTTTCACCAGTTTCTTTTAAGATTACAAATCCGTAAAGTGCATTTCCTTTAATATCATGAGGGAAACCTACAATTGCTGATTCAGCAACAGCAGGGTGTAAGTTGATGCTGTCTTCTATAGGTGCGGTTCCTAAATTATGACCAGAAACGATGATTACATCATCTACACGACCGGTAATTCTGTAATATCCTGTTTCGTCTCTCAATGCACCATCTCCAGTGAAATATTTCCCCGGGAAAGCAGTGAAATACGTTTCTTTATATCTTTGATGGTCTCCCCAAATTGTTCTGGCAATTCCTGGCCAAGGAAAACGGATGCAAAGGTTTCCATCTACTTGATTTCCTGTGATTTCATTTCGTTTTTCATCCATTAGAACCGGTTGAATTCCCGGAAGTGGAAGCGTAGCGTAAGTTGGCTTAGTTGGCGTAACAAAAGGAAGTGGAGAAATCATGATTCCGCCTGTTTCTGTTTGCCACCAAGTATCTACTATTGGGCATTTTTTCTTACCAACATGGTCATTGTACCAGTGCCAAGCTTCGTCATTAATAGGTTCACCTACTGAGCCAATCACTCTAAGACTTGATAAATCATGTTTTTCAACCCAAGAAGAAGATTCTTTAGCCAAAGAACGAATCGCAGTAGGAGCGGTGTAGAATTGTGTCACTTTGTGTTTTTCAATTACTGCCCAGAAACGGTCTGGCTCTGGATAAGTAGGAACGCCTTCGAAAATAACGGTAGTAGCACCATTGGTTAAAGGTCCATAAAGAATATAAGAGTGGCCTGTAATCCAACCAATATCTGCAGTACACCAATAAATATCATTTTCTTTATAATTGAAAACATTTTTAAAAGTATAACCGGTGTAAACCATGTAACCAGCAGTGGTGTGCAACATTCCCTTTGGTTTTCCTGTAGAACCAGAAGTGTATAGAATGAATAATGGATCTTCTGCATCCATAATTTTGGTAACGAAATCAGCAGATGCTTTTGGATAATAATCATCTAACCAAACATCTCTTCCTTCTTTCATTTTTACTTCGGTGTTGGTTCTTTTTACCACCAAAACTTTTTCTACAGAAGGTGTTTTTTCTACGGCTTCATCGATAATTCCTTTTAGGTCAATAGCTTTGTTTCCTCTGTAACTTCCATCTGAAGTAATAATCATTTTTGCTTCGCAATCATTTACTCTAGAAGTTACTGCTGAAGCAGAAAATCCAGCGAAAATAACAGAATGTACAGCACCCATTTTAGCACAAGCCAACATGGTAACAGCCAATTCTGGAATCATCGGCAAATAAATACAAACTCTATCTCCTTTTTTTACGCCTAATTCTGTAAGAACATTCGCCATTTTACAAACTCTTTCATGAAGTTCTTTGTAAGAAATGTATTGTGCTTCTTCATTTGGGTCATTTGGTTCCCAGATAATCGCAGTTTTATCACCTCTTTCTGACAAATGTCGGTCTAAACAGTTTTTGGTAATATTGAGTTTTGCACCTTTAAACCATTCAATTTTGGCTTCTTCCATGTCAAATTTCACTACTTTGTTCCAGCGCTGATACCAAACAAAGTTTTCATCTGCAATTTTGTCCCAGAATTTTTTAGGATTCTTGATTGATTTTTTGTACTGCTTGAAATAATCAGGCAAATCGTGAATTACATAATTTTTCATATCAAATTTTAATTTTTTATATTCCTTTTGTAAGGAAAGTATCTTTATTTTCTATATTCTTCGAATTTTTCTTGAAGTTCAGCAATAATAACTTCATCATCTATTGTAGAAGGAATTTGGAATTCTTTTCCGTCTAACATAGTTCTGATGAGTTTTCTCAAAATTTTTCCACTTCGGGTTTTTGGTAAACGTTTTACCACGACAATGTTTCTCAATGCGGCAACTGCTCCAATTTTTTCTCTAACCAATGCTACGACTTCTTTTTCGACTTCGGTTTCAGAAATTTCAGTTCCAGATTTTAAAACCACCAATCCGAAAGGAATTTGACCTTTTAAATCGTCTTCTATTCCTACTACACAGCATTCTGCAACATCTTTGTGCCCAGAAACGGCTTCTTCCATTTCTGCAGTAGAAAGTCGGTGTCCTGCTACATTGATGATGTCATCTACTCTTCCTGTGATGAAAATATATCCGTCTTCATCTCTGATGGCGCCATCTCCAGAAAAATAATATCCTGGAAATTTTGCCAAATAACCATAGTGGAATCTTTCGTAATCTCCCCAAATTCCCATTAAAGCTCCTGGAGGAAGCGGTAGTTTTATCACCAAATAACCTTCATGATGGGCTTCTAGTTCGTAACCTTCTTCGTCAAAAATTTTAATATCATAACCCGGGATTGGTTTTCCAGCGGAAGCACGTTTTACGCCATCATCTTCTACGCCTCGCATCAGTGATAACATAGGCCAACCAGATTCTGTTTGCCACCAATGGTCAATAGGAGTAATGCCTACTTTTTCTTCGTACCAGTCTAACGTGGCTACATCGCATCTTTCACCCGCTAAAAACTGGGTTCTGAAATGGGATAAATCGTATTTTTTGATGAATTCACCATCTGGATCTTCTTTTTTAATCGCTCTAATAGCAGTAGGAGCGGTAAACATCACAGAAACTTTATGTTCAGAGAGAATTCTCCAAGTAGTTCCAGCATCTGGCGTCATAATTGGTTTTCCTTCGAAAATAATGGAAGTGTTTCTATTGATGAGCGGTCCGTAAATAATGTAACTATGACCAACTACCCAACCAATATCTGAAGCTGCCCAGAAAACTTCGCCGGGTTTTGCTCCATAAATTTTTTCAATGGAAAATTTAAGTGCGGTGGCATAACCTCCCGTATCACGAACTACACCTTTTGGTTTTCCTGTAGTTCCTGAGGTATAAAGAATATAAAGAGGGTGAGTAGATTTTACAGGAACGCAATCTGCAGGTTCTGATTTTTCTAACAATTCTTGAAAATTGGTCAGTTGAGGTTCGTTTTCCCAATCTACTTTATTGCCCCAAAGTTGACGGTCAAAAACAATAATATGTTCAGGTTTATGAGAAGCCATTTCATAAGCTTCTTTCACGAAAGGCAAATAAGGAATTCTCTTTTTTACTTCTACACCAGCACTTGCCGTAATAATTGCTTTTGGATTACAATCATCTATTCTAATTGCCAATTCATGAGGCGCAAAACCTCCAAAAACCACAGAATGAGTGATTCCTAATCTGGCGCAAGCGAGCATAGCATAGGCAGCTTGAGGAATCATAGGCATGTAAATAATGGCATTGTCACCTTTTTTTAACCCTAACGATTGTAACCCTCCAGCAAATTTTGAAACATTTTCTTTTAACTCGTTAAAAGTAATTTTTTGTTTTGTGTCAGTAACAGGTGAGTCGTAAATGTAGGCAACTTGGTCACCATAACCATCTTCTATGTGCTTGTCTATGGCGAGATAACATGCGTTCAACTCTCCATCTGCAAACCACACAGGATAGTTGTTTTCTCCTTGTGAAAGAATCGTTTGAGGTTTTTTAAACCAATGAATTTGGTCGGCTTGTTCTGCCCAAAATTGTTCCTTGTTTTCAATACTGTTCAAGAACATTTCATGCGCTTTCATAACATTAGATTTTTTGAATTTAGATTTCAGATTTTACGCTGAAACAATTAATATTTTGTAGATTTTATTTTTAATTTTTATGCTAACAATTCTTCAACTTGTTGAACCAACTTCTTGATAGAGTAAGGCTTGGTAACATAAGCGTCAGCTCCTAAACTCAATCCTTTTTCGATGTCTGCTGGGTTGGTTTTTGCAGATAAGAAAATGACTTTACACTGATTAAGTTTTTCTTGTTTTTTTATTTCTTGCAACGTGGTGTAACCGTCTACATTGGGCATCATGATATCGAGTAAAATAATATCTGGTGTTTCCTCCTTTAATAATTCTAAAACTTCCGAGCCATCTCTTGCGATGAAGACTTCATAACCTGCTTTTCGGAAGGTATATTCTAAGGTCATGATGATTTTGTGTTCGTCGTCTGCTATAAGTATCTTTTTCATTTTTATTTTAGATTTCAGATGTTAGACATCAGATTTTAGATTTTTAAATTTATTTTAAAACTGTAAATCATTTTTTGAATTTCATTTAATTCTGCTAATAAAACGTTTACTTTTTCTTCTTTTAATAATTCTAATTCTTTAATTATAATAAGTTGTGTTTGAAGTTCAAATGAGGAACCGTTTGCAATTCCTAAAAAATGATTGAACTCGGTATTGCTATTTCTACCAGCGCCTTCTGCAATATTCGAAGGAATAGAAATGGCAGCTCTTTTTATTTGAGAAATTAATCCAAATTTTTCTTCATGGGGTATCTCTGTACATGCTAAATATATATTTTTTGCGAGTTGAATTGATTTTTGCCAAAAAATTAATTTTTCAAATTGATGCATGGTTATTTTATGTTTTTAATAATTGATATTCTTATATCTAGTATCTCAAATCTCATGTCTCAAAATAATGTTAAAAACCACTCCAATTTCTTTATTTTCTGCGGAGATTTCGCCTTTGTGCGCTTCTATAATTTTTTTACAAATGGCTAATCCTAATCCTGTTCCTATGGGTTTTCTAATGTTTTGATTTTTGGATTGATAAAACTTATCGAAAATAAGTTCTATATCTTCTTCAGGGATTTTTTTACCCGTGTTGAAAATGCTCATGTTCAGTTGACCATCTTTTTCAATAAATTTAGTTTGAATCATGCCACTTTCATCCGTGAATTTGTAGGCATTTCCTAAAATATTCTGAAAAACTTGAATCATTCTGGCTTCATCATATTCGTATTCTTTTTGGTTTAATAAATCAATTTCAGAATGGTGAATATTTTTCTGTTGAATCAAATGCTGAATAGGTTTCAATGCTTTGTGATAAGTCTCTACAATATTATTTTTCTGAATATTGAGTTGAATAATCCCTGTTTCCAGTTTGTCTAAATACAGAATGTCATTGATGATTTCGTTCAATCGGTCAGATTCAGAAATAATGTTTCCTAAAAATTCTTTTTTGATTTCTGTAGGGATTTCGTCATCATCTAACAGAATTTCACTGGCTGCTCTAATCGCGGTGATGGGCGTTCTGAGTTCGTGGGCTACAGAATCTAGAAAATCATCTTTTTGTTTGTCTTTTTCAATCAAATTGGTGTTGGCAATTTGTAAATCTTCAGAAAGTTTCCTCAGCTGTTTAGACTGTTCGGTAAGTTTTCTATTTAGGGTGATGTTTTCTTTAGATTCTTCTAAAATATTGAGCACTTCTGGTAAAGAAATTTTATCTTCTTTGGTTACACCTTCCACCAAAATTTTTGCAGAAGCAGTACCGATTCTTCCCGCCAAAAGGTTTTCTGAAAATTTAATCAAACGCGAGTCTGCAGTATCTGTTTCATCTGTAATATTGTATTTCATATTAAAGATTTTCAAGGCTTGAGTGGTTTTTTTCTCACCTAAAAATCTCACTAGAATTTTTTCAATATCAGAAATATTAGCTTTTCCTTTCCAGATATAAGCGCCTTCATGATTTTGAATGTATTGGTCTATATCAATATAAATTTCTGCAAAATTTCGCTCTCTGTAATTGCCTTTTACACTTACTGAAATCACTGCAAAAAGGAAAGAATTGACTAAAATGCTCCAGAAAAAAACTTGAGCAAGGGTAGACAGATAAGGAATTCTAAAAAAATCAAGAATTTTATAATTTTCTAATGAAAATTCTGGGTTAATGGTCTGGATATATTGGGGAATAATCAAATTCACATAACAAATAATAACTCCCGCGATAATTCCTGTTACAGCACCATAATAACTGCCTCTTCTCCAAAAGATAGCCCCAAAAAATGAAGGTGCTAATTGAGCAATGAGCACAAATGAAACCAAACCTACTGAGAATAAACTGGATTTGATGATGAGGTATTTATAGAATAAAAACGCAGAAATAATCAACATGAAAATGCTTACTTTTCTGATGCTTACAATATTCTTCGTATTGAAGTTTTCTGGATTTTTCTTGAAAGTATCTATCCAACCGTAAGGAATAATCACATTATTGGAAAGCATGACAGAAAGCGTAATACTCGAAATAATAATCATAGAAACACTGGCACTTAATCCACCTAAGAACACCATTACAGAAACCAGAATGTTTCCAAATTTTTGAGGAATAAGAATAGGGAAAAGCTCTGGATTTACATTTTGACCTTCAAAGAGAATTCTTCCTCCCCATGCAATTGGAAATACAAAGAAATTAAAAATCAAAAGGTAAAGCGGGAATAACCAAATAGCGGTTTTCAGGTGTTTTTCCTTTCTGTTTTCTACAATAGTCGTGTGGAATTGTCTTGGCAATAGAAAAATTGCAGACATAGAAAGGAGAGACGTAATCGCGAAATTAATGCTTCCTTCTAATCCATTGAAAGTGTTTTTAGCGGCAAAATCTTCAAATTTTTGAGCCTGTTGATAGATGTCTTCAAAACCATTGAAAACGCCATACGTTACAAATAACCCTAGAACTACAAAAAAGATGAGTTTTAAAAAACTTTCTACAGCTACTGCAGAAATAATTCCCAATCTTTTTTCTGAAGCATCTACATATCGGGTTCCGTAATAAGATGAAAAAATAGCAATGAGAATCACCACATACGTAGCGGTATCCGTAAAAATATTGTCAGAATTATCAGAATTGGTAATCTGATGGAAGGTGTCTGAAATTGCTTTAATTTGGATTCCGATGTATGGAATAATCGCGAGAATACAAACGATGGAGATCAACGCGCCAAAAGATCTGCTGTTTCCGTATCTTAAAGAAATAAAATCGGCAATAGAACTGATTTTATTGACTCTAGAAATTCTAATGATTTTATTATTGATGACAATCCAGGCGGGAATAATGATGATAGGACCGATGTAAATCGCCAAATATTCTAAACCTTGATTAGCAGCAACACCAATACTTCCGTAATATGTCCAAGCGGTGCAATATACCGCTAATGAAAGGGAATAAATGTAAGGATTATTCGCCCAAAAATTACTCTTCTTCTTCTCTGCCCAGTAAGCAATGAAGAACAAAAGCGCTAAATAAAGCATAATGATGGCAAATAACTGTAAATTATTCATCAAATTTTTTAAATATTACAAAAGAAATGATACTTGAAGCGAGCCAAATTCCGAAAATGTAAATATAAATAAACGGAAGCCCGAAATATTCTTTTACCTGATTAAACAAAAGCAAAATAGGTGCATTGAACAATACAAAAAGCACCATACTTAGAATCACCAATTTTTGCTCGTGTCTTTTTTTCATTTTTCAGAAGGGTTATATAAAATCAGATGGAGATTTCAGTTTTCCAAATTTTGGAAAAGCTGAAATCTCTTATTTCTGATACCAAAAATTATTTTTTATCGGCAGAATATTCACCTTTCAGAGAATACAAACCGAAAGTTGCTAATCCACCTACCACAATAGGCATTAAAATAAAAACGATGATGCTCCCGAAAACCAAGTCTTCTTGTTTACCTGAAGTTATTTTTGGAATTCCTAGAACAGTCAATCCAAGGTAAGCTACCACTGCTGCTAGAGCTAGCCAAACGATACCTAATATTTTTTTTATTGCGTCCATTTTTTTGTTTTTTAAAGTTAATAAATTTTATTTAGATAATTTGAAAATGTGGTAATGAGATAATTTTAAATAGAAATTAGATTTTGAAATTGATTAACAAATCATCACATTCACAAATTATCACATTTTTAATCCTCTACATTTCTATCTTTTCCATCTAAGTAAATTACCCCAATGATTAAACTCACTGCCGCTACGATAATTGGATACCATAAACCTTGTAAGTAATATTCTGGATTTCCAGCGTCTTTAGCAGAGGTTACCAAATAAGTAGCTACTGCAGGTAATAAACCTCCGAAGATACCATTACCAATGTGATAAGGAAGTGACATAGAAGTGTATCTGATTCTGATAGGGAACATTTCTACTAAGAAAGCAGCAATAGGTCCGTAAACCATCGTTACGAAAACGACTTGTAAGAAAACCCAGAAAGCAAGCGTCCATTTGGTAGTGCTGTCTATCGTTTTCGTGATTTTAGTTTCTACTTTATCTTTTCCTTTTTCGTCTAGTAAAACTTTTCCGTTTTCTAGATGTTTAGTCACCACTTCTTTTACATTGCTTCCGTCTGCATAGAATTTTTGAGTAGTGTAAATAGAGTCTACTTTTGTTCCTTCTAGAACTTTAGCAGTTGCTTCAGAAGTGAATTTGTCCTTTAATTCTTGTTTTTGAGAGAAATCTCCCAGTTTAAACATTTGGTTGTAAATAGGTCTGTATGCGAAAATTGCCAATAAAAGACCAATCATCATAATAGGTTTTCTTCCTACTTTATCAGATAACCAACCGAATAATACGAATAATGGAGTTCCGATAAATAATGCGGCTGCCATTAATGAGTCTACTTGTGCAGATTCTATATTCATTACTTTTTGCATGAATGACATCGCGTAGAACTGACCAGTGTACCAAACTACACCTTGTCCCATTACAGCACCGAATAATGCCAATAAAACATATTTGAAGTTGTATTTATTCCCGAAAGATTCTTTTAATGGATTGGTAGAAGTTTTTCCTTCTTTTTTAGCTTTTGCAAAAAGAGGAGATTCTTTCATATTTTTTCTAATGATATAAGAAACCCCCACCATTAAAATAGAAATCCAGAAAGGAACTCTCCATCCCCAATTGTCAAATTCTTCAGTAGTTAATGAACTTTTAGTCACCAAAATCACGATGAGTGAAATAAATAAACCAGAAGTTGCAGTAGTCTGAATCCAAGAAGTCCAGTAACCACGTCTGTTATGCTCTGCGTATTCTGCTACATAAGTTGCAGCACCTCCGTATTCACCACCAAGAGCTAAACCTTGTAATAAACGAAGAATTAATACTAAAACTGGAGCCATAAAACCGATGGTTTCATAACTTGGGATACACCCGATTAAGAAAGTAGAGAATCCCATGATTAATAAAGTAACCAAGAAAGTGTACTTTCTTCCAATAATATCTCCTAATCTTCCGAAAAATAATGCTCCGAAAGGTCTTACTACGAATCCAGCTGCAAAAGTGGCTAGAGTAGATAAAAATGCTGCAGTAGGATTATCTGCTGGGAAAAATTTAGTAGATAAAACTACAGCTAAACTCCCGAAAATATAGAAATCATACCATTCGATAAGCGTTCCCAGAGAAGATGCCATGATAATGCTCCAAAGAGTTGAAGATTTTTTACGTTCATCTACGTAAGCATCATGCTCTGCTTGTGTGTTAAATTGATGATTCATGTGTTTATTTTTTTTTAGTTTTGTTAATAATGTATTGAAAGATGTTTTTAGAAAGAATAAGAAGCACTTACCAATGCGCGGAAATTTCCTACATTGGTTTCATTGTTTCCTGATGTGGCATCAGTTTTTAAATCGCCCCAAGTTGCGGCAGTGTATTCTAATTCCGGCGAAATTTTAAATTTATTTTGCTTGAAATCTACTCTAGCAGAAGCTCTCCAAACATTATCTACCACTCTGGTTCCAGAAACACCTCTTACATAAAGTGATTTGTAATTAGCATCTTCTAAACCACTGTTTTTAGTATATCCAAAGAAAACCCCTGGTGCTACACTAGGTTTATTACTCGCAATGTCTACCCAAAAAGCTGAGGTTTTAGTAGGTTTGTAAGAATCTATTCCGTTGGTTTCAGCATAAGAAGCATAACCTCCAAGCATCACTAAATGATGCAAATTTCCACCAGAAATTCCATAAAATTTGGCAACTACGTTTTCATTAGAAAATTTAAAATATCCCATGAGCATGGTAGAATTGAGTTTTTCATCAGAAGCCAATCCTCCACTGGTAATCACAGGTTTTAAAGATTGATATTCTGCACCTACACCTGCAATCACATTTTTAGTTTTGTATTGTAATTGCGCATGTAAAGTAGGAGTGGTAGAATTAAAACTAGGAGAGTTATTAGCGTTTCCAGAAACTACAGGAGCTTGAAACTCTCTGTCTTTGTAAGCGACTAAATCTAACGAAAGATTTGAAGTTAAACTTTGTCTGAATCTAATTTGTCCAACCCAGCCAAAAGGATTAAACATAATTCCCGTGCTGAAATTGGCAACTCCCGGGAAAACTTCAGGAACAAAAGAAGGATACCAGGTCTGTCCTAAAGTAAGAGAAGATTTTTCCCAAGCCAACTGTGCATAAGCATGTCTTAATCTAAAAAGTCCAATGCTTTCTTGAGTGTTTCCAAAGAAGTCACCTTCTAATTTTCCAGTGGCTTTTGCTCCCCAAACATTGGGACCTTTAAAGTTAACGCCCACTCTAGAAACTACTGATAAAAAATTGCTGGCACCAGTAGCATTAATATCATCACCATTTGCATCTAATTTTTTGTCTAAAGGATAAAGGTTGAGATGGTATTCTCTCACCTGTGCAGACTGTCTCGAATCGAAAATATAATCTGCTCTTGCAAAACCATAGAGACTTACATCCCATTCTTTTGGTTTCTCTTGAGAGAATAGTGCATTGCTAAATAATAAACTAGCAATACCAGCGAAGATTAATTGAGTTTTCTTCATAATATTAAACAGTTTTTTGTGATTTTAACATCGCTAAACTGATAATAAAAAAAACTCTGTAAAAATTTTGTATATATTTTTGTAAATAAGTATAGTTACTTTTTAAAACGTTCCCATTTTATCATCATAAACTTATCTCCGAATTCGGTGATGATGAGCCCAGAACCTTTGAGATTTTCTTCATTTCTGATGTATTCTGCCAGTTCTATTTGTTTGAAAACCTTATAAGTAGCATGGAAATCCGAATGTGGTGGTTTTTTTATATTGTATTCCTTAATCCAAGAACTGATGGTGACATGCGAAATGCCCAAAATACGCTCTATTTCTCGTAAACTGAGACCTTCTAAATAGAGTTGTAAAGCTTTCGTTACATAGTAATCATCTATCTTTTTGCCAATTTTATTTACCGTGAAATAGTAATTGCAGTCTCTACAAAAATAGCGCTGTTTTCCTTTAACAATGCCACTTTTAACGATTTCGGAGTTTTCGCATTTTGGGCAACAATTTATTTTCATATATACGTTTTTAGCAAAGATATACTTATTTTGCAATAATAATGTTAAATAAAATTAATTTTTTCTAAAAATTTTGAAGGCAAAAAGTTAATATGTATATTTGCAACCAATGAAAACGATAAATTTTTTATTGAACATAAATATCGGACTTCAATCCGACGGACAAAATATTTTTATTTATTGAAAACGAAGCTGTTGGGGCTTCGTTTTTTTTGCTTAAAAACCAGAAAATCATGATTAAATTATCCAGATTGTCACTTGAGAGCGTTGAAAAATTATTAAATCAAGCGCTAGAATTCGCAAACGGCAAAACAGTAAAGGCCAAATCAGACATTTTTGTAGCGAATCTTTTCTTTGAAGACAGCACCAGAACTAAAATAAGTTTTGAGGTGGCTGAGAAAAAATTAGGATTGCATGTAGTGCATTTTGATGAGTCGAAAAGTTCTATCAATAAAGGCGAAAGTCTTTTAGATACTATTAAAACGCTGGAATCAATTGGGATAAATCTTTCCGTAATCAGACACCAAAAAACCAGATTTTATGATGAATTAAAAGGTGTGAAAATGGGAGTGGTAAATGCTGGAGACGGAATTGGGCATCACCCAAGTCAAGCTTTACTGGATTTAATGACCATAAAACAAGAATTTGGAGAAATCAAAGATTTAAAAATAGGAATCGTAGGAGATATTAAACACAGTAGAGTAGCTAATTCTAATGCTACTACATTAAGAAGATTAGGAGCAAAAGTGTATTTTTCCGGACCAAGAGAATGGTTTGATGAAGGAAGTTTAATGAACGGAACCTATAGAGATTTAGATGCACTAGTTACAGATGTAGATGTACTCATGTTGCTTAGAATTCAACACGAAAGACATGATGAAAAAATGAAATTGACGCCTCAAGATTATCTCAAAAAATATGGTCTTACTAAAGAGCGTGAGCAAAAAATGAAACCAAATGCCATCATCATGCATCCTGCACCAATCAACAGAGGGGTAGAAATAGACAATGATTTGGTAGAATGCGAACGTTCTAGAATCTTTAAACAAATGCAAAATGGGGTGTTTGCAAGAATGGCCATCTTGAAAAAAGTTTTAGAAGAAAGAGGTTTTGAATTTGAATAAATTAATACAGATAAAAGTGAAAAGTCAGAGTAATACTGCTCTGAAAATCTATTAAAAAGGAATGAAAAAGAAATTAATTTTAGAATCAGGTGAAGTTTTTCACGGACAAGGTTTTGGTGCAAATACCGATACTGAAGGAGAAGTGGTGTTCAATACCGGGATGACTGGTTATCAGGAACTCATTTCAGACCCTTCATATTGCGGTCAGATTGTAACCATGACTTATCCATTAATTGGGAATTACGGAATTAATAGAGATGATTTCGAAAGTATTGAGCCAGCAATTAAAGGCTTAATCGTGAGGGAATTGTGTGATTACCCTTCTAATTTCAGAAGTCAATTGTCTTTAGATGAATTTTTTGCAAAAAAGAAGCTATCAGGAATTTCAGGAATTGATACTAGAAAACTGACTAGAATTATCAGAAATCACGGGGTTTTAAAAGGAAAAATTGTAGATGAAAATGCAGATGAAACAGCAGTAATTGCTGAACTGAAAACTAAAAACTTCCCAACCAACCAAGTGGAACAGGTTTCTACCAAAACGCCTTATGCAAGTCCAGGAAGAGGTTTTAAAGTGGTTTTAGTGGACTTTGGTTCTAAATTAGGCATTATCAGAGAACTTTCTCAGAGAGATTGCGACATTATTGTGGTGTCTCAAGATACTACTGCAGATGAGATTCTATTAATGAATCCAGATGGAGTAATGCTTTCTAACGGTCCTGGTGATCCACAAGATGTAAAAGGTGCATCAGAATTAATCAATGGTTTACTGGGTAAAGTTCCAATCTTCGGGATTTGTTTAGGTCACCAGTTAATTGGTTTGGCTTGTGGAGCAAAAACTTATAAATTAAAATTCGGTCACAGAGGTGGAAATCACCCAGTTTTGGATTTAAAAACAGGAAAAGTAGCGATTACTTCTCAGAATCACGGTTATGCTATTGACGAAGAATCTCTAGAAAATACCGATTTAGAAGTAACACACATCGCTTTGAATGATAAAACAAACGAAGGAGTTCGTCACAAGAAATATCCATGTTTTTCAGTCCAATATCACCCAGAAGCAAGTCCAGGTCCAGAAGATGCCAATTATCTTTTTGATGAATTTGTGGAAATGATGGAAGAGTTTAAAAAGTAGGAGAGTTGGAGAATTTGAGAATGAGAGAGTTTTAAAAATTTTAAACAAAAAGTTTATCATTGACTCCGTCGAATTTTCGATGTCCGTAGGAATCTAAGTTATAAAATTTATAAATGATGGAAATCAAATTTTCTTACGAACAAAAACTGAAAAAGAAGAAATAAAAATAGAAATAAAATCTGATGTCTCAAATCTGACATCTGAAATCTAATAAAGAATGAAAAGAACAGATATTAAAACCATTTTAGTAATAGGAAGCGGCCCAATTATCATCGGGCAAGCTGCAGAATTTGACTATGCAGGAACTCAAGCTTGCCTTGCATTAAAAGAAGAAGGGTACAGAGTAATCCTCATCAATTCTAATCCTGCAACCATCATGACCGATGTAGAAATTGCAGACAAAGTATATATAGAGCCTATTTCTCTTTCATTTGTAAGTCATATCATCAGAAAAGAACGTCCAGATGCACTTTTGCCAACTTTGGGTGGACAAACTGGATTGAACATGGCAGTAGAATTACAGAATTCTGGAATTTTAGAAGAATGTGGAGTAGAAGTTCTAGGAACTAAACTTTCTGCCATCAATAGAGCAGAAGACAGAGATTTGTTCCGTGAATTAATGAGAGAGTTAAACGAACCCGTTCCAGATTCTGATATTGTAAATACAGTAGAAGGAGCCTTAGCTTTTGCAGAAAAAATTGGTTATCCAGTAATTGTTCGTCCTGCTTTTACCATGGGTGGAACAGGTGGTGGAATCGCTCATGATGAATACCAACTGACAGAAATTGCAGAACTTGGACTTAAATATTCTCCAGTTACCCAATGTTTAATTGAAAAATCAATTGCAGGGTACAAAGAAATAGAATACGAAGTAATGCGCGACAAAAACGATAATGCTATCGTGGTTTGTAACATGGAAAACATAGATCCAGTTGGTGTTCACACTGGAGATTCTATCGTAGTTGCGCCTTCGCAAACACTTTCTGACAGAGAATATCAAATGCTCAGAAATGCTTCACTCAAAATTATTAGAGCACTCGGAATAGAAGGAGGCTGTAACGTTCAATTGGCTTTAGACCCTCATTCTTTCAACTATTATATCATCGAAGTAAATCCTAGAGTTTCTAGAAGTTCGGCTTTAGCAAGTAAAGCAACGGGTTATCCTATTGCTAAATTAGCCGCAAAAATTGCAGTGGGACTTACTTTAGACGAAATGCTTAATCCAGTTACAGGAAAAACATACGCATGTTTCGAGCCTGCTCTAGATTATGTAGTGACAAAAATTCCTAGATTCCCATTTGATAAATTCGAAACTGCTGACAGAAGACTTTCTACGCAGATGAAAGCAACAGGTGAAGTAATGGCGATTGGTAGAAGTTTTGAAGAATCATTGATGAAAGCCATTCGTTCTTTAGAAACGGGATTGCAACATTTAGGATTAAAAACCAAACCTGCACTTGCCTTAACAGACGAAGATATCGAACGCAGAATTAGAGTGTGTGATGACGAAAGATTATTCATCATCGGCGAAGCTTTAAGAAGAGGTTACGATTGGGAAACCATCGTAGAATGGAGTAAAATAGATAAATTCTTCGTTTGGAAATTCAAAAAACTGATTGATTTTGAAAAAACCATTGCGGAGAATAAATTCAATAGAGAAATATTACTGGAAGCGAAAAGATTAGGCTTCTCAGACATTAATATCGCACACCTTTGGGAAACAGATTATAGAGAAATCTTCAAGTTCAGAAAAGAAAACGGAGTAATGCCAGTTTACAAAATGGTAGATACGTGTGCTGCAGAATTTGAATCTGAAACCCCTTATTTCTACGGAACGTATGAAGAAGAAAACGAGAGCATTCCTTCGGATAAAGAAAAAATCATCGTTTTAGGTTCTGGTCCTATCAGAATTGGTCAAGGGGTAGAATTTGATTACGCAACCGTTCACTCAGTTTGGGCAATCAAACAAATGGGTTACGAAGCGATTATCATCAATAATAATCCAGAAACAGTTTCTACAGATTTCTCGATTTCGGATAAGCTATATTTCGAGCCTCTAACAGAGGAAGATGTAATGAACATCATAGAACTCGAAAAACCAAAAGGAGTGATTGTACAGTTTGGTGGACAAACTGCAATCAACCTTGCTGATAAATTAGCAGCTCATGGAGTAGAAATTCTAGGGACTTCTTTAGAAGATTTAGACAGAGCCGAAAACAGAGATAAATTTGAACAAGCACTTCAGGAATTGGGCATTCCACAACCATTGGGTAAAACATGTTTCTCTAAAGAAGAAGCAATTAAAATTGCCAATGAAATTGGATTCCCAGTTTTAGTGAGACCAAGTTACGTTCTGGGAGGAAGAGCTATGGAAATTGTATACAACGATGCAGAACTAGACCATTACATGGAACATGCGGTAGATGCAAGTCCAGAACACCCAGTGTTAGTAGACCGTTATCTTACCGGAAAAGAAGTAGAAGTAGATGCGATTTGCGATGGCGAAACCACCGTAATTCCAGGAATTATGGAACATATCGAAAGAGCGGGAGTTCACTCAGGAGATTCTATTGCAGTATATCCTCCACAAACGCTTACTCCAGACCAAATAGCTACATTAGAAGATTATACCAAGCGTTTAGCAAAAGGGTTGAAAGTTATCGGTTTAATGAATATTCAGTATGTAATTTCTGATGGAAATGTCTATGTGATTGAGGTAAATCCTCGTTCATCGAGAACCGTTCCTTTCTTGTCAAAAATCACAGAAGTTCCAATGGCGAATTTAGCGACCAAAGCAATTCTCGGAGCAAATCTGAAAGATTTAGGCTATAAAGATGGATTGGTTCCAAATAAAGAAGGAATTTTTGTAAAAGTACCAGTATTCTCGTTTAGTAAATTAACAAGAGTAGATGTAACACTGGGACCTGAAATGAAATCTACAGGAGAAGTAATGGGCAAAGATTCTACGCTAGAAAAAGCCTTGTACAAAGGTTTAATCGGTGCAGGTAGAAAAGTTCCTTTACATGGTTCTATCTTATTTACCATAGATGATGTGAACAAGCCAGAAGCTGCAAGATTAGCAAAAAGATTCTACGATATAGGTTTCAAAATTTGGGCAACCAGAGGAACTTCTAGATATTTTAACGAACTCAATATCCCAACCAAAATTGGGTATAAAATAGAAGAAGAAACAGAGAACTTAATCAGTTTAATCCAGAAGGGAAAAGTACAATATGTAGTCAATACCACTACTAAAGGAAAACAATCGATGAATGACGGGTTCTTAATCCGTAGAACTTCGGTAGAAAATGGTGTTCCTTGTCTTACCAGTATGGATACCGTAGAAGCAATGCTCAAAGTAATCGAAAGCATGACTTTCAAAATGGAAAAAATGTAAAAATTTTCTCTAGATATATCAATCCTTCACGGTTTTTAAAACTTTGAAGGATTTTTTTTGTCTTTGAGGATTTTTTTTATCTTTATCAAAATTTAACATTATGAAAAAACTGATATTTTCTTTGGCATTGGCAGTAAGTGTACACGCTTTTGCTCAACAATATAACATTCCAGCTGTAAGCCCAAGACAAACCGTAGAACAGCAATTTTCGGTGACCAAAATTTCTATAGAATATGGTAGACCTGCGGTAAAAGGTAGAAAAATCTTCGGAGAATTGGTTCCTTTCGGTCAAGTTTGGAGAGCTGGAGCCAATGAAGCCACCAGAATTACTTTTGGTCAAGAAGTGCTTTTTGGCGGTCAAAAAGTGAAAAAAGGAACCTACGCATTGTATGTGATTCCTCAAGAAAAAGAATGGAAAATCATTTTAAACAGAGGGGTTAACAATTGGGGAGCTTATACCTATGATGCAAAAGAAGATGTAGCTACTACTACCGTTCCTGTAAAAATGATGAACGAAAAAATGGAACGTTTTACCATTAATTTCGAAGATATTACAGACGAAAAACTGAATTTAGTTTTCGAGTGGGACAAAACCAGAGCAGATGTTCCTGTGGAAATCCTAAATGTAGAAGAAACGCTACAGATTATTGACAATCTGAAAGTCATCAAAAAAATAGAAAGCGACATCAAAAAGAAAAACGAACCGAAAAAATAATTTTTGGGCGCGTCCTTTTTTTGCCAACGCTAAAAACGCTTTTAGAAATTTTCTAAAAGCGTTTTTTCATCCACCGAAAAAAGGTCGGTCTTCGTGTAGTCGCTTTTTTAATTTTTTTGAAAAAATTAAAAAGAGCTCCAACAATACACTTCGCCCTCGCGCAAAAAAAAGAAATTTTAAATAATTGTCACTCTGAGCGGTAGTCGAAGAGTCGCATCTTGTATCTAACATCTAGCATCTCAAATCTAATAATAAAAATACTTGTTCATTTTTCGGTTGTATCATCAATTCCTAAAAATCTACATTTGCATTACATATATTACTTTATGAACTTACCTAACGATATCATGTATAATGCTTCTTTCAATAAAGATGCAAGTTTCGAAGGCGTTTTTTGGATGGGAGTAAAAACTACGGGAATTTTTTGTAGACCAACTTGTACTGCCCGAAAACCAAAACCTGAAAACGTAGAATTTTTCAGCAATACGAAAGATGCGATTCTAAAAGGATATCGCCCTTGTAAGGTTTGTAAACCATTAGAAAAACTGAACGAAACCCCGAAATATATTCAGGAAATTATAGATGAATTGGTAGAAAATCCTTCTTTGAAGTTCAAAGATTACGATTTGGTAAAACGCGGAATAGAACCTGCAACCATGAGACGTTGGTTTCTGAAAAATCACGGAATTACGTTTCAGGCGTATCAAAGAATGTTCAGAATTAATTCTGCATTTAAGAAAATTCAACAAGGAGAAACCGTAACCGAAACTGCTCTGGAAAGTGGCTACGAAAGTTTAAGTGGTTTTACCGAAAGTTTTAAAAATGTTTTCGGCGTGTCTCCTAAAAATTCCAAAAATCAGAAAGTAATTGATTTAAAACGCATCGAAACACCTCTCGGAACCATGTATGCTGCTGCAACGGATGAAGGAATTTGTATGCTAGAATTTACAGACAGAAAAATGCTGGAAACCGAATTGAAACAACTTTCAAAATCCTTAAATGCCAATATTATTCAAGGAGAGAATCCTCATTTTAAAATTTTAGAAGAACAACTTACCGAATATTTTGATGGAAAAAGAAAAGAATTTTCCGTTCCGCTACATTTTGTAGGTTCAGATTTTCAGAAATCAGTTTGGGAAGTGCTGATGAAAATTCCCTATGGTGAAACATGGAGTTATGCCAAGCAGTCAGAAATTTTAGGAGATGTAAAAAAAGTGAGAGCAGTGGCAAATGCCAATGGAATGAATAAAATATCCATCTTGGTTCCATGTCACAGAGTGATTGGCAGTGATGGAAATCTTACAGGTTATGGCGGCGGAATTTGGCGAAAACAAAAATTATTGGAATTAGAAGGTGCTATTTTATTCTAATTATTTATATTTTTCAATTAAAACTTCGGTTTTAAATAGATAGTATCAATTCTTTTGATTTCTGTAACACTTGTTACAAAGCGGTTTTTCAGAAAAATTCAATTTTGCAATGAATAAAGATGAACAGAGTCTTTTTTAACCCAATAAATTGAGAATTTCCATGAAAAGCATTTGTCCAAATACCTTTCAAACGATGATAAACGAAACCATTCAATTGGTAGACGTTAGAGAACGCTATGAATTTGAATTGTATAAGATGGGACTTCCTATCGTAGAAAATCTTCCCTTCAGTGAGATAGAAGAATTATTGACACATTTTGATGCAGATAAAAAAATCGTTTTGGTTTGTAATAACAGTGTGAGAAGTAAAAGTGTTGCCAAATATTTGGAAGATAGAGACTTTAACCAGATTTACTATTTAGAAGGTGGTTTGGTAAAATGGCAACAAAATGATTTGCCACTTCTTGGAAATCCACCAGAAATTATTTCACATTCCCTTTCTAAAACGGGAGAGTGTTCTAACTAATTTTTTATGAAATTTCCAGTTTTAAATGTCTGCGATTTAGTGAATAATGAAAAGAATATTCAAAACTACATTATTCATGATTTGAAGGAATTGCTTCATGAAGATATTTATATTCCTAAAAAACCGCACCGTCATACTTTTTATCAAATTCTATACATAGAGAAGGGTTCTGGTACTCATAAAATTGATTTTGAAGATTACGAAATCCAAGATAATTCTGTTTTTTTTCTTAGACCAGGTCAAGTTCACGATTTAGTTTTTAACCATAAAAATACTAAAGGTTTTCTTATAAATTTTAATGAAAATTTATTCAATCAATTTCTTTTACAAGCAAATTTCATTGATCAATTGCCTTTATTCAGCAAAAGTGGCAAAAATTGTTATCATCAGATTAAAAATAATCAAAAGGACATAAAATATGCTTT
>CAZHCK010000042.1:12127-20182 GCA_964530915.1 uncultured Cloacibacterium sp. | reverse complement strand
AAATTATTCCGTAGTTTATCAATCCGGTAGTGATATTATTTATAAAGAAATTAAAAATAGCAAAATTACAATATATCATTTAGATAAATTTTATGAGTATTTAACAGAATTAAAAATAATGCAATTTTTCAGTCTTTTTGATAAATTTATTTCAAATGATGGATTATTTTTTGTTTGTGATGAAGTTATTGATAAAAGCAAACTTTTAGAAACAGAAACAATTAAATTTTTAAATTCAGAAAATATTACATTAAATGTAGTTAGAAATGATAAAGCAATTGAAAAAGGTAAAATTGTATGTTATTCAAACTATTCAACAAAATTCAAACTAGTTCCTGACGATTTCAAAATAGTTAAAAATTCAACCAATTCCAATATTAATGAAAAATTTAATTTATCGTCTATTTTACTATCAATAGGTTTTTTATTCGATATAACACAACTCACAAATGAAAAATTCTCATTTAAGTTGAATGGTTATAAAACAATAAACTACGAGCACGAAATAGTGAGTATTAATGTTTCATCATCTACAATTTATAATCAAATATATAAATGGACTTATAATGGAGGTAATTTGAATGACAAATTAGGAATTGTTAGAAATATAGTTTCATTAAATTTAAATGAAGACTTAATTTCAATTGATAATTCAACTTTTGATTCAATAAAATCTGGATATAAAATATATGAGAAAGATAATCTCAAACAATATATTGATATCAGAAATAAAATTAGTGATCAACTATGGGACTTTCAAGCCAAAGCTGATAAAATATCTGAAAATTTCGTTTCTGATTTAAAGAAAAATATTTTTGCTTTGGTTTCTTTTTTTGCTTCTGTAATTATATTGAAAGTTTTATCTCCAAAGGAACAAATTATAATTTCTGACGGTACATTTCTAATAATGTTGGGTTTTTTATTAGTATCCTATTTAATTTTACGTTATTCACAATGGGAAGCAAATGAACAGAAGAAAAGATTTATAAATTTTTACAATAATGTTAAGGAACGTTATAGTGATATTTTAGATAAAAATGATATTCAAAGAATATTAAATAATGATAAAGAGTTTATAGAAAATAAAAAATTCATTAATGAAAAAATAATTAATTATAGTAAGGTTTGGAGCATTTTCATTATTACCTTTGCAATCATTATTTTTTTATTAAACTTTTTTAAATTATAAAATGATTTATCTAGAATATACGGAATTACAACATCTTTGCATCAATTACGTAGGAAACCAAACGCATCAAGAAGCTTTGGTAACCTCAGATTCAGAAGTTTTCATCACAGATGAGATGAAAGAATTGCTCAAAGATTATTTCCTTAAAAACTTTAAACCCGAAATCTTTTTCGAGTTTTTTCATAGTTCAAATATCGAAAACAACGAAGTGTTTACTTACGTTTCAGAGATTTTTGAACAACCAGAATTGTTAGAAAACCAGTCCAAAAAATTGGCAAAACTGCTTTACGAACATTCTACCAATCCTAGAACTAAAGGTGGAGAATTCTACGTTTGTTTTTTCAAAGATTGCATCGTAAAAGGAGAAAGATATGACGCAGTCGGACTTTTTAAATCCGAAAACAAAGACACTTTCCTAAAAGTTTCTACCAAAAACGAAAACTTCGAGTTAGAAACTTTACAAGGAATCAATTTGAATAAAGTAGATAAAGGTTGTCTTATTTATAATACCAATAAAGAGCAAGGCTACCTCATGTCTATTATTGATGGAACGAGTAGAGCAGAAACCAGTTATTGGATGGACGATTTTTTGCAAGTTCGTCAGCGTCAAGACGAGTATTTCGAGACACAGGAAACTTTGAATTTATACAAAGAATACATCACGAAACAGCTTCCGCAGGAATTTGAAATCACCAAAGCAGACCAAGCAGATTTCTTGAATAAATCGCTGAGTTTTTTCAAAGAAAAAGAAGAATTTAAGATGGAAGAATTCACAGGAGAAGTTTTGAAAGATCAAGAAGTCATCCAAAGTTTTAATGCCTTCAAAACACAATACGAAGACGAAAGAGATTATGCTTTGTCAGATGAATTTGCCATCAATGATGCTGCTGTAAAGAAAAACGCCAGAATTTTAAAAAGCGTCATCAAACTAGATAAAAACTTTCATATTTACGTTCACGGTGACCGAAAACTCATCCAACAAGGACAAGACGAAAACGGGAAATATTATATGTTGTACTTTGAAGAAGAAAACTAAAAAAACGCTCCAAATTTTTGGAGCGTTTTCATTTATTTCAATTCAGATTCATTTTCTTGAAACAAATCTGGAACTGACCAATATCTTTCGCCAGTGTCATAATTAAAGGTCAAAACTTTAGCGCCTTTTGGTAATTCTGGTAATTTCTTCGCAATTGCAGCAAGAGAAGCACCAGTAGAAATTCCTGCTAAAATTCCTTCTTGAGCAGCTAATTTTCTAGCAAAATCATAGGCTTCTGCTTTTTCTACTTGAATCACACCGTCTAGGATTTCAGAATTCAACACTTTTGGTACAAAACCAGCACCAATTCCTTGCAAAGGATGCGGACCAGGATTTCCACCGCTTAAAACTGGTGAATCTGTAGGTTCTACGGCATAACTTTTCAGATTCGGGAATTTTTCTTTCAGAACTTCTGTTACGCCCGTAATATGGCCGCCAGTTCCTACACCTGTAATCACATAGTCAAATCCTTCTGGGAAATCTGCCAAAATTTCTTGAGCAGTGGTATTTTTATGAATTTCAGGATTCGCATCATTTTCAAATTGCTGTGGAATCCATGAATTTTCAATCGTCGAAGCCAGTTCGTAAGCTTTCTTCACCGCTCCATTCGTTCCCAATTCTCTTGGAGTTAAAACAAATTCAGCGCCATACGCAGACATGAGTTTTCTACGCTCTACAGACATAGATTCTGGCATTACGAGCACTAATTTATAACCTTTTACAGCACAAACCATTGCCAAACCTACACCTGTGTTTCCTGAAGTAGGTTCTATAATCAGGGTGTCTTTATTAATTTTTCCTTCTTTTTCCGCCGTTTCTATCATCGCAAGAGCAATTCTGTCTTTGATGCTTCCACCAGGATTTTGGCGTTCTAGTTTCATCCACACTTCTACATCACTCCCGAAAATCTTATTTAATTTTACCAAAGGAGTGTTGCCAATCACTTCTAGTACATTGTTAACTTTCATATTTTTTTAAATTTTAAATATTATTAATTTGGGCAGCTTTACCGCCTTCCACTCCCGCTTTTTTAAAATTTTTTCCTCACTAACTCTCCTAAAGGAGAGAACCGAAAAATTTTAAAAAGAGCTCCGTTCAAGTCGGGCTGCAAGTTTCGTTATCTTAATTAAAATCAGTTTTTTATTTACCTCAACCTTTACCTTTACCTTTACCTTTATCTTTACCTCAACCTTTACCTCAAATAAAGTAGTTAATCGGTTCATCACCCGGGAATTTATTTCTCACCGTCACTTGACCTTTGTGAAAAACCACCGAATTTTTCGGTAAGCTGTCTGTAATCCAAACGTTTCCACCGATGACGCTGTTCTCGCCAATCACGGTTTCTCCTCCTAAAATGGTAGCATTGGCATAAATAACTACACCGTTTTCTATGGTAGGATGTCTTTTGGTATTGGCAATTTCTTTAGAAACAGAAAGTGCTCCCAAAGTAACACCCTGATAAATTTTCACACCATTTCCAATTTCTGAAGTTTCACCTATTACAATTCCCGTACCATGATCGATAAAAAATGGCGAACCAATGTTAGCATCGGGATGAATGTCTATTCCTGTTTTGCTGTGTGCCAACTCTGTCCAGATTCTAGGAATCAACGGAATTTTTTTGAGTTGCAATTCATGAGCCAATCTGTAAATTGCAATCGCATAAAAACCGGGATAGGAAAAAGTCACTTCTTCTACAGAGGTTGCAGCAGGGTCATTTTCTAGAGCAAATGCAGCGTCTTGTTCTAAAGTTTTATAGATTTCTGGAAATTTGGTGAAAAAATATTCTCCGCATTCTATGGCTTTTTCTTTGTCATCAAAAACAGAATTCAGAATCTTGATAAAATCTATTTTAAATTGTTGTAATCGCTTGGCGATTTCATTTTCTGAAGCACATCTTTGAAGCTCTAAAAAAAATACGAATCTGAAAAAATCATCGATAAAGGTTTCGATTTTCTTTTTATCTAAATCATATTTTCTGTTAGAATATCCGTCTTGTAAATGCTTCAAAAAATTTTCCATCCTTCAAAATTTAAAACAAAGGTAAGCAATGTCTCTGTTTTTGTCCTTGATTTATGGTAATTTTTACATCTATTTACACGATTGAAAAATTTTAAAATTAGGATGTAATTCATATCAAGAAAATTGTCTAATCCTCAAATAATCATTAAATTTGAGCAACTTAATTTTAAACTTTAAAAAAATAAAAAAAATGAAAGTAACTGTAGTTGGAGCAGGAGCTGTAGGTGCATCTTGCGCAGAATATATTGCTATGAAAAACTTCTGTTCAGAAGTAGTTTTAGTAGATATTAAAGAAGGTTTTGCTGAAGGTAAAGCAATGGATTTAATGCAAACTGCTTCTTTGAATGGTTTTGACACTAAAATTACGGGAACAACTGGTGATTATAGTAAAACTGCCGGTTCAGATGTAGCGGTAATCACTTCTGGTATTCCTAGAAAACCAGGAATGACTAGAGAAGAGTTAATCGGTATCAATGCAGGAATTGTAAAAGATGTAACGGCTAACTTAGTAAAACATTCTCCTAATCTAACCATTATCGTGGTTTCTAACCCAATGGATACTATGGCTTACCTAGTTCACAAAACTTCTGGTTTACCAAAACATAAAATCATTGGAATGGGAGGTGCTCTAGACTCTGCAAGATTCAAGTACAGATTAGCAGAAGCTTTAGAAGCTCCAATTTCTGATGTAGACGGAATGGTAATTGCAGCACACTCAGATACTGGTATGCTTCCTTTATTATCTAAAGCAACTAGAAATGGTGTTCCTGTAACTTCTTTCTTGTCTGAAGAACAACAAGCGTATGTAGTAGAAGAAACCAAAGTAGGTGGAGCTACATTAACTAAATTATTAGGAACTTCAGCTTGGTATGCACCAGGTGCAGCAGTTTCTGTAATGGTTCAGGCAATTGCATGTGACCAAAAGAAAATGATTCCTTGTTCACTTATGTTAGACGGAGAATACGGACAATCTGATATTTGTTTAGGTGTTCCTGCGATTATCGGAAAAAATGGAGTAGAAAAAATCGTAGAAATCGAATTAACTGAAGCAGAAAAAGAAAAATTTGCAACTGCAGCAGCAGCGGTAAGAGAAGTAAACGGAGATTTAAAATTCTAAAAACTCTTTTTTACAAATAAATAAAACGCATCTTTTAGGTGCGTTTTTTTGTGAAGTCAAACGGTTTAATTTTTAATGTAAAATTAAACTTTAGCTACAATAAAAACCTTTAAATTTGCCTAAATTAAAATTTCTAGAAAAATGCTTAGAAAAATTAGCACTCTTGCATTAGTAACATTGGCTTTGTTATCTGTAGATGCACAAAAAAATAAAAATACTCAATACAATGATGGAGTAGAAAGACCAAAATTGGTGGTAGGAATTGTAGTTGATCAGATGCGTTGGGATTTCTTGTATAAATATCAAGCAAAATATGGAAACGGAGGCTTCAAAAGATTATTAAATGAAGGCTACAGTTTTAATAATGTGATGATTGATTATATTCCTACGGTTACTGCATTAGGTCATACTTCTATTTATACAGGTTCTGTTCCATCGATTCATGGAATTGCGGGAAACGACTGGACCGATAAAGAAACGGGCAAAAATGTTTACTGTACCACAGATGAAACGGTAAATGCTGTAGGAACAGAAGCTAAAAAAATAGGTCAACATTCTCCTAGAAATCTTTGGAGTACTACCATTACAGACCAGTTAGGAATTGCTAATAATTTCCGTTCAAAAGTAGTTGGCGTTTCATTAAAAGACAGAGCTTCAATTTTACCAGCGGGTCATAATCCTACTGCAGCTTTTTGGTTTGATGAAACCACAGGGAATTTCATAACTTCTGATTATTATTTGAAAGAATTGCCACAGTGGTTGAATGAATTTAACAAAGAAGAAAACGGTAAAAAACTAGTTGCAAATGGTTGGAAAACATTACTTCCTATTTCAGAGTATTTTGAAAGTACAGAGGATAATGTAGCTTGGGAAAGCCTTTTAGGAAGTGCTAAAACACCTACTTTTCCTTATGAAAATTTAGCAAAAGATTATGATGCTAAAAAAGGAGTGATTAGAACAACGCCTTTTGGAAATTCTTTAACCCTAAAAATGGCAGAAGCTTCTATCAATGGATACGGAATGGGTGAAGACCAAATTACAGATTTCTTAACGATTAATATTGCTTCTACAGATTATGTAGGTCATGCTTTTGGTCCAAATTCTATAGAAATAGAAGACACTTATTTAAGATTAGACAAGGATTTAGAAGCGTTTTTCCAGCAGTTAGATAAAAAAGTAGGAAAAGGAAACTATTTGGTATTCTTGTCTGCTGATCACGGTGCTGCACATTCAGAAGGTTATATGCAAGCCAATAAAATGGCAACAGGTTTCTTTGGTGAAGGTTTAGAAAAAACACTTAATGATGAACTTGAAAAAAAATATGCAGGAAGTAAATTGATTTTAGGAATTGATAATTACCAAGTTTATCTTAACCAAAATGTTATCAAGGAAAAAGGATTAGAAACAGATGAGGTAAAGAAAACCATTCTTGGTTTGCTGAATAAAGATAAAAGAGTATTGTACGCTGTAGATTTAGAAGAAGTAGCGGAAGCCGCAATTCCTGAACCGATAAAAACCAGAATCATCAATGGTTACAACTGGCAGAGAAGTGGTGATATTCAAATCATTACGCATGACAGCATGTTGCCAACTTATGCTAAAAAAGGAACTACACACAGTGTTTGGAATTCATACGACGCTCACATTCCATTAATTTTTATGGGTTGGAAAGTTAAAAACGGACAAAGTGCAAAACCATATCACATGACAGATATTGCACCAACTCTAGCTCAAATGCTGAAAGTTGAAAATCCAAGTGGAAACATCGGAAATCCTATTACAGAAGTTTTAGAGAAATAATAGATTTTCATCTATTAGGATATTATAAAATCGGGAAGTCTTCCCGATTTTTTTGTTTTAAAATAAGAAAAAACCTACGGCGCGAGCAAAGCTCGCGCCGTAGGTTTTTGAACAATAATATTAAAGTGAAAAGGATTTTTATTTTTTCACAGGCGGATAATTGGCCATAATCTCTGCTACAATCGCTGGAATTTGTTTTTGTTTAGATTTAGGAGAATCTACATTGATTCCGCTTCCTACACCTTGCCAAACTAATTTTCCAGTTTTAGCATCTACGATGTCAATAATCAAACTTCCTCTGTTGTAGTCGGTAGTCCAAGCTCTGCTCATTCCAACTCCCCAACCAAAAGGTCTTCCCCAACCGTAAACACCGAAACTAGGTTCAATTCTAGTATCTTCTATTTTTTTATGAGAAGCTTTCAGGTTTACAACTAAATCGGGAGTTTGAGATGCTGATAAACCTTTCATTTGTAGGTTTTTAGATACTTCGTTTAAAACACGGTCCTTGTCTAAATCATTCAGTTTTAAATCATCTACTCTAAACTGATATGTTTTATAAGAACTAAAATTGGCAGTTTCAGCATAATCTGTTCTCACATTAAATGGTGAACAAGACGTAACAAAAAGTGCTGCTGAGGCCAACAAAAGGAAAAAATATTTCTTCATTTTTTATGATTTATGTGGTTTTTTCTCAATTTTTTTAAAAGAATCAGTCTTTTTATCATAACCATAAGGACAATGTTTACAACCACTTTTACAGCAATAACCGCGTTTTAAGTGGTATCTTTCGGTGAAAACTTTGTAACCTAATTCATTATAATAAAAATCTTCGCCTTCTACTAATTCTTTATCAAATTTCATTCCATAAAATTACAAAAAATTCAATCATAT
>CAZHCK010000042.1:10670-12117 GCA_964530915.1 uncultured Cloacibacterium sp. | reverse complement strand
TTTTAAATCATTGTGATAATTGCTCCTTTTAACTTTTCATATCTTTGTTCTATGATTATTTTGAGTTTACGCCTTCTCCGAAAGACCAGAATCAACGGAATTACCATTTTTCCGTTCATTTTTCTTCGTGAATCAGCGTTTAAGGAAAATAAAATACTCATTAATCATGAAAAAATTCACATTCGTCAGCAATTAGAACTCCTCATTATTTTCTTTTATTTGTGTTATGTAGTAGAATATTACTATTGGTATTTTAAGTTAAAAGACAAACATTTGGCTTACCGAAATATCAGTTTCGAAAGAGAAGCTTACGCTATGGAAGAAGATTTAAATTACCTCGAAACCAGAAAAATTTGGAGCTTTTGGAAGTACAGAGTGTGATTTTTAATGAATACATAAGAACATGAATTTACCCCAACATAAAATTCCAATTGTAGAAATTCCTATCGGAAAAAAAGCAAGACTTTTCATCAAAAGAGAAGACCTTACCCATCCCGAAATTTCTGGAAATAAATATTGGAAAATGTTTTACAATGTCAAAAAATATTTGGAAAAAGAAGTTTCAGAAAGAAAAATCATCACTTTCGGAGGTGCTTTTTCTAATCATATTGCGGCAACTGCAGCTTTGGGAAAAGAATTTGGCATCGAAACTCTAGGAATTATCAGAGGAGATGAATTAGAAAACACTTGGCAAGAAAATCCCACCCTTTCTTTAGCGCACCAAAATGGAATGACTTTCAGATTTGTAACAAGAGAAGTTTACAGAGACAAGGAAACTTTGATGAAAGACCTTCAAGAAGAATTTCCCGAAAGTTTGGTGGTTCCAGAAGGAGGGACTAATGAAAATGCAGTAGAAGGAATTCAGTTTATGCTCAATGAAGAAACTCAAGATTTTGACTATCTTTGCAGCGCTATAGGAACGGGAGGAACCATTTCAGGAATTTCTAAATTTGCTGAAGAACATCAAAAAGTGTTAGGTTTCAAAGCGGTAAAAGATGAATCTTTAGAAAAAAGGATTTTAAATTTTTCTAAAAGACAAAATTTCACCATTTTTGATGCTTCTGATGGAGGTTTTGGCAAAATAACAGACGAAAATATTCGTTTTATAAATAAATTTTATCAAGATTTTGGCATTATTTTAGAGCCTGTTTACACTGGGAAAATGCTCAGGAAGATTTTTGAACTCATAGAAGAAGATTATTTCCCAGAAGATAGCAAGATTTTAGCTTTTCATACAGGAGGTTTGCAAGGAATAAAAGGCGCAAACGAAATGTTGAAAAAGAAAAATAGACCCATAATCAAAATAGAAAGTTAATGAAGAAATTTTTTTCAGTATTCATATTAATTATTGCAAATAGTTACCAAGCCCAAACTTGGAAAACCGAAGACCAGTACATTCAGCGATTTGCACAATATGCTGTAGAAGAAATGGAATTATACAATATTC
>CAZHCK010000042.1:0-10570 GCA_964530915.1 uncultured Cloacibacterium sp. | reverse complement strand
TACATTCAGCGATTTGCACAATATGCTGTAGAAGAAATGGAATTATACAATATTCCCGCTTCTATTACTTTGGCGCAAGGACTTTTAGAAACAGGTGGTGGTCAGTCTAGATTGGCACAAGAAGGGAAAAATCACTTCGGAATTAAGTGTAAAGAAAACTGGACGGGCAAAACCATGAAACATACTGATGACGCACCAAATGAATGTTTCCGTGTGTATGAAGATCCTAGAGAATCATACAGAGACCATTCTTTGTTTTTGGTAAATCGTCCTTTTTACAAAAATTTATTTCAACTTGACCCAAAAGATTATAACGCTTGGGCTCATGGATTGAAAAAAGCAGGTTATGCTACTAATCCTAGGTATGCCTATATTTTGATCGATAAAATTCAGAAATATAAACTTTTTGAATTTGACTATATCAAGAAGGAACAAGTCACAGAAAAACTTTTGGCTTTGTATCCTGATTTGGTGAATGATAAAGAATTTTTAGCTAAAAATTTACCAACTCCTAAAAAAGAAGAAGCTCCAAAAGTCGTAATCGATGCTCCAGAACCTGTAAAATTGACTAAAGAAGAAGTTTTATTATCGGTTTTGATGAAAGCGCATCCTAATGAAGCTTTGAGATATATTGTGATTCCAATGGAACCAGATTATGACGATGCTTCGGAAGTAAACTTACACGATATTTCTAAAAAATATGGCGTGTCTACATCTAAATTGATGAAATGGAACGAACTTTCTTCCCAGACTTTAAAAGAAGGACAAATTCTCTTCCTCGAAAAGAAAAATTCTAGCGGAAGTGTAGAAACCTATCGCGCCGAAAAAGGAGATAATATGTATTCTATCGCACAGAAATTTGCCATAAGACTCGATAAACTTTATGACAAAAACCGCATGGAATATGGAGATAAAGTAAAAGAAGGTCAATTAATTTATCTAAAAAACAGAAAACCTAGATAAAATTTTTTGTAAAGAATTTTGCGTGAGCGATTGAAGTGAAAATCCCGCAACCGCTGAAAGCGAGTGAGGAATTGTAACGAAAAGCGCGACCTGAAATAAAAATTTTTGTCATTCTGAATGGAATGAAGAATCTGAAATTTTTATGAAGGACACGCCCAAAACATTAAAAAATAAATTCAAAATTATGTTATATCAAAGAAGTTCGGCTTTATTTGAAGAGGCGTACAAATATATTCCAGGAGGTGTTAATTCTCCAGTTCGTGCATTTAAATCAGTAGGAGGAGTTCCTATTTTTATGAAATCTGCGAAAGGTGCTTATTTAACAGATGCAGATGATAGAACGTATGTAGATTACATCAATTCTTGGGGACCAGCAATTGTAGGTCACGCTCATGATGAGGTAGTAGAAGCGGTAAAATTACAAGCAGAAAAAGGCTTTTCTTTTGGTGCGCCAACAGAATTAGAAACCGAAATTGCAAAATTCATCATTGAAAATGTTCCGAATATTGACCAAATCAGAATGGTTTCTTCGGGAACGGAAGCTTGTATGAGCGCGATTCGTTTAGCAAGAGGTTATACAGGAAGAGAAAAAATTATCAAATTTGAAGGTTGCTATCATGGTCATTCAGATTCATTTTTGATTAAAGCTGGAAGTGGAGCGGCAACTTTCGGGAATCCAAATTCTCCAGGCGTAACTTCTGGAACTGCAAAAGATACGCTATTAGCAAAATACAATGATATAGAACAAGTAGAGGATTTGTTCCGTCACAATCAAGGAGAAATTGCCGCGATTATTGTAGAACCAGTTGCAGGAAACATGGGTTGCGTTTTGCCAGAAAATAATTTCCTTCAAAATTTAAGAAAAGTTTGTGATGAAAATGGTGCTTTATTGATTTTTGATGAAGTAATGACAGGTTTCAGATTGGCTTTTGGTGGCGCACAAGAATTGTACAATGTAAAAGCAGATATCGTGACTTACGGAAAAGTAATTGGCGGAGGAATGCCAGTTGGTGCTTTTGCTGCAAGAAACGAAATTATGAATAAACTTTCACCAAGAGGTGATGTGTATCAAGCGGGAACGCTCAGTGGAAATCCTCTAGCAATGAGAGCTGGATTGACCACGCTTCAACTCATCAAAAACAATCCTAATTTCTACGAAAAACTGAATAAAACTACAGAAACGCTAGATTTTGAAATTGGCAAAATTCTCAATGAGAAAGGAATTGCCCATAAAATCAATAGAAAAGGAAGTATGATGAGTGTTTTCTTCCACACGAATAGGGTTTCTAATTTTGAGGAAGCTGCAGATTCTAACCACTCATTGTTCAATAATTTCTTCCATCAATTGTTGGCTCAAGGAATTTATCTTCCGCCAAGTGGTTATGAAACGTGGTTTATTTCTGATTCGATTAACGAAACCGAAATAGATAAAACACTTGAAGCCGTTAGAAATTTTGATTATTCTGATAAAGTTGAAGACTAAAATAAAATCCCTCAAATTTTTGAGGGATTTTTCTTAATATTATTTTTCTCGCAGATTAAGCAGATAATGCAGAATTTTTAATTATCTGCTAAATCAGCGAGAGATTTATAATTCTAAGCCTAAAAGTTTCGCTTCTTTAATCACAAAATTTCTAGCTTCGTCTTTATCGTTTGCAATTTCACCTTCTAAAATTGCTTCTTTTACTTTTTCTTTTAGGATTCCAATTTCACGACCGGGTTTCAATTGGAACATTTCCATAATTTCTTCTCCAGAAATAGGGGGTTGAAAATTTCTAACGTGGTCTTTTTCTTCCACTTCCTTGATTTTCTTCGCTACATATTCAAAATTTTTCTTGAATTTTTCCTGCTTTTGAGCGTTTTTCGTAGTGATGTCTGCTTTACAAAGCGTGAATAAATCTTCTAAATCTTCACCAGCATCAAAAAGTAATCTTCTCAAGGCAGAATCCGAAGTTCCATCGTCAATCAAAGCAATCGGTCTGGATGAAAGCTTTACCATTTTTTGAACATATTTCATGTCATGTCCTAATGGTAACTTCAGCCTCGTGAAAAGGTTTTTCACCATTTTAGAACCTAGAAATTCATGTCCGTGGAAAGTCCAACCAATTTTTTCTACAAATTTTTTAGTCGGAGCTTTTCCGATATCGTGCAATAAAGCAGCCCATCTTAACCAAAGATTATCTGTATTTTTAGAAATATTATCCACTACTTCTAGTGTGTGCCAAAAATTATCTTTGTGCGTTTGTCCTTCTACTTCTTCAATGCCTTTCAGTGCCGTTAATTCTGGAATTATTTTTTCTAAAAGAGTAGTTTCTTCCATCAATTTTAAACCAACCGAAGGTTTTTCGCTCAACATAATTTTGTTGAATTCCACCATAATCCTTTCCATCGAAACAATTTTGATACGTTCTGCTTCTTGTTTGATGGCTTCTAGGGAATTTTCTTCAATCTTAAAATGTAAAACCGATGCAAATCTTATGGCTCTCATCATTCTGAGCGGGTCATCTGAATATGTTTGCGCTGGTTCTAGAGGCGTTCGCAGAATTTTGTTCTGCATATCTTCTCTTCCGTTGAAAGGATCAATCAGTTCTCCAAAATTTTCTGCATTGAGAGAAATTGCCAGTGCATTTACGGTAAAATCTCTGCGTTTTTGGTCGTCTTCCAAAGTTCCGGTTTCTACCGCTGGTTTTCTAGAATCTTCGGAATAGCTTTCTTTTCTGGCACCTACAAATTCCAAATCCAAATCTTGGTATTTAATCATCGCAGTTCCGTAAGTTTTAAAAACAGAAACTTTCAAATCTCCGAGTTCTTTTCCTACCGCTTTTGCGAGTTCTATTCCGCTTTGTTCGGTTACAAAATCGATGTCTGTTGGTGCTTTTCTTTGCATCAACAAATCACGAACGTAACCGCCAACAATATAAACCGTTTGGTTGTTTTCTTGGGCGACTTTAGAAATGATTTTAAAAAGTTTGAAATTTTTATTTTGGGTTAAATTGATTTTCATTTTTGTATAAAAACTCTCGCAGATTGAGCCGATTTTGCAGTTTTAATCTGCGGTTTCTGCTAAATCTGCGAGAAATTAATTTTTTGCAAAGATAGTGTTTTTTACTTTTTTGATTCTCTATATTGAAATTTGTTATTTCTAAAAACTAGAAAATAATTCATATCTATAGCATCATGAGAATTTTTGATTTCTGTAACCTCAAACATTTTTTCGTTATCAGAAATTTTTATTGGATTTTCCCAATCTATAATAACATAGTTTGGTTGAGATTTTTTCACATTTTCAATGGATGAATTTTCAGGCAAATTGTCTGCCCAATCAATAAATTTATTTTGATTTCCATTACAAGAAAGAAAAAATATAAAAACGAATATGTATTTCAAAAAATTCATCACTCTCTCAAAACTTTCACCCTTCCATCACTCCAAACTTTTATCACAGAAGAACCAGAATATTTAGAAATGCTTTCTCTGTTTTCTTCTACGGCATAATCTACTGCATCAATCAGTTCTTGAGAAATGTCTGAGAATCTCAATGGTGATTTGTCTCCGCTAAAATTGGCAGAAGTAGAAACCAAAGGTTTATTAAGCTTAGAAATCAATTTTTTACAAAAATCATCTTTCACCAGTCTAATGCCGATGCTTCCGTCTTCAGCTAAGATTTCTTTTGGTAGATTTTTAGGATTTTCATAAACAATGGTGACAGGTTTTTCAGACAAATCAATAATTTGCCAAGCCATTTCTGGAACGTCTACCAAATCTTGTAATCTGCGTTCATTTTCCACCAAAATAATCATGGATTTGGTTTTCTCACGCTTTTTGATTTCAAAAATTTTGTTGATGGCTTCTACATTTGTTGCATCACAACCAATTCCCCAAATCGTATCAGTAGGATAGAGGATTACGCCTCCGTTTTTTAATATTTCTAGTGCTTTTTCCATAATTATTTAGAATTTTCTTCAAACTCTGATTTTAGTTCTACAATATTAGGATTTCTTGATGAGAAAATGATGGTTTCAAAATCTCCAACATTTTTTAAAGTATCTTTCAAAAACAACTTTTTTTTAATCTTTTCATTATTAAACTCAAAATTTATTTTTGCTCTTTTGTTGCCTTTATAATATGAAATATCTTCAATTTTAACTGATTTTTCAACTCCATAATAGGTTAAATCTGTGTACTCTACGAAATTTACAATTTTATAAAATAAGAATATTGTTAAAATGAAAATTGCAAATGAGAATATTGTTAAAGTATTTCTGAATTTTAAAAAATTTTCTTGAGACGTGAGTTTGTTTAAATTTAATAAACCAATAAATCCAAAGTTATCATTCTTAAAATTTATTTTTCTTGAAACAAGAATTCCTATGTGCAAAGTACCAAACCAGCAAAATCCTAAAATGAAAAATAGTAAAAAGAATTCTCCAGAATATAAATCAAGTTTCCACCAAAAATGATATGCCAATAGGAATGAAACTCCAATTAATAGAATTGAAATTAATAAATATTGTGTGGTAACTTTATAATTCATATTTGTTTAGATTCCTTCGGAATGACAAACGATGTGTTTATTCTATTTCAAATTCGGTAAATATCTCTCCTCAATTATTTTTAAATGATGGAAATTATGTCCCACGATTAATCTTCCGATGGTTTCTACAGAAATTTCGTTTCCATTAGCTTTTCCAGTGTTGGTAAGTGCTGCATTTTGTAAATTTTCGAAGAAAATGATAGATGTTTGTCTCACAATTCTGAACTCTTCTAACAAACTTACCAAAGTTCTATCGTTAGCAAAAGAATTCTCTACAAATAGATTTTCGTCAAAACCAGATAATTCGGTTTGGTCTTTTCTGGCAAAACGAAGTGCTCTGTATTGGAAAATTTTTTCGGTGTCTATTAAATGAAGAAGTAATTCCTTGAGCGTCCATTTTCCTTCTGCATAAGCAAAAAGTGATTTTTCGTTGTTTAAACCAGAAAAAATCTGAATCGTTTCTGCCCCAGAATTAATCATTTCTTCCAACCAATTATCAGATGGAATTTGGTCTAAATATCTTTGAATATATTTTTGAAATTCAGTCATAATTATTTACGATTTGAGATTTGAGATTTTGGATTTAAAATTTATCATTTTTGTTTTTAGAAATCGTAAGTCCGAAATCTAAAATCTAACATTAAATAGGATTAGTCCATTCGTAAAAATTGGCGTGATTATAATGTTCAAAACCACAACTCGGATAGAGTTGGTTGCCAATTTCATTGGTTTTATCGGTTTCTAAAAGAATTCCGCAAGCATTTGTAGCGATGCACAATTCTTTTGCGCTTTTTATTAATGCTTTAGAATGACCTTTGCCTCTGTGATTTTCGTTGACGAATAAATCATTCAAAAGCCAATATCTTTTCATTCTTGTAGAAGAAAACAATGGGTATAATTGAGTAAAACCAGTCAAAATTCCGTTTTCTTCGGCTACAAAAATTTCAGAATCTTGGTTTTCTAATCTTTCTTTTAGAAAATTATTAGCACCTTCAATATCACTTTCCTTATGATACCAAGTTCTGTATTGGTCAAATAAATTTGACAGTTGAGGTAAATCTTCTAAGGTGGCTTTTCTCGTCAACATAGATTTTTAGTTAAAAGCTTGTTCTAAATCAGCAATTAAATCTTCGGCATCTTCAATTCCACAACTTAAACGCACTAAATCATCAGTAATTCCTAATTCTGCACGTTTTTCTGCAGGGATAGAAGCGTGAGTCATGAGTGCAGGATGATTTGCCAAAGATTCTACACCGCCCAAACTTTCTGCCAAAGTAAACACTTTCAGATTTTCTAAAAATTTGATAGAATCTTCTTTTTTGCCCGATTTGAAGGTAAAAGAAATCATTCCGCCGAAAGTTTTCATTTGTTTTTTTGCCAATTCTAACTGAGGATTGCTCGCTAAATTAGGATAAAAGACTTTGTCCACTTTTGGATGATTTTGTAAATATTCAGCAATTTTTTGTCCGTTTTCAGAATGTCTTTGAACTCTTAAAGCCAAAGTTTTAATGCCTCTCAAAACCAAATAAGAGTCGTGAGGTCCTAAAATTCCGCCACTTGCAAATTGTATGAAGTGTAATTTTTCTCCTAATTCTGGAGTTTTTGCAATTAAAGCTCCTGCAATAACATCAGAATGTCCACCTAAATATTTGGTAGCAGAATGCATCACAATATCTGCTCCTAAATCTAAAGGCGTCTGAATATAAGGTGTTGCAAAAGTATTATCAACGGCTAAAAGAATATCTTTTCCTTTGATGAGTTCTGCAACTTTTTGAATGTCAACCAATTTCATTAATGGATTGGTTGGAGTTTCCAGCCAAACCAATTTGGTCTTTTCATTGATGAGCGGAAGAATATTTTCAGGATTTTCAAGATTTACAAAGTGAAATTTCAGTTGATATTTCTCGAAAAGTCTGGTAAACATTCTGTAGCTTCCTCCGTATAAATCATCCACAGCGATGATTTCGTCTCCTGGGTTTAACAATTTTAAAACGCAATCAATGGCTGCTAATCCAGAACCGAAAGCTAAACCTCTGGCTCCGTTTTCTATAGAAGCAAGTGCGTCTTCTAACGCTTGTCTGGTAGGATTTGCCGCTCTGGAGTATTCGTAACCTGAATGCTGACCAGGCGAAGATTGTGCAAAGGTAGAAGTGAGAAATACAGGAACGTTTACAGAACCTGTTACTTTTTCGTGGTGTTGACCACCGTGTATTACTTTTGTATTGAATTTCATTTTTTTAAAGTTTGAAGATTTGAAAAATTTGAAAATTAAAAAGGTGAAGAATCATATTCAAATTTTCAAATTATCTCATTCACAAATTATCACATTATTTAATTTTACTCATAAAAGCGAAATCTTCCGCAAATTCTTGAATTTTTTCTGCTACATCATCTTCGCCAGTTGCTCTTTGGTAGGTGTGTCCTAGAGAAACAAAAATCTGATGTAGGAACATTTTCATTTGATCTACAGGCATATCTTTGGTCCATAAATCGATGCGTAATGCTTCCATCGCCTTTTCGTCCCAAACTGAAATCATGGTAGCTTTGGTTTCTTGATTTTCTACACCACCATCTTGAGCATTCCAAGTCATTTTTTCTGGAACGTGATTTTCGTCTAATTCTACGTTGATTGTTATCTGTGTTTGTCTCATTTTTGGAGTTTCGAGTTCCGAGTTTCGAGCTCCGAGTTTACCTCGTAACACACATCTCGTATCTCTTTTTAATTTTTAGGTTTATAATTACTTTTGTTAAATATCTCTGTTGCAGGTAAATGTAGGAATTTTTGCAAAGTTACCTCTGGATTGTTTTCTAAATATTGTCTACAAATTTGCCAACCGATAAAAGCGCCCACTCTTGGGGAAGATTTTGGGTCAATTTCGGTGTAGAATTTAGAAAAAGGAGCTTTTGCCAAAAATCTTTCATCTAATCTATTGTCATCGCTGAAAAGCAAGTCGTTTTCTACAAAATAATTCCAAATATTTTCTTCATTTGAAATCGCCCAAGATTGTTGGTCTTTAGAATAATGCATCTTGAATTGATCCATCGTTTCAGGAAGAAAAGCGTCTTGCAAAATCATTAACTTTCCAAAATTGATGATTTTATCCAAAAATTTATTATGGTCTGGAGTTGCAGGAACATAATCAGCAGCAATGGTTTCTGCTACTTTTGGCAAAACATTTTGAGGCGTCATTTCTTTTCTCATGTAAACATCTATTCCTTCGTAAAACTCTGATTTTTCACCTAAAAATGCAGATAAATCTATGAAAAGTACACCTTCATTTGGAACATACAAAATCGGTTCTTCATACAATTCTGTAGCCGAAGAAAATACGTAAACTTGTGGGTTTTGAAATTCAGGGAAATAGTATTTTATGTGAGCAAAAAGTGCAGCCAATTGTTTTTCTAAATTCGCCAGATTATTTTTATTTAGAGCATCTTTATAGACTCTTTTTTCGATAGCATCTGCACGCTTTTTTTCGTATGTAGCATCTGGAACTTGTGGCGCTAAGAAAAAACCAAAATCTTTTTTGAAATTCTGAAACGGAATTTTATCATCATAAAAAGCTGCAGAAATATCAGTGATTTTTACAGGTTCAGTATTTTTGATTTCTACATTCCAACGATTTTCTTCCTCTTTATTACAAGAAAAAAGAATTAGGAAAAAACTGCAAAGAAGAGTGTATGCTATATATTTTTTCATGGGTTAAAACATTTGACCAAACTAATCCGTTAGTTCGGCAAAAATTTAATTATTTTTACAAAAAATTAGTTTCGCAAAAATACAATAAAATGCAATCAGAAAAAATAATTGAAAGAATAGTTTCTTGGCTAAAAGATTACGCCGAAAAAGCAGGAGCAAAAGGTTATGTAATTGGAGTTTCGGGTGGAGTAGATTCTGGTGTGGTATCTACACTTTGTGCCATGACTGGACTTAAAGTTTTGGCTCTAGAAATGCCAATTCGTCAACAAAAAGATCAAGCTTCTCGTGCTTTGGAGCATATAGATTTTCTAAAAAACAAGTTTCCAAATGTGGAAGGGTTTTCGGTAGACTTAAATGAACCTTTCGAAGCGTTATACAAAACTTTTGATGTAAAAGATAATGAATTTCCTGCCGAAAAATTGGCTTTTGCCAATACCAGAAGCAGATTGAGAATGCTCACGCTGTATTATTACGGACAAATCAACGGACTTTTAGTTTGTGGAACTGGGAATAAAGTGGAAGATTTCGGGATTGGTTTTTATACCAAATATGGAGATGGTGGAGTAGATGTTTCGCCGATTGCAGATTTATACAAAACCGAAGTATATGCTTTAGCAAGAGCTTTAGATTTGCCAGAATCCATCAAAAATGCGATTCCTACAGATGGACTTTGGGATGTAGATAGAACCGATGAGCAACAGATTGGTGCAACCTATCCTGAATTAGAAAAAATCCAAAAAGAATGGGGAACTAAAACCGAAAGCGATTATTCTGGAAGAGATTTAGAAGTGTACCGAATTTTCAGCAGAATGCACAAAGCTGCGCAACATAAAATGAATCCAATTCCGGTTTGTGATATTCCGGAAGAATGGAGAGATTAATTGAAAATTGATAGTTGAAAATTGAAAATGAATTTTCTCAAAACCAAATATTTTACGCCTATTGCTTTTCTGATTTTCTTAATGCCTTTTTTGAGAATGTGCGAAAGCAATAAAGTGATTAATACAATAGAACATAAAAATGAAAATTTAACTGAAAGTATCACAGAAAAAGGAGGAGTATTTTACATTGGAGATGAAGTAGATTTAAATTTTTATGAAATTGCATTTCAACCATTTAAAATGATTGCAGAGAATGATTTTGAACTGAAATTTTTCAAAGATGGAGAATTCTATTCTATAATATTGTACTCAATTATTCTTCTTTTTTCAATTTTAATGATTGTTTTTTCTTGGCAAAGAAAATTTTTGAAGGTCAGTAATTTAGCAATTACAAACATTATTTTACTGATAATTTCTACGCTTTTATTTATAAAATCAGGAGTAATTGATGAATTTGAAGATATTAAATACGGAATGTATATTTTTTTAATG
>CAZHCK010000041.1:0-20286 GCA_964530915.1 uncultured Cloacibacterium sp. | reverse complement strand
TTTATGTTTTTTTAAATGTTAATTTTTTCAAAAAAAAATAAAAAAATAAATTTTATTTAGAATTAATATAAATAATAAGGGTAGCAATAAAAAATCCCGATGTTACTCGGGATTTGCTATTTATAAATAAACTATTTAAGTTTTTTCTTTACTTCTATTTCTTCATAGACTTCTAAGATATCACCTACTTCTATGTCATTATAACCTTTAATGTTAAGACCACATTCATAGCCCTTGGTAACTTCTTTTACATCGTCTTTGAAACGTTTTAGAGATTCTAGCTCACCATCGAATTTCACAATTCCATCGCGTAGAAGTCTAATTTTAGAATTACGGGTTACTTTTCCGTTTAGAACCATACAACCTGCAATAGTACCCACTTTAGAAATCTTGAACGTTTCTCTAATTTCTACATTTCCTATTACTTGTTCTCTGATTTCCGGAGAAAGCATACCTTCCATCGCTTCTTTCACATCGTCAATTGCTGCATAAATAATAGAATAAGTTCTGATTTCTATTTCTTCTCTGTCTGCCAATTCTTTTGCATTAGCACCAGCTCTTACATTAAATCCTATCATAATAGCATCTGATGCTGCAGCTAATAATACGTCTGATTCAGTGATCTGACCTACACCTTTGTGAATAATATTCACGCTGATTTCCGCAGTAGAAAGTCTTTGTAACTGATCAGAAAGTGCTTCTACAGAACCATCCACGTCTCCTTTAAGGATGATGTTCAATTCTTTGAAATCACCTAGAGCAATTCTTCTTCCTAATTCATCTAAAGTAAGATGTTTTTTAGTTCTGATGGTTTGTTCTCTCTGTAATTGTTCACGTTTGTTCGCAATAGATTTAGCTTCTCTTTCGTCTTCGTAAACTTTAAATTTATCACCAGCAGTTGGAGCACCATCTAAACCTAGAATCGTTACCGGAATAGAAGGGCCTGCTTCAGTAAGCTGTCTTCCTCTTTCATCTAGCATAGCTTTAATCTTACCATGGTTTTTACCCGCTACTACATAATCTCCTACTCTAAGTGTACCAGCTTGTACCAATACGGTAGAAACATAACCTCTTCCTTTATCTAAAGACGCTTCAATGATTGCACCAGTTGCATGTTTATTAGGATTAGCTTTCAGTTCTAGCATTTCTGCTTGAAGCAATACTTTTTCTAATAATAAGTCTACATTATTACCAAATTTCGCAGAGATTTCTTGTGCTTGTACATTTCCTCCCCATTCTTCAACTAAAATATTCATTCCAGAAAGTTGTTGACGAATGTTATCAGGATTAGCGTTTGGTTTATCTACTTTATTGATTGCAATAATCATAGGAACACCAGCAGCTTGTGCGTGAGCAATCGCTTCTTTGGTTTGTGGCATTACATCATCATCCGCAGCTACTACAATAATTACGATGTCTGTAACTTGTGCACCTCTCGCTCTCATCGCTGTAAAGGCTTCGTGACCAGGTGTATCTAAGAAAGTAATTCTTTGCCCGCCTTCTAATTTCACATTGTATGCACCGATATGCTGTGTAATACCTCCAGATTCACCAGCAATTACATTGGTTTTTCTGATGTAGTCTAATAATGAAGTTTTACCGTGATCTACGTGTCCCATTACAGTCACAATCGGAGCTCTTGGCAATAAATCTTCTTCAGTATCTTGTACTTCTTCTTCAGATTCTGCTTCTAAATCTGCATCTGCAAACTCTATTTTGTAACCAAATTCATCAGCCACTAAAGTAAGTGTATCTGCTTCTAATCTTTGGTTCATGGTAACCATTACACCTAAAGAGAAACATGCAGAAATTACTTCTGTAGCACTTACATCCATTAAAGATGCCAACTCTGAAACAGTGATAAATTCAGTTACACGAAGTGTTCTGTCCGCTGCTTCTAGCTCTTGCTGTAATTCATCCTGCTCTCTACGGTAGGTTCTCTTTTCTTTTCTATATTTGGAACCTTTAGATTTACCTCCTTTATTGGTTAGTTTTTCTAAAGTTTCTTTGATTTGATTTTTAATTTGCTCATCAGAAAGTTCTACAGGCATTACCTTTTCTCTGCCTTTATGAGCACCTCCTCCTTTATAATTAGGGCTATGAGGTCTGTTTCTGTTCGCTCCGCCTTGGTTGTTGTTTCCTCCACCTTGGTTCGGACGATTGTTATTATCTCTGTTAAAAGGTTTTTTATCACCACCTTGTTGGTTGTTACCACCTTGACCTTGTTGATTTTGACCTTGTGTAGGAGCTGGACCATTATTAATTCTCTTTCTCTGCTTCTTCTTATTTGGGTCTGGTTTAGAAGGTCTAGTTTGGAACTGAGAAAGGTCTATTTTTTCTGTAGAGACAATTTTTGGGCCATCTAGTTTTTGATAAACCGTTTTAATTTTTTCAGGCTCATCAAATTTAACAGAAGTGGTTTCTTCTTTTACCGGAGCTTTTGGTTGCTCTTTTTTCACTTCTGGCTTCGGAAGTTCCTTTTTCTCAAATTTTGGAGCCTCTTGTTTAGGTTTTTCTTCTTTTTTAGGAGAAGGTTTTGGTTTATTAGATTCTATTTTGCTTAAATCAATTTTATCCAAAACTTTAAGTTCTACAGGTTCCTCTTTTTTAGGTTCTACTTTTTGGATTTCTTCCTTTTTAGGTTCCTCTGGAGCGATTACTGGCTCTACAGCAGGAACTTCTGCCTTAGGTTTTTCTAATTCTATTTTACCCAAAACTCTAGCTTCACCGATAGATGGAGCTTTCGCTTTGATCACTTCTGGTTTTTTAGGTTCAATTTCTAACTTTTCTTCTGGAACCTTAGAAATCACTACCTCATGAGAAGCTTTACGCTGTTCGCTATCTCTAGCAAACTCCGCTTCTAATGCTGCATATGCCGCTTCTTCTAATTGAGCGTTTGGATTGCTTTCTACTTCGAAGCCTCTTGATTGTAGAAACTCTACTAATCTAGACATCGAGATATTAAATTCCTTTACCGCTTTATTTAATCTAATTTTTGGCATTGATTGTAAATTGCTTTTAGGCTATTAAGCCAAATTATTTTTGTTATAAAATTAAAGATATTAATCTTCGAATTCTGCTTTTAGAATTCTTTTTACTTCTTCTATCGTTTCTTCCTCTAAGTCTGTCATGTTTACTAGCGCTTCTGTATCTTTATCTAACACACTTTTCGCTGTTTCTAAACCTACTTTCTTAAACTCAGCAATAATCCAAGCTTCGATTTCATCGTCGAATTCTGTTAATTCTACATCATCATCTGCTTGTTTTTCTCTGTAAACATCTATTTCAAAACCAGATAACCAAGATGCCAATCTAATGTTTTGACCTTGTTTACCGATTACTTTAGAAATTTCTTCTACTGGCGTGTAAACTAATGCGTAGTTTTCATCTTCATTGATTTCTACTTTATTAATCGTTACATTACCAAGTGCTCTCTTCACAAGAATTTCTGAATTTTTAGACCATTGAATAACGTCTATATTTTCATTTCTCAATTCTCTTACTACACCATGAATTCTAGAACCTTTCACCCCAACACAAGCTCCAACTGGATCTATTCTATCATCATAAGCATCTACCGCGATTTTCGCTTTTTCACCAGGAATTCTCACTACTTTTTTCAAAATAATAGTACCATCCTGAATTTCTGGAATCTCAAGTTCTAATAACTTTTCTAAGAATTTAGGAGCTGTTCTAGAAACGATAATTTGAGGCTTAGAACCTTTGAAATCTACCGTTTCAATTATCGCTCTTACATTATCTCCTTTTCTGAAAAAGTCAGAAGGAATTTGGTTTTCTTTTGGTAAAATGTATTCATTTCCTTCGTCATCCAACAAAATTACATGTTTGTGACGAATATGGTGCACTTCACCAATGGCCAATTCACCAATTCTATCTTTAAATTGCTCATAAAGCATTGCATTATTATGCTCTTGCAATTTAGTTGCTAGAATTTGTTTAAGGGTTAAAATATTTCTTCTTCCCAGTTGTGCTACAGGAATTTCTTGAGTATATTCTTCACCTACTTCGAAAGTAGGGTCTATTTTTTTCGCTTCTGAAATTTCTATTTCCAAATCATCATCTTCTGACATTTCATCTTCCACAATTGTTTTATTTAGAAATATCTGAAAATCTCCTTTATCAGGGTTTACAATCACGTCAAAATGGTCATCAGAATCATATCTTTTTCTCAAAAGAGTTTTCAATGAATCTTCAATGATGGCCATTAAATCAATCTTACTAATCCCTTTTTCGTCTTTAAAATCACCAAAGGATTCAATCAACGCTAAATTGTCCATTTTAATTTTTTTATATTAATTTTAATGTTATTTAAATCAGTTTTAGCCCTAAAAAGACTAAAATTTAATGACTACAAGAGCCTTTTTTATCTCAGCGTAAGGAATTTCTTTATTCTCTACTACATCTTCTTTTCCCTTCCCCACTAATTTAGGTCTTCTGTATCTTAATACAAGAGTTACTTTTTCATCATCTACCGCTACTACTTCACCTTGTATTTTTTCATCAGAATTCAGAAGTACCTCAATCTCTCTACCCATGTTTTTCTTAAACTGGCGAGGAAGTTTCAACGGCTCACTTAATCCCGGACTCATGACTTGCAAAGAAAAATCATGTTCTTCTCTATCGAGATTAAACTCTACTGCTCTACTTGCATCAAGACAATCCTGAAGACTTAAACCTTCATCTCCATCTAAAATTACCGTAATATCATCTCCTGCAGAAATCTTTAAATCAACGAGATACAGGTCTTTTCTAGTTTCTAAAAACTCATGAACGAGTTGCTCTACTTTTGCTCTAAAATCCATAATCACATTTGAGGTTACGCTACGAAAAAAGGCTTTCTTTCGAAGCCTTCTCATTTCTTTTCCGTAAATCCGAGGCAAATATACATAATAATTTTGAATTTTGCAAAGATTGTTGGTTTTCAAAAGATTAAGAATTTCCCCAAGAACTCAAAAATTCATTAACTTTGCATAAATTTTAAAAACGTAAAGCTTTGAATATTTCAATAGTAGGAACCGGATACGTAGGATTAGTAACCGGAACCACCCTCGCCGAACTTGGTAATACTGTCTATTGTGTAGACATTGACGAAAATAAAGTAGAAAGAATGAAACAGGGCATCGTCCCAATCTACGAACCTGGCTTAGAGGAAATGTTCCTTAGAAACATACAGGCAGAGAGATTATTCTTTACTACCAACATTAAAGAAGCATTAGATAAATCTGATGTAATTTATTTGGCCTTACCTACGCCACCAGGAGAAGATGGTAGTGCTGATTTATCATACGTCATCAGTGTAGCCAACCAAATTGGTGAAATGATGACCAGTTACAAAGTTATTGTGAATAAATCTACCGTTCCTGTAGGAACAGCAGACAAGGTAAGAGATGTAATCTCTGCAAAAACACAAATCCCTTTTGACGTAGTTTCTAACCCAGAATTTTTACGTGAAGGTTTTGCGGTAGAAGACTCTATGAACCCTTCTAGAGTAGTGGTAGGAAGCTCTTCGGAAAAGGCAAAAGAAATTATGGCAAAAATATATCAGCCATTTACCAACACGGGAGTTCCAATTATTTTCATGGATGAAAAATCTTCGGAATTAACCAAATATGCTGCCAATTCTTTCTTAGCTGTGAAAATTACTTTCATGAACGAAATCGCCAATTATTGCGAAAAAGTAGGCGCAGATGTAGACAAAGTTCGTCTTGGAATGGGTAGTGATGATAGAATTGGGCACCGTTTTCTTTTCCCAGGAATTGGTTACGGAGGAAGTTGTTTCCCGAAAGATGTAAAAGCATTAATCAAATCAGGAAAAGAAGAAAATTTTGATTTTAAAATTTTAGAAGCCACAGAATACATCAATAAAAAACAAAAAGTAATCTTAGTAGACGAAATCGAAAAATATTTCGGAGGAAACTTAGAAGGCAAAAAGATTGCAATGTGGGGATTGGCTTTTAAAGCAAATACGGACGATATTAGAGAGGCCTCTTCTTTAGACAATATTGAACTTCTATTAGAAAAAGGAGCTCAAGTAGTAGCTTATGATGCCATCGCTGAAGAAAATGTAAGAAAAATCTTAGGTAACAAAATAGAATACTCAAAAGACATGTATTCTGCTCTAGAAGGCGCAGATTGCTTATTAATTGCAACAGAATGGAGTGAATTCAAAAATCCTAATTTTGAATTAATGGCTTCTAAATTGAAAAATAAAGTTATTTTCGATGGTAGAAACATGTTCTCTATGGAACAAGCAGAAGGAAGCGGTTTCTTCTACAAATCTATCGGAAGAAAAACAGTCAAATAAAAATGAAAAACATCATCATAACAGGAGGTGCGGGATTTATTGGCTCACACGTAGTTCGTGAATTTGTAAAAAACAATCCAGAATATAATATCATTAACCTAGATGCTTTAACGTATGCTGGGAACCTCGAGAATTTAAAGGACATAGAAAACGAACCCAATTATTTTTTCGAGAAAGCAGATATTACCAAACCTGAAGAACTTAGAAAAGTTTTTGAAAAACATCATCCTGATGCAGTCATTCATTTGGCTGCAGAATCTCATGTTGACAGAAGCATTACAGACCCGAACGCATTTATCAACACCAATGTTTTTGGAACAGCAAATCTTCTGAATTTATGTAAAGAATTTTGGGCGCTCAATCCTGAACACACTCACGGAAATTTCCCTGAAGGAAAAAGAGAAAACCTTTTTTACCACGTTTCCACTGATGAAGTTTATGGCGCTCTTGGCGAAACAGGATTCTTCACCGAAGAAACTTCTTATGACCCGAAATCGCCCTATTCTGCTAGTAAAGCAGCTTCTGACCATTTCGTGCGTTCTTATGGAAACACCTACGGATTACCTTTCGTGATTTCTAATTGTTCTAATAATTATGGGCCGAATCATTTCCCAGAAAAATTAATTCCACTTTGTATTCATAATATCATCAATGAAAAACCATTACCAATTTATGGTGATGGAAAATACACCAGAGACTGGTTATATGTAGTAGATCATGCTAAAGCAATTCACCAAATCTTCCATGAAGCAAAAACGGGAGAAACTTACAATATTGGCGGTTGGAATGAATGGCAAAACATAGATTTGATTAAAGAACTCATCAAACAAATGGATGCAAAATTAGGAAAACCAGCAGGTTATAGTGAAAAATTGATTACATTCGTAAAAGATAGACCAGGTCACGATAAGCGTTATGCTATTGATGCCACAAAATTGAACAAAGATTTAGGCTGGAAACCAAGTGTAACTTTCCAAGAAGGTTTGGCAAAAACCATTGATTGGTTTTTAGAAAACGAAGAATGGCTAAATAATGTGACTTCTGGAGATTATCAAAAATATTATGCTTCGCAATATTCTAAATAACTCGAATTAAAACGAATTTCTCTAATTGATGGATGAAAAAATAATTTTTAAAGAAGAAAGCTTTAAAATTATTGGAATTTGTATGAACATTCATTCTATTTTAGGAAATGGATTTTTAGAAGCTTTTTATTCGGAGGTATTAGAAAAAGAATTTGTTAAAAATAATATCCCTTATCAGAGAGAGGTAAAACTTGATTTATTTTTTAATGGCGAAAAATTAGATAAAAAATATAAAGCAGATTTTATTTGTTTTGATAACATAATATTAGAAATTAAAGCAGTTTCTTTCATTCATGAAAATTTTACAAAACAAACATTAAACTACTTAAAAGCTACAGATAAAAAATTAGGATTGCTCATCAATTTTGGTAAAAAATCCTTGAAATATAAAAGAATAATCAATTTATAACTCAACGAAAAATTCGATAAATTAGAGAAAATTCGTGCAATTCGTGTAAATATTATGAAAGGAATTATCCTCGCAGGAGGTTCAGGAACCAGATTGTATCCACTTACCATTGCAGTAAGCAAGCAACTCATGCCTGTTTATGACAAACCCATGATTTATTATCCGCTTTCTGTATTGCTTTTGGCGGGAATTCGTGAGATTTTAATTATCACCACACCTCAAGATCAAGAAAGTTTCAAAAAATTATTGGGAGATGGTTCTTCTATTGGCTGTAAGTTTGAGTATAAAGTTCAGCCTTCTCCAGATGGTTTAGCTCAAGCTTTTATTTTAGGAGAAGAATTCATCGGCGAGGATTCTGTTGCCTTAGTTTTGGGAGATAATATTTTCTACGGAAGTGGGTTACCTCAACTGTTAGAAAGCAAAACAGACGTAAAAGGCGGTTGCGTTTTCGCATATCAGGTTTCTGACCCAGAAAGATATGGCGTAGTAGAATTTGATGAAAATTATAAAGCTGTTTCTATTGAAGAAAAACCACAACAACCGAAATCTAATTACGCAGTTCCGGGCTTATATTTCTATGATAATCAAGTGGTAGAAATTGCCAAAAATCTGAAACCTTCACCAAGAGGAGAATTAGAAATTACAGATGTCAATAGAATTTATCTAGAAAAAGGAGAATTAGAAGTGGGCGTTATGTCTCGCGGAACGGCTTGGCTAGATACGGGAACTTTTGACTCCCTTCATGAAGCTTCAGAATTTGTAAAAGTTCTAGAAAAAAGACAAGGTTTCAAGATTTCTTGCATAGAAGAAATTGCCTACAAAAAAGGCTTTATCAATAAAGAACAACTCCTAATTGCTGCCGAAAAATATGGCAAAAGTGGTTATGGTGATTATCTAAAAAAATTAGTGAATTAATACATGGCAGATTCATCTAAACATACATCTGTTATAGGTTTTTTCAATTATTACCGAAAAATTGTAGGGTATAAACTTTACGTATATGTTATTCTTAATTTTTTAGTAGGACTTCTTGATGGGATTGGTCTTACCTTATTCATACCATTACTCTATCTTTCTACGAATACAAAAAGCGATAACCAATCATTAGGAAAATTACAATTTTTAGTAGACTTGATAGAAAAAACAGGGTTTCAACTTACACTCACCGTAGCATTAATTATGATGGTTTCGATATTTTGTTTAAAAGGCATTTTATCTTACATCAGAACTATATTATTCAGTAAAATTCAATTAGCTTCTACTCGAAAAATAAGATTTAGATTAGTAGAAGGATTGAGAGACACCAGTTACATTGGTTTTTCTAAAATAGATTCTGGCGTCATCCAAAACAACATGACCGGTGAAACAGGAAGATTAGTACAGTCGCTGATTCTTTATTTTTTCACTTTGCAAAATGTAATCATGGTGATTACGTACTTAGGATTAGCCTTTTTATCTAACTGGCAGTTTGCATTATTAGTTTTACTCGGTGGTTTAATTACCAATTTCATATTCCGATACCTCAATATTTACACCAAAAAATACGCCAATAGATTATCACAAATTGGTAAAAATTTCCAAGCATTTTTGCTTCAAAATATCAATCATTTCAAATATCTGAAAGCTACCAATTATATAGCTCCTTACCAAGAAAAAATAAAAAAAGAAATAGAACTCTCCGAAGAAAATCAATACAAAATCGGCAAAATCACTGCTATTTCAGACAGTTTAAGAGAGCCATTAATTATTATTGTAATTGTTTTGGTGATTATCGTTCAAATTAATTTGATGGGCGGAAATATGCCTTCTATGATGGCAAGTTTACTATTATTCTACCGTTCACTAAGTTACTTAACCGTTATGCAAAGCTATTGGAATAGATTTTTGACCAATATCCCAGGGTTAACTTCAGTAGAAGAAATGCTTTCAGAATTTAAAAAATCTTCGGAAATAGAAAAAACGAAAACCGTAGAAAGCATTGAAAAAATTACATTAAACAATATCTCTCTTCAATACGATCAACATGTGGTTTTAGACCAAATCAACCTTAGTATTCAGCCAAAAACCTCTATCGCATTGGTAGGAGAAAGTGGTGCTGGAAAAACTTCATTAGCCAATATTATTTGTGGCTTGGTCGCACCAAGTTCCGGCGAAATATTCTTCAAAGAAAAAGAAAATCTAGCAGATTATAATATCAATAGTTTCCGCGAACATGTAGGATACATCACCCAAGAATCTGTGATTTTTGATGATACTTTATACAATAATATCACTTTTTGGGCTCCTAAAACACCAGAAAATTTAGACAAATTCAAAAAAGCTATTCAACTTTCTTCTCTTGAAGAATTTTTAGCTTTTCACAAAAATGATGAAAATCTTCCTTTAGGAAATAACGGAATCCTTATTTCTGGTGGACAAAAACAGAGAATTTCTATTGCAAGAGAACTCTATAAAAATCCTCAACTGCTGATTATGGACGAGGCAACTTCGGCGCTAGATTCTGAAACAGAAATGATTATTAAAGACAATATTGATAGTCTAAAAGGTAAATTTACCATGGTGATCATTGCGCACAGACTTTCTACCATAAAAGATGTAGATGTAATTTATCTTCTAGACCAAGGAAAAATTATCGCTTCTGGAAACTACGCAGAACTTTATCAAAATTCTGAAAGATTCAGAAAAATGGCGATGATGCAAGACATGAACAGATAAGCATGACAGACCTAGAACTTTCAGGAAAAAAAATATTGGTGATCTATCAACCTTGGAGAAAATTTTCCGAAGGTTTACATCAACCTATGATTGAAAATCTGAAAAAATTAGCCTTAAAAGTTGAGTTTTTAGAAGTAGAAAATCCACCAAAATTTCAAAATAAAAATTGGGCCGATAAACTGAAAAATATTTATAACAGAATTGTAAAGAAAGATAAAACCTACATTTATATAGCCGAAAAAAATCATTACAATCGTTTCAATCTAGAAAAATTAAAACTTTTTAAAAATCAAAAATTTGATTTTGTCCTCATCATAAAACCTGACGAATTTACACCGAAATTTATCAAAAAAGCATCTGAATTAGGCGAAATAACCGCAGGTTACATTTGGGATGGAATAAGACCTTTTTTCTTAGAAAGTCTACATAAAAGTAGAAAATATTTCAAGTATCTCTATTCTTTTGACCAAAATGATATCAAGAAATTCCCAGAACTGAAAATGGATTTTTTGACCAATTATTATGTTTTTGACGAAAACAGAGAAAATTACAATACTAAAAAACTGGATTTATATTACATAGGCGCTCTTGGCGGAAAATTACCTGAACAAAGACGTGATTTATTGCTAGAAAAATTACTGAAAAACTTCACAGGAAAAACTGAGGTCAAAATTCATTTGGAGAAAAATTTTCTGTTAAATGAAGACGAAAAACTGAAAAACCCGAAAATTGAATACATCTACGATTATGTTTCTTATCAAGAAGCGATGGAGAAAACCAAGTCTTCTAAAATCGTAATAGACATCAGAAAAAAACATCACATTGGGTTATCTTTTCGCTTCTTCGAATGTATGTATTACGAAGTAAAACTCATCACCGACAATGAAACGGTGAAAAACTATGATTTCTACCGACCAGAAAACATTTTAATTGTAGATTTCGACAAAATAGATGAATATCAAGACCAAATTAAGCATTTCATCTCTGTTCCATATCAAAAACTGCCTGTAGAAATTTTTGAAAAATACAGCATTAAAAACTGGGTAAAAAATATTTTCAGAATTGGCGATTACCAAAAAACAGAATACTTAGGTTAATTTTTAGCAGGAATTTTTTTCATTTTTGCCAAAGCAGATCCTACAATTTGGTGCATATCATAATATTTATATTCCGCTAATCTTCCTCCGAAAATTACATTTTCTAGAGCTTCTGCTTTCTTCTTGTAGTTATTGTAAATCGTATTATTCACCTCATCATTTACAGGATAATAAGGCTCTAAATTTTCGTTCCAATCTTGTGGATATTCTCTGGTAATAATTGTTTTTTCTTGAGTCCCGAATTCGAAATGCTTATGCTCAATAATTCTAGTAAAAGCTTCTTCGTGAGACGTATAATTCACCACTGCATTTCCTTGAAAATTCTCCATATCTAAGGTTTCATTTTCAAATCTTAGACTTCTGTAATTCAGCTTTCCTGCTTCGTAATTAAAGAATTTATCAATCGGACCTGTGTAAATAATGTTTTCGGCAAGATTTTCGAAATAGGCTCTATTTTCAAAGAAATCTGTTTCCAATTGTACTTCTATTCCTTCTAATAATTTTTCAAAAATTTTAGTATAACCACCCATAGGAATTCCTTGAAATCTGTCATTGAAATAATTATTGTCAAAAGTAAATCTCACAGGTAATCTCTTGATGATGAAAGCAGGCAATTCTGTAGCTTTTACACCCCACTGTTTCTCGGTGTATTCTTTGATGAGCAATTTATAAATATCATCTCCTACTAATTTTAGTGCTTGTTCTTCTAAATTTTTGGGAGTAATATCTTTGTACGTTTCTGTCTGTTCTGCAATCTTAGCAGCAGCTTCTTTTGGAGTTTTCACACCCCAAATTTGGTAGAACGTGTTCATATTAAACGGCAAGTTGTACAATTTCCCATTATTAATTGCCACGGGCGAATTGGTATATCGGTTAAACTCTACCAAAGCGTTTACATAATCCCAAATTTCTTGATCATTTGTATGAAAAATATGCGCTCCGTATTTATGTACATTTATGCCTTCTACATTTTCGGTATAGCAATTTCCTGCAATGTGATTTCGTTTTTCTATCACCAAACATTTATATCCTTTTTTAGTCAGTTCAAACGCAGAAATCGCTCCAAAAAAACCAGCTCCTACAATTAGATAGTCATACTTTTTCATACTTTCTCAAAATTTTTGTAAAGATATTATTTTTTAAATCTTTACATTTGTTTTTGTTAAAATTTACCTATGAATCCCAAAATTTCTGTAATTGTTCCCATTTATAATGTAGAAAAATACTTAGAAAAATGTATTTCTTCTCTTCTTGACCAAAGTTTTACTGATTTTGAACTGATTTTAGTAAATGACGGTTCACCAGACAATTGTGGAAAAATTTGTGATGAATTTAAAGAAAAAGACTCTAGAATTACAGTTCTTCATCTGGAGAATGGCGGTGTTTGTAGAGCTAGAAATAAAGGAATGGAACTCGCAACTGGCGATTTTTATGTTTTTGTAGATTCTGATGACTGGGTAGAAAAAGACTTTCTGAAAGATTTTGTAGACTACATAGAAGATGATTACACCATCATTCAACAAGAGTTTTACAGAGATTTCCCTAGTAGAACATCTTCTTTTGAACTTGGTCACCAAAACAAAACTTACGATTTAAGGACTGAATTTGACAAAATGATTACCGAGAATAAGATTATTTTCGCGGGATTTGTTTGGAATAAACTATTTTCAGCTAAAATTATAAAGCAAAATAAAATTTCATTTGATGGAAGCACACTTTTAGCTGACGATGAAGAATTTTGTTTAAAATATCTAGAAAAAATTCATAAAGTTCATAACGTAAGCAAAGCTAATTACCATTACATAGACAATCCTAATTCAATTACCAAGCGTAAATTAACTTTTGAAATGGAATGGAAAAGGTTTCTATTTCAAACCAAATATTTTGATTTTGTAAGAAAAAATTATTCTTTGGGAAATCTAGCTCAAGAATATATTTCTAGACTTAATTTTGAAAGATTTGAACATTCTATATACAGAAAATACATTGTAAATCAACAGAAAGAGGCGGCTGAAAGATTAAAAACAATTTCTAAACATAAAAAGTTATTCATAAACGACCTCTTAAAAAACGCAAAAAAATCTCGTTTAGTAGAATATACTCTATTAAAATATAGCTTGTACCTTCCGCTAAAAACAATGTTATCTATAAAAGCTAAAAAATAATTTATGAATCCTAAAATCTCAGTCATTGTTCCCATTTATAATGTAGAAAAATACTTAGAAAAATGTATTTCTTCTCTTCTTGACCAAAGTTTTACTGATTTTGAACTGATTTTAGTAAATGACGGTTCACCAGACAATTGTGGAAAAATTTGTGATGAATTTAAAGAAAAAGACTCTAGAATTACAGTTCTTCATCTGGAGAATGGCGGTGTTTGTAGAGCTAGAAATAAAGGAATGGAACTCGCAACTGGCGATTTTTATGTTTTTGTAGATTCTGATGATTGGGTAGAAAAAGACTTTCTGAAAGATTTTGTAGATCACTTAGAAGATAACGAAACGCTGATTATACAAGATTGTAATCGTGATAATGACGAGAAGTCTGAAACACATTTTTTTGGATTTCAGAATAAATCTTTTGTCTTAAAAGAAGATTTCGGGAAATTATTTCACGAAAACGCACATTACGTTCCTGGTGGTTATCCTTGGAATAAAATTTATTCTGCTAAAATCATTAAAAAAAACAATCTAAAATTCGATCCTGCCATAAAATTAGCAGATGATGAAAAATGGAATTTTGAATATTTCGTTCACATCAAAAAAATGAAATTCATAGACAAGGCAAATTATCATTACATCTATAATCCCGGTTCTATTTCTAACCAAAAAAGACCTTTCGATAGAGAACTTACACGTTTTGAGTTCAAAACAAAATTCTTTGATTTCGCTCTTAAAAATTATCAAATTTCTGAAACTGATAAGAAAAAAATAATTGCCGAAGTAGAAAAGCATTTCCGAATCAATATTCTAGACAGAATGTATAAAAACGATGTGTCTAAAGAAGAAAGATTATCTCAATTGAAAGAAATTTCAAAACTTCCTAATACTGCACTTCAATTTTTACAAAGTGAATTAAAATTCAGAAAACTAGATTATTCATTGCTCAGAAATAGAAAAATTCATCTTTTTGATGTTTTTAAAAATATGAGATTAAAACTGAATGCTTAAATTTAAATAATGAGCAAAACTATTCACCGCGAAAATAATTTTGATTTTTTAAGACTACTTTTTTCTTGCTTAGTAGTTTATTCTCATTCATTTCACCTGTTAGGAACTAAAGAATTTCTATATGATTGGTCTAATGAGCAAATAGGAGTTGGACCACTATCCGTAAAATGTTTTTTTATCATTAGTGGCTACCTTATTTTCCAGAGTTTAGAAAGAAGCAAAAATCTTATAGATTACTATTGGAAAAGAATTTTAAGACTTTTTCCCGGCTTATTAGCAATGTTAACATTTGTAGTTTTAATAATTATCCCTTTAACTTATGATTACCAAATTCCTTTGCTAAAAAACACAGAATACTTGACTTATCTTCCTAAAAATTTTCTTTTATATCCTTTTCAAGATTCCATAAAAGGGGTTTTCGTAGGAAATCATACTCAAGGAATCAATGGTAGTTTATGGTCTTTACCATATGAATTTACCATGTACATCATTATCTCTTTATTAATTATTTTCAGTAAAAAAAATAGATTATTCACAATTAGCTTTTTATTCATTTGCTTTTTATTGCTTGCTAATTTTAAGCAAAATTTTCTACATTCTTTATTTTCTAGTTTATTACTAAGTTCTACTCATTTTTATGATTTGGCTGGTTTTTTCTTAGCCGGTTCTATTTTTTCTTATGTAGATTTTAGTAAAATTAAATTTAAAAACTTTCTCATCTTTACATGTATTATCATCCTTACAATCAGTTTGTTTTTAAATCAATTTTACATTTTAAAATATTTATTTCTGCCACCATTAATTTTATTTTTCGGGAATTATTCTACTCCATATATCAATAAAATTGGTTCTAAAATTGGTGATACATCTTACGGAATTTACATTTATGGTTTTCCTATTCAGCAAACGTTACTTTATTTTTTTAATCTCAGTTTACTAGAGCATATTGTTTTCAGTTTATTAATTACCTTTGTTTTAGGATATATTTCATGGCACTTAATTGAAAAGAAAGCATTGACTTATAAAAATTTATTTTCAAAAAACACAAAATGATTCCTAAAAAAATACATTATTTCTGGTTTGGAAGAGGTGAAAAGTCTCCTCTTGTAAAGCATTGTATAGAAAGTTGGCAAAAAATCCAACCTGATTTTGAAATCATAGAATGGACAGAAGATAACTTTGATGTAAACCAATGCGAATTCTCCCAAAAAGCCTACGAAAATAAAAAATGGGCTTACGTTTCAGATTTTGCAAGAGCCAAAATTCTCTTTGAACATGGCGGTTTTTATTTAGATACAGACATGGAACTGAAACTTCCACTCAATGAATTTTTAGAAAATCAAGCAATTTGTGGCTTTGAAATGAAGGGAATTCCTTATTCTGCATTTTGGGGAGTAGAGAAAAATCATGAACTGGCAAAAGACATTCTACAATATTATTTAGATAAAAATACATTCGAGGAAATTCCGAATACCAAAATTTTCTCTGATTTATTGGTCAAAAAATATGGAGCAGATGCTGAAAAAGACGCTTTTCAAGAATTGAAATTCGGAGTAAAACTTTATCCTTCCACTTATTTTTCGCTTGATTTACCGAAAAATTACATTGCACATCATTTTTCTGGTTCTTGGCATGGAGCATGGAGCGAAGAAAAAAACACCTATAAAAATTTAGTTAATACGTATGGTTTGATGAAACTTTTCTCTGAAATTCCAGATGGAAAAGCCAATGTAAAAAACGTTGTGTACAATCATCAGAAATTAGAAATAGAGGAAGTTTTAAATCAAATTCCGCTTTCTTATTTAGTGAAATATGTAAAAAATCAAATCCTTAAAAAACTAAAAATCAAATGATTGTAGGAAACGGACTGATTGCGAATTTATTTAAAAATGATGACAGAGAAAATGTAGTTTTCTTTGCAAGTGGCGTTTCTAACTCTCTAGAAACCGAAAAATCTGCATTTCTGCGAGAAGAAAACCTTCTTAGAAAACACCTAACAGAAAATCCTGAAAAAATCTTCATTTACTTTTCTACTTGTAGTATTTATGATTCCTCTAAAAATGGAAGTCTCTACGTAAATCATAAACTAAAAATGGAGCGATTGGTAGAAGATTTGGCACATAAATATTTAATTCTCCGCGTGAGTAACGCAGTAGGAAAAGGCGGAAACCCTAATCTTTTGATGAATTATTTGGTCAATTCTGTGAAAGAAGAAAAAATTATCAATGTGCATACTTTGGCCACCAGAAACCTTATAGACGCAGATGACATTAAAAATATTACGTTAGAATTAATCGACCAAGGAAGATTGAACCAAATCATTAATGTAGCTTATTTGGAGAATTTCTCAACCTTAGAAATTCTAGAAATTTTAGAAAAATTCTTCTCTAAAAATGCCAAAACAGAACTACACAAAAGCGGACAAACATATAAAATCTCTATTCCAGAAGTAGAGCCATACTTTGTTGAAAATCAATTAACCAACAAGGAAAATTATCTGCTGAGAATTCTAGAAAGATATTACTAACTCCCAAATCTCTTTCTAAAAATTTTATACCCAATATCCGTAGGTAGATTTTGTAAGAAGTTCTTCTTTTTAATCTCCTTAGAAAAATCAAAACTCCAATAATCTGCAAAAGCTAGAGAAGCGATTTTTTTGTAGCCATCATAACTGTACTTCCAGAGTTCCTCATTTTTCTGCGCCTTCCAATTCATAAGTAAAGTTAAATCTTTATAATCAATGATGTACGCTAAAATTTGTTTTTTGCGCTCAGGATTTTGCTCTTTTTGGTAATGCTTTTCAAAAATTTGTGCAATCGTAATCCAATTATCAAAATGTTTTTTCTTTCGATTATGAATCACAGAATCTTGATGAAGATAGTAGATATACGTGTAATATTGCAGAAAACAAACCGATTCTAAAACCAAAGCTGTTTCAAAACTTTGGAGTGAATCTTGCGCAAAAAGTCCGGGTGTAAAATACAATTGATTTTGCTTCAAAAAATCTAGAAGTATCAATTTATTCCAAGACGGAACAGGAAATCTCCCTTGAATAAAAAGGTCAAAAATCTGTTTATTTCCTTCTATTTTGTTCTCAGTAATTGCTAGTTTGAAGGCATCGGTTTCTTCTCGAGTGTCTAATTTTATGGTTTTTACATTTCCACAAACCATTTGTACTTGTTCACGTTCTGCAATTTCTACCATTTTCGAGATGCAATCTGGCGCAATTTCGTCATCAGAATCTAGAAAGTAAATGTATTTTCCTTGAGCGTTATCTATTCCTACATTTCTCACAACTGAAAGTCCGGAATTTTTCTCATTTTTAAAAATTTTGAAATTCAAATGAGGATTTTTCAGAATGTAATCTTCCACCAAAAGCATACTGTTATCGTTTCCCAAATCATCTACCAAAAGAATTTCTAGATTTTGATACGTTTGATTTACCACCGATTGCAAGCAACTGATGATGTGATTTTCGCATTGATAAATCGGGATGGAAATGGTAACTAAAGGAAGATTCATAGAGAAACTTTTCGTAAAACACTTGTTGTTAAGCAAAAATAGAATTATTTTGATAAATTTGTAATAGAAAACCGATGAAAAATGAAATCTTTACTGATTAAACTCTATAATCTCCAAAAAAAATTAATTTCTGAAGACCAGAGAAAAAAATTCTTTAAAAATAAAAAAAGTAGCGTTCATTCTTCTTTTAAATTGGGCATTAACAATTATATCGACATTTCTGAAAATGCAGAAATTACCATAGAAGAAGGAGTAACCATCAACGAGTCCAATAATATTGCTCTCAAAAAAAACGGTCAGTTCATCATCGGCAAAAACACCTATATCACTAGAGCTACCATTGCGTGCTATGAAAAAATAGAAATTGGCGAAAATTGTATTTTAGGGGAAGGAATGAAAATTTTCGACCATAATCATCAATATACTACCGAACCTTTTTCAGTATCTAAAACAGAATTTAATACCGCTCCTGTAAAACTAGGAAACAACGTGTGGACTGGTGCTAATTGCATCATTTTAAAAGGAGTAACAATAGGCGACAATGTAATTCTAGGAGCGGGCTGTGTAATTCACAAAGACATTCCTGCTAATTCTATCGTGATTAATAAACAAGAATTGGTAATAAAACCGCTATAAACCATGAATTCTCCTCTAGTTTCTGTAATAATGTCTGTTTACAATGCGGAAAAGTTTTTACACAGTGCCATAGAATCTATAACAAATCAAACTTTTACTGATTTTGAGTTTATCATTATTGAAGACTGTTCTACTGATAAAACCTTAGAAATTCTAAAAGAATTCAAAGAAAAAGACAACAGAATAAAAATCATTAAAAAGGAAAAAAATGAAGGTCCAAAAGGTTTTATAAAAAACTTAAATGTAGGCTTAAATATGGCACAAGGAAAATACATTGCAAGAATGGATGCAGATGATATTTCTTTGCCAGAAAGATTCCAAAAACAAGTCACTTTTTTAGAAAACAATCCTGAAATATCTATGGTTGGGGCTCAGATTGATTTTATAAACGAAAAAAATGAAATCATCGGAGAAAAAATAGGTGCGCTAGAACATGAAGAAATCGTAAAAAAAATAACTTCTCAAATTCAACTTTTTCACCCAGTCATCATGTTTAGAAATCATCAAAACATAAAATATAGAGAAAAATTCATCTATTGTGAAGATTACGACCTTTATCTCAATTTAATTACCCAAGGAAAAAAACTCGCAAACATAAATGAAAAGCTCCTCCATTATAGAATTTTAGAAAGTTCTATTTCTAGAAAAGGAGATAATTTTGTAAAAAAGTTAATGGTAGAGAAAGCACTTTACTTTTATAAATTAAGAAAAGAAAACGGACAAGATTTATACGAAACCTTCAACAATGAAGAAGTATTAGAGATTAACAACTTCGAATTTAAACACAAAATAGAGGAATTATTTTTCGCATTAGAAGCAGCCATTAAGCTCAATAAAAAAGAAAAAATAGTTCTTCTCGTAAGAAAAATAAAAAAACATTATCCCAAAGAAAAGATTCCTTTCAAGTACGCTTTGCTATCTAGTGTTCCACTGTCATTTTTCAGAGTTTTAAAAAAACTATTTTCATGGTAAATATCTTCATCAAATCTTTTAACCGTCCGTTTTACTTAGACCGATGTTTACAAAGCATAGAAAGCTTTGTAGAAGGAGATTTTTGTGTAAAAGTACTTGATGATGGAACCCCAGAAATTTATCTTTCTAAAATCAAAGAAAAACACCCACAAATAGAAATTATAAAATCTGAAAATCATCAAAATAAAGTTGCTTCGATTACAGAAAACTTACAATCTGGAAAGGAAATTGACGGCTTCACCATTCCTACCAATTTATGGTACAGAGCTGCAAAAAACGCTTCGGATTACTTTATCATGATAGAAGATGATGTTTGGTTTACTCATAAAATAAACGTGAATGATTTACAAGAAGC
>CAZHCK010000040.1:0-21194 GCA_964530915.1 uncultured Cloacibacterium sp. | reverse complement strand
TTTTTGTCTTCTCGGTAAGAAACTTCTATTTTGTAGTTATTGACTTTTCTCTTGAAATGATTAAAAAATTGTGCTTGAATTTTCTCAAACTCAGTTTTTACCAAATCTGAAGGATATAAAATCTCTACTACATTTTCTTCCTTTTTATGAAGTTTTGCAGTATTTACGGCAAAATAGGTGACTTGGTCTTTTATAAATAAATCACTTAGAAAAACTTGCCATTCTGTTTGCAAATCTTTCTCGGTGAAATGATGATCTGGTAAATCTTCTTCTTTTTTCTGAGGAGTGACAACTACTTCTTCTTCCTCTTTTTTATTGAGCGTAGCAAGAATACTAAATTCCGAAACAATGGTTTTCTTAACAATTGGTTCAGTAATTTTTTGAACAGTTTTTGGAACAGATTCTTCTGTTTTTTGTTTTGACGGTAAAGTTTCTTGTGGCTTTTCTGAAGCTAACTTTGGCTTTTCGCTTTCCTTTTTACGAAATAGTGGCGCTAGAATTAAGAACTTTTTTTTTTATTATCACTTTTTGCAGCAGTAAGACTGGCTAACTGCATCAAAGCGATTTCTACCGTTAATCTAGGATTTTTAGAATTTTTGTAATTAATATCTGCGTGATTACAGATTTCTATAGCATCTATAAGTTGCTGTGCACTCCAGTTTTTGCTTTGTTCAGAAAACTTCTGTTTCGTGTTCTCACCTACTTCTATTAAAGCAAGTGTAGACGCATTTTGCGCCATCATTAAATCACGGAAATGACTTCCCAATCCACCAATGAATAAATGTGGGTCAAAACCTTTTTTAACAATATCATTAAAAGCAGTAAGGATTCCCGGAATGTTATTTTCTTTCGCTAAATCTACAATTTTCAAATATTGATCGTAATCTAGAATATTGAGAACTTCTGCAGCTTTAGCAAGTGTAATATTTTTTTGAGTAAAAGTGGTAAGTCTATCAAAGATAGAAAGTGCATCTCTTAGTGCTCCATCAGCTTTTTGAGCAATTAAGAACAAAGCATCATCTTCATAATTTACGCCTTCTTTTTCAGCAATTTTTCTAAGATGTTCCTGTATATCTTCGATGGTGATTCTTTTGAAATCATAAATCTGACATCTTGATAAAATAGTAGGAATAATCTTATGTTTTTCGGTAGTTGCTAAAATAAAAATAGCGTGAGCTGGTGGTTCTTCTAATGTTTTAAGAAAAGCATTAAATGCCGCTGTAGACAGCATATGCACCTCGTCTATAATATAAATTTTATATTTCCCAACTTGTGGAGCAAAACGAACTTGGTCTGTTAAATCTCTAATATCATCTACTGAGTTATTAGAAGCAGCATCTAATTCAAAGATATTATACGCAAATCCGTCTTCTGAGGTAGAACCATCTTTTTCGTTGATTTTTCTAGCCAAAATTCTAGCACAAGTAGTCTTTCCTACACCTCTCGGTCCGCAGAAAAGCAACGCTTGAGCCAACTGACTATTTTCTATGGCATGTTCTAAGGTATCTGTAACGTGAGATTGTCCTACAACAGTGTCAAACTCTTGCGGACGATATTTTCTTGCGGATACGATAAAATTTTCCATTGGTCAAAAATAGGGAAATAAATGAAATTTTAAAAATTAAAATGACAAAGTTTTCCAAAAAAAACCGCCGTAAAAAATACGACGGTTAGATTTTTATTTACAACATTGAAAATGTTCGGTTTCACAATTTTTTCCTTGAGCGGAACATTCTTTCATACATTCTGTATTACAATTAGTCATAGAAACGGATTTCTTTTGAGAGGCAGAAATCATGGTTTCAATTTTATGTTGTCTGTCTTTTTCAATTTTTTCGGCAAACATAGATGCCAATGTAGGTGCAATAACCAAAGAAACAATTGACATTAACTTAATTAAAATATTCATTGAAGGTCCAGAAGTATCTTTGAACGGATCCCCTACTGTATCTCCTGTTACTGAAGCCTTGTGCATTTCAGAACCTTTGTAATAAGTTTCTCCATTTACATCTACTCCTTTTTCAAAAGATTTTTTCGCATTATCCCAAGCTCCTCCTGCGTTATTTTGGAACATTCCTAGTAAAACACCACTTGCAGTAGCTCCTGCTAAAAACCCTCCTAAAACTTCAGGTCCCCAAATAAAACCAACTAATAATGGCGTAACAATAGCGATAGAACCTGGTAATAACATCTTTTTGATAGATGCATCGGTAGAAATCGCAACACATTTATCATATTCTGGTTGCCCAGTTCCTTCTAAAATTCCTGGAATTTCTCTGAACTGTCTTCTTACTTCTTCTACCATTGCCATAGCCGCTTTTCCTACTGCATTAATTGCTAATGATGAGAAAATAAACGGAATCATTGCCCCAATAAAAAGCCCTGATAAAACATCTGCTTTGTAAATATCGATGCCATCAATTCCTGCAATTCCAACAAATGCTGCAAATAAAGCTAAAGCTGTAAGTGCCGCTGAAGCAATTGCAAATCCTTTTCCTGTAGCTGCAGTAGTGTTTCCTACAGCATCTAAAATATCTGTTTTTTCTCTTACACTTTTTGGCAATTCACTCATTTCTGCAATTCCACCTGCATTGTCTGCAATCGGTCCAAAAGCATCAATCGCTAATTGCATGGCTGTAGTAGCCATCATTCCTGCAGCTGCAATTGCCACACCATATAAACCTGCACAAAGATAAGAACCCCAAATTCCGGCAGAAAGTACAATCATAGGTAATAAAGTAGATTCCATTCCTACAGAAAGTCCACCAATAATATTAGTTGCGTGCCCCGTAGAAGACTGTTTCACAATACTTGTTACAGGTCTTTTTCCCATTGCCGTGTAATATTCAGTAATGATAGACATCAGTGTTCCCACTACTAATCCTACCATAATCGCTCCGAAAACACCCATTCTGGTAAACTCAAAACCTCTTAAAGACATATTTTCAGGAAGAATGAAATTCACTAAAAAATAAGAAGCAACCGCTGTTAGAATAATACTTCCCCAGTTCCCCATGTTTAATGCTTTTTGAACTTTAGCAGTAGTATCTTCTGTTTTGTCAGAAATTTTAACAAAGAAAGTTCCTATAATAGAAAATACAATTCCGGTTCCTGCAATAAGCATTGGTAAAAGGATTGGTGCAAAACCTCCATAATTATCTACCGATAAAGTTTCTCTTCCCAAAACCATGGTTGCTAAAACTGTAGCCACATAAGAACCAAATAAATCTGCTCCCATTCCTGCAACATCTCCTACATTATCTCCTACATTATCTGCAATAGTAGCTGGATTTCTAGGATCATCTTCAGGAATACCGGCTTCTACTTTTCCTACTAAATCAGCACCTACATCTGCTGCTTTGGTATATATACCACCGCCAACTCTTGCAAATAAAGCAATAGATTCTGCTCCCAAAGAAAAACCAGTCAATATTTCGATGGCTCTTTCCATTTCGTGGGAATCTACACTAGCTTCTGGCGCGAAAATTTGTTTAATAATTAAGAATAAAGAACCTAAACCTAAAACAGCAAGACCTGCAACTCCCATTCCCATTACAGAACCTCCTGTAAAAGAAACTTTAAGCGCTTGAGCTAATGAAGTTTTAGCTGCTTCTGCAGTTCTTACATTTGATTTAGTTGCGATTTTCATTCCTATATAACCTGCTGTTGCCGAAAAAACTGCTCCTACAGCAAATGCTATTCCTATACTCCAATGAGAATTAGCATTGCTAAATCCCATAATTCCCAATAATATACCTACCACAATTACAAAATAAGTAAGGATACGATATTCAGCTTTTAGAAAAGCCATCGCTCCATCTGCAATATGACCACTAATGGTTTTCATTCTGTCATTACCTGCAGGTTGCTTACTTACCCAAGAACTTTGAACGAAGGTATAAAGTAAGGCTATGACACCAAAAAGAGGCACCAAATAAAATAGTAAATTCATAGAATATTAATTTTTGTTAACAATTGATGGGACTAATATAGTAAAAACAATAACACAAAAAACAAATTTAGATTTAAGATTTTTTAAGTTATGATTTATATCGTAAAGTACTGAAAATAAAACAAAAAAATCTAGCGAATATTCGCTAGATTTTGTAAATTTACTCAAATTTCGGCTTTTACATAATTCCCCCGAATTTGTCAGAATAATCTTTTTGTGAAGCTACAATTACTTCTTTAGCATGTTCAGCTCCGTATATTTCTTCTATTCTACAAGTTGCTTCTTCGTAAGGAAGATTTTTGTAAGTTAAGAAGTAATGTTTTAGTCTGAAAACTTCAGCTTGTGGCAATTCAGAAATATCTCTAATATGACCATACACTTGATCTCCTACCATTACTGCTACGATTTTATCATCTGCTTCACCTTTGTCAATCATTTTAAAACCACCAACCGGAATCGCATCCATCAATAAACCTCCAGAGTGAATATTGTGTGAACTTAACACCAAAATATCCAATGGATCGTGGTCACCTTCTGAAACATCTACCGCACCTTCTCTAATCGCTAATTTTTTAACTTCTTCGTGGCAATACGTTCTAGGAATAAAACCGTACAATGCTGGAATAATATTCGAAAATTTCTGTGGTCTGTCTACTTTTAAATATCCACTTTTTTTGTCTACTTCATACTTAATTGTATCTGCTGGAACTATTTCTATGAAAGTAGTTACCACATTTGGAGCATCATCTCCTGCAGAAACTCCATGCCATGGATGTGCTTTAAAATTTGGAATCATAATTATACTTGTTTCTAATTTTTACAAAGTTAAGATAATAAAATGGCATCTTTTCTTAAATCTTCTATAGTGTTTGCTATAAAATCTTCGCCATTTACATAATTCATTAAAAATATGGTTTTGAAATCTTGTAAACTTGCAGTATTACTAAGACTTTCGTAAGTTTTTCTCATCAACTGAATTACATTATTCTTAGATGCAACAACATTCTCCCAAGAATTTCTAGAAATATACAATTGCTGGGAACTGTTATATTCAAATTCTTCTGTAATGTTCTTTTCTAAAAGATAAATAAACTCATGAATCGCTAAGTCTTTATCAAACTTATTGACCAAATTCGATGGTTTTATTCTTTCTAAAAAAAGCGTCATTCTTTCGTAGGCTTGCATTTTTAAATCTCCATTTGCTTTTACTGCTAAAAGTTTTAACTCTTTGTTTTTCAGATTAATATAGGTAAAAACAAATTGTCTCAATAAAAAAATTATTGGGAGCGCAATGATTAATGCAAAAGCATAAGGAAGCATGTTTTCAAAATTCATTTTACGAAAAATTGAGGGTGCAAAGATAGGAATAATTATTGTCTAATAAAATACGATTTAAGCAACTGAATCTTAGAGCTTTCTACGAAAGCATAATTTTCTTCTGTTGCGCCAAAACGCCTATAAAATTCTGCAATTTCAGAAATATTACTTCCATGAAAGTTAAAATCTTTTTTTTCGATGTTTTTTCTGAAAATTTGGTCAAGAATAATGGACGATAAATTGTATTTAGAAAATTTCTTATCATTAATAAAATTGACTAAAAAATCTTCTTTTTCAGATTCTACTAGATAAGCTTGTGAAGCTAATTCCCCATCGAAATACAATTCATATACTTTTAAAAGATTTTGACTCAAAAAATTTTTCATATTTTCAAAAGCTCGCATTTTCAAAGAAAAATTTGGAAAACCAATTACATTTTCGATAAAAAATGATTCAGAATGATTCAGATTTTCGGCTTCTATAAATTTGATTTTATCTTTTAAAACATCTGTAATCCTTACGTTTCTTCTTCTGTGAATAGAATATTTCTTTTTGACATTTTCGTAATCTTCAGAAAATAATTTATAGTTTTTTCTAGATTTTAAATGGGTTTTAAACTCATTTTTGGCATTGAAGGCATAGTAAAACACCTTATAATTTTGTTGAAAAAACGCTAAAAATGACTCATTTAATTCTGAGTTATCTTTTTCTGAAAAAACACCTAACTGTTGAGTTTGCAAAGGCATTACCACAAAGGTAAATCCCCATTTTTTCGCTAAAGGAATGGGCATTACTGCTTCGTAATCATTATAAACAAGAATTTCCCAATTTTGATGAAGCAAAAGGTCTAAATATTTTTTTTCGGCAAAGAAAATGTATTGTTCAGAACGCTCTAAACAATTTTGATATTTCTGCCAATCTATTTCTTCATATTTCAGTCGCTTTATCATAATAAACCTGCTTCTGCAAAACTGTAAAATGAATTTTCGCCAATGATGATATGGTCAAGCAATTTAATATCTAAGATTTCGCCAGCATTTTGAATATTTTTAGTCATTCTTATATCTGCTTCGCTCGGTTTTAGAACACCAGTTGGATGATTATGCGCCACGATAATATTAGTGGAAAAATTTTCTAAAGCTTCTTTAAAGAGCACTCTCACATCTACATGAGTAGCAGAAATTCCACCTTTTGAAATTTGAGTTTTTTTAATCAGTTGATTTTTCTGGTTCAAGAAAATTACCCAAAACTCTTCTGTTCTGAGGTCGGAAAGATGTGTCAAAAGTATTTTATAGGCTTGTTCAGAACTTTTAATAACCAATTTTTCTGGAATTTCTTGCGATGCTTTTCTTCTGCCAATTTCCAGCGCTGTAGCAATAGAAATGGCTTTTGCTTCACCAATTCCTTTGAATTTCATCAAATCTTTTATAGAAAGTAAACTCAGGTTTTGCCAGTTATTGTCTACACTTTTCAAAATTTTTTGAGCGAGTTCTACCGCAGATTCTTCTATATTTCCACTTCCTAAAATAATCGCCAGTAATTCTGAATCTGAAAGCGCAGATTTACCCTTCAAAAGAAATTTTTCTCTTGGTCTGTCATCTTCAGAAAGGAATTTTATCGACATTATTTTAGCTTTAGATAAACTTGACTCTTTTTACTTTTTACTTGGCTCTTTTATAAAATAAGTCCGTCTTTCATGACTAATTTTCTATCGGTACTTTCTGCCAGTTCTTTATTGTGCGTTACTATCACAAAAGTCTGATTATATCTGTCTCTTAAATCAAAAAAAAGTTGATGCAGTGCATCTGCATTTTTGGAATCTAAATTTCCAGTGGGTTCGTCTGCAAAAATAATTTTTGGAGAATTGATTAAAGCTCTGGCTACGGCTACACGCTGCGCTTCACCACCAGAAAGTTCTTTTGGTTTATGCTGAATTCTATGTGCAATGTGTAATTCTTCGAACAAAAGAAATGCTTTGTCCATAGATTCTTTTTCGTTTTTCCCAGAAATTCTCGTTGGCATCAAAACATTTTCTAAAGCTGTAAATTCTGGCAATAACTGATGATGCTGAAATACGAATCCTATGTTTTCATTTCTAAATTTAGAAATTTCTCTGTCATTCATTTTTAGAAATGATTGATCACCAATTGTTAATTCAGTTCCATATTTATCTATATGAGAAGGCAAATCTAAAGTTCCCAGAATGTGTAGCAAAGTAGATTTACCAGCTCCTGATTCCCCAACAATGGAAACAATTTCTCCAGTTTTTATTTCTAAGTCTACTCCCTTTAGAACTTCTAAATCACCGTAAGATTTGTGAATATTTTTCGCTTTAATCATAGTTCAAAAATAGTAAATAGATGTGAGATACGAGATATGAGATATGAGATTTTTTAAATATTCTAAAATCACAAATAAAAAATCCTTTCAAAAAAATGAAAGGATTTTGGATATATAAAATTTTAAAATTTTACAGTAACATAGTCAACGGACTTTCTAAATAAGTTTTAAGAGTCTGTAAGAATTGTGCACCTGTAGCACCATCTACTACTCTATGGTCACAAGCTAGAGAAAGTTTCATAGTGTTTCCTACCACGATTTGACCGTTTTTAACCACTGGTTTTTCAATAATTGCACCTACTGAAAGGATACAAGAATTTGGTTGGTTAATAATCGAAGTAAAGGTTTCGATTCCAAACATACCAAGGTTAGAAATAGAGAAAGTAGAACCTTCCATTTCATTCGCTTTAAGACCTTTTGATTTCGCCCTAGAAGCCATATCTTTTACAGATGCAGAAATTTGATTATAATTCATATAATCTGCATTTTTAAGAACAGGAACTACTAAGCCATCTGGAATTGCAACAGCTACACCTACGTTGATATTTCCGTGGTGAATAATTTTATCACCTGCCCAAGAAGAATTTACTTGTGGGTGTTTTCTCAATGCTAAAGCAGTAGCTTTAATCACCATATCATTGAAAGAAACCTTAGTATCTGGTAAACTATTCAACTCTTTTCTAGCTTCGATAGCTTTATCCATATTGATTTCTACCATTAGATAGTAGTGAGGTGCAGTAAATTTACTTTCAGAAAGTCTTTTTGCAATAATATTTCTTACTTGAGAGTTTACGGTTTCTGTAGTTTCACCTGCTACGAAATTCATAGCAACTTGAGCAGCAGGAGCAGAAGCTACACTTGTAGAAACTGCAGCAGTTTGCTGAACTGGAGCTGCACTTGGTTGATAATTTTCAATATCTTTTTTAACGATTCTTCCGTTGTCTCCACTTCCTTTAACAGTTGAGATATCAATTCCTTTTTCTGAAGCCATTTTTTTAGCTAAAGGAGAGATATTAATTCTTCCGCCAGCAGAAGTTGTAGTAGAAACTGGTACCGTTACCGTTGTTACGGCTTCAGCTTTTGGAGCTTCTGTAGCAACTGGAGCAGCAACTTTTCCGCCACCTGCAACAATTGCAGATACATCTGTTCCAGCAGGACCAATAATAGCTAAAATTTCATCAACATTCGTTGCATTTCCTTCTGAAACTCCTTGGTAAAGAAGCGTTCCTTTAAATTCTGATTCAAAATCTTGAACCGCTTTATCTGTTTCGATTTCTGCAAGAATATCCCCTTCTTTTACATCATCACCTACATTTTTGTGCCATTTAGCCACTTTACCTTCAGTCATGGTATCAGAAAGTCTAGGCATAGTAATTACTTCTACACCTGCAGGAATCCCTGCTGAAACAGCCGAAACTTCTGGTGCAGAAACTGCAACTTCTTCTTTCTTTTCTTCTGTTTGAGGAGCAGAATTACCTCCTGAAACTAAACCAGAAATATCTTCTCCAGCATTTCCTATAATTGCTAAAACGCTATCTACAGGAGAATTACTTCCTTCTTCTGTACCAATGTATAAAAGAGTACCGTTAAATTCTGATTCAAAATCTTGAACGGCTTTATCTGTTTCGATTTCGGCTAAAACATCGCCTTCTTTTACTGTATCACCTACTTTTTTATGCCATTTTGATACTTTTCCCTCGGTCATTGTATCAGAAAGTCTGGGCATTGTAATTACTTCAGCCATAATTTTTATATTGATTTGAGATTCGAGATTCGAGATTCGAGATTTAAAACTCAAAGAATTTCAAACTCAAATTTCAAATTTCAAATGAATTTAAAATTAATTTTCTAATTTATCTAAGAATGGATAGTTTGGTTCAGAATATACATATTCATATACTTTTTCAGCATTTGGATATGGAGACTCTTCTGCAAAAGCTTCACATTCTTCTACGAACATTTTAGATTTTTCTTCGATAGCTTCTAATTCTTCTTCAGTCGCCCATTTGTTTTCTAAAATTCTGTTTTTAACTAAAACGATTGGGTCTTCTTCTTTTTTAAGAGCTACTTCTTCTTTAGTTCTATAAGGTTCAGCATCTGACATAGAGTGACCTCTGAATCTGTAAGTTCTAGCTTCTATGAAAGTAGGCCCGTCTCCTCTTCTTGCTCTTTCCACAGCTTCGTAAGCTACTTCTGCTACTTTTTCTGGATCCATAGCATCTACAGGCATACAAGGCATTTCGTAACCTAAACCTAATTTATAGATATCTTCGTGGTTTGCTGTTCTAGAAACTGATGTTCCCATAGCGTATTGGTTATTTTCTACCACGAAAACTACTGGAAGTTTCCAGTTCATTGCCATGTTAAAGGTTTCGTGTAAAGCACCTTGTCTTACAGCTCCATCACCAAAATAACAAATGGTAACTCCACCTCTTTCAAAATACTTATCTGCAAATGCAATACCAGCTCCTAATGGAATCTGACCACCTACAATTCCGTGACCTCCGTAAAATCTATGCTCTTTTGAGAAAATGTGCATAGAACCACCTAATCCGTTAGAAGTTCCTGTAGCTTTACCACACAATTCTGCCATAATTCTCTTAGGATCTACTCCCATTGCCATAGGATGTACGTGACATCTGTATGCTGTAATCATCGCATCTTTAGTAAGATCCATAGCATGTACAAATCCTGCTGGAATTGCTTCTTGGCCATTGTATAAGTGTAAAAAACCTCTAATTTTTTGTTTTAGATAAAGAGAACGGCATTTGTCTTCAAACCTTCTCCACATTGTCATATCTGCATACCATTGCAAATAAACTTCTTTAGAAAACTCTTTCATTGATAAGTTTTAATTTGTTGATTTTTCAAAATTTAAAATGCCTTTAAAGAGCATTTTTCTGAATAATATGCAAAAATAGTAAAATTCTTTTGTTTATAAGAAAACTTATGTCACAAATAATGATGATATTTGTTTCTTTAAATATTATATTTTTGAAAAAACATTTATAAATCCATGTCTAAGAAAAATTTTTCTGCTGTTGTAATCCTTTCTAAAGTAATTTCTAACCTACTCAATCCACTTTTTTCGCTACTCATCTTCTTTATTTGTTTTGCTTATGTAAAAATGACCTGGGAAGAATCTTTAATCAATATTTTATTGATGATTGGTATAGTAGTTATTCCTATTTTTTCATGGATTGGCTGGAATGTAAAAAAAGGTAACTACACTAATATGGATGTTTCTGACCGAAAACAGAGAAACAGCCTTTATCTATTTAATTTTATAGTCATTGCAATTTATACAGGGGTTTTGTATTTCACAAAGCAAAGAACAGACTTACTTTTCATCATAGTTTTCTTATTCATTCTCATGCTGATTATGCACATCAGTAATTTTTTCATCAAAAGTTCTATGCACACCGCTTTTAATGTTTTTGTAACGGCATTATTCTTTTCTTTGAATCCAATTTTGGGCATTATTTGGTTCGTTCTTACATCATTTGTTGCCATCTCAAGAATTATTCTCAAAAGACATACGCCAAAAGAAGTCATTATGGGAGCATTTATCGGAACGGTGGTTTCTTTGGCTTACTTATATTTTAATATACAGACATCTCTATAATCTTAAAATTTTTACTACATTTATAATTCAATTTCAAGAATATGGAAAATCTTAAATCCTTGACTTCTGGCGAAGAACAAGTTATGAAAATTATTTGGAAACTTGGCCCTACTTATCTTAAAGACATTATGCTTGCTTTTCCAGAGCCAAAACCACACCAAAACACCGTTTCTACTTTTTTGAAAAATTTGGTTACCAAAAACTTCCTAAAACCTGTTACTGAAGGAAGAATTCATAAATATGAAATCTCTGTAACTCAGGAAACCTATAAAAAAACACTGTTAAAAAACTTCATTCTTAATTTTTACGATAATAATCCTAATGCTTTATTAGTGGACTTAATGAACGAAGGAATGGTTCAGCTTTCCGTGCCTGAAAAAGAAAAGGACAAAGACAAAAAGAAAAAAAAGAAAAAGAAAAAATAATTCTGTTGGATAATGGATGTTATAGGTGAGAAGTTTATGAAATAGAACAGCCTTTTTCCAACTTCAAAGCATACATCATGATTACAAAATTTAAGGAAATCTGGGGAAAAACCGATGATATTATTTTAAGATATCCTATGGTTCTTACCGCAGCGCTTATTGCAGCTATTTCTGCGGTTGTTGCAATAGAAATTGACCATCAAGACAATCAATTTTTAGTAACCAAATTGGCTTTTACCGGATGTTTGGGAATTTCGCTGATGTTTGGCATCAAAATGCTCTCTCAAAGAATTGGCAAAGGTTTTCTTTTAGAAATTTTGGGAGTTGCATTTCTCGTTTGGTTCTATTTTTATTTGCCAGACTCCGAAAAACAATTTACAGAAGTGAATGGTTTTGTGATTTTCGCATTGGTTATTTTATCACACTTATTTGTTTCATTTTCAGGATTTTTGAATAAGAAGCCAGAACTTAATTTTTGGCAATACAATAAAAATTTATTCATCAATATTTTCCTGACGGGCGTTTTTACGGGCGTTTTAGTTTTGGGAGTTGTTTTAGCAATTTTAGCGGTAGATAAATTGTTTGACTTCAATTTCAATAACAATCTTTATCCTAAAACCATACTATTTTTAGCCATTTTAGGAAGCACTTTCATTTTTCTAATTTTTAATGACAAAGGAATTTTTCAACTCGAAAAAGATGGAAGTTACCCACAAATTCTGAAATTTTTCACACAGTTTGTTCTTATTCCGCTATTATTAATTTATGTAACCATTTTATATTTCTACGCAGGTAAAATATTGTTACACTGGGAATTACCAAGAGGTTGGGTTTCTTATCTCATTTTAATTTATTCAGTGGTTGGAATTTTAGCATTGCTTTTGGTTCATCCACTGAAAGAAGAATCCGCAAAATCTTGGGTGAAAATTTTCTCCAAAATTTTCTATTACACTCTTATTCCACTATTGGTTTTACTATTTGTAGCGATTTTTACCAGAATTTTAGAATATGGTTATACAGAACCTAGATATTTCGTTTTGCTATTGGCACTTTGGCTTACCACAGTCGTTTTCTATTCTATCTTTTACAAAAAAGCTACTATTAAATTTGTTCCGATTTCACTGTTTATCTTCGGTGTATTTGCATTGATTTTTCCTTATGTTAATGCTTTTTCTACCGCTAAAAGAAGTCAGAAAACAGAATTACAACAAATTTTAACCAAAAACCAACTTTTAGAAAAAGGAAAAATTAATTTTAATAAAGCGATTCAAGATTCAGTGGCTATTGAAATTGCTAATAAATTTCAATTTCTAAACGAAAGAAAACAACAGGCTTTTCTACTGAATTATATCCCAGAAACTCATTTTTCTAAATTCAAAAAAATATTCGAACAAGAAAGATATATGGTTAACTCAGAAATGAGAATTTCTTTCCAAAACATCATTAAATCGAAAGAAGTTAATGCTTACAAAAGCGATTATCAAGGTGTGTTTTCTAACAAAAGAAATTATGACATTCAGAACTACGAAAAACTTATTGTTTTTAGCAATACTGATATTCAAAATGAAGAACAATTAGACGATTATAAGCTAAAGACAAAACCAATTAGAGATGGTTATATTTTCTCAGGCTATATCATTGATTTAGAATTACCTACCAAAGTTACTCAATCTTATGATTTAACTCCTTTTCTCAAAAAACAATTAGAAAAAGATAATGCAGACCAGCTCAATACTCCAATAGAAGAAATTTCTACAGAATTTGATCTGCACCAGTATCATTTCAAAGTATATTTTTCAGAAATTACCAATAACAAAGTCAATAAAAAAGATAATATTTATTTGAGAGACATGGTTATTTTAGTCAAGAAAAAATAATTCCTACTTACACCAATAAAAAAGCGACTCATTACTGAGTCGCTTCATTTTTTTCTTTCAAAAAAGATTGTTTACCAACGGTTTCCACCTCTATCGTTTCCACCTCTATTATTTCCGTAACCACCTCTGTTTCCGTAACCACCTCCTCTGTTGTTATCGAAACTTCTTCTTGGTTTTTCTTCTCTTGGTTTAGCTTCAGAAACGTTAAGTTCTTTTCCGTTAAATTCTTTACCGTTTAAAGCTTCAACTGCTTGTTGTCCTTCTTCATCACTCATTTCTACGAATCCGAAACCTCTACTTCTACCTGTTTCTTTGTCTGTAATAATTTTGCACGAAGTAACTTCGCCAAATTCTGAAAATAAATCTTGTAACTGATAATCTTTAGTTACGTAATTGATGTTTGAAACAAAAATGTTCATTGTTAAAAAAAATTAAATTAAAATTGTCCTAAATGATTGAATTATAAAAGAAGACAAAAAACGAATGAACATTATTTTGAAAAACATTTATAAGAAATCTTTCGCAAGATACAACAATAAATGACATAAACAATTTTTATTTTGGCGTGCCCTATTCCCAAAAACCTAAATCCCTGTAAAATAGGTCGTTCTACGCTCACTCGCTTCCCAAAAATAAATTTTCGGGAGAGCTCAGACAAATCGCTTCGCACTCACGCAAACTCACGTTATAAAATAACGCTCAGTCTCAAAAAAAACCACTCAACCTTTACCTTTACCTTTACCTTTACCTCTACCTAATTCTAGGCCACTTTATGCCCCAAACTGGCTTCTAAAAGGCTAAACCAATCTTCTACAGTTAAATCTATTTCCAAAGATTTTTTGAGAGATTTTATACTTTCAGTTTTTGAAGTTCCAATAATTGGCAAAATTTTAGCAGGATGTTTTAAGAGAAATGCAAGTAAAAGTTGTGCTTCGTCTGCATTATATTTTTTTGATAAATCACCCAAAACCGACTTTATTCTCGCGGTTCTTTCAGAATCTTCTGCGAAATAACTTCCCATCACGCTCCAAGCCATAGGTTGCAACTTTTTCATCATCATTTGGTCAATCGTTCCATCGTAAAAAGCTTTGGTTTCCGTCAAAGAGACTTCAACTTGATTGGTCACCAATTGCGGAAAATATTTAGAAATTAAATCAAACTGAGTCACAGAAAAATTGCTCACACCAAAATCTCTCACTTTTCCAGAACTCCTCAAAATTCCAAATGCAGCGGCTATTTCTTCAGGATTCATGAGTGGAGAAGGTCTGTGTAACAATAACAAATCTATATAATCTGTTTTTAGATTTTTCAAACTCTCATCTACCTGATTTAGAATATATTCTTTAGAATAATTATAGTATTTCAGAGGAAAATTTTTCTTTTCAGAAGGCATACAAATTCCACATTTGGTAATCAACTGAATTTTTTCACGTTCAATTTTCATCTTAGAAAAAGCATTTCCGAACAACTCTTCTGTAGTATAACCACCATAAATATCTGCATGGTCAAAGGTATACAAACCTTCTTCTAAAGAAGTTTCTATTAATTTTTGAACGCCACTTTCAGAATGATTGGCTCCCCAAATTCCCCATCTCATTACCCCAATGATAATTTTTGAAAAATCCATAATTTTAATTTTTATCAAAGATAAGAAAACTACAAGTTCTAAAAGTTGTATTTTTGTGAATATATGATGACTATTCACATTAAAAACATGGTTTGTAACCGCTGTATCACTGCAGTGGAAGATGTTTTCCGAAATTCTGAAATTGATTTCGTTTCGGTGAATTTGGGCTGGGTGGATATTTCTACAGAAATTTCAAAAAATCAGCTTGAAAAACTCAACGAAAACCTAAAAAAAATAGGTTTTGAAATTCTAGAAGATGCTTCACAAAAACAAATCGAAACCATCAAAAAACTTATTTTGGAAAAAGTTCAAAATCTTGATATTAATGAAGATTTCTTACTTTCTAAATACCTTTCAGATCAACTCAACAAAGAATACAGCAGTATTTCTAAGGTTTTTTCACAAACAGAAAACATTACTTTAGAACAATATTTCATTCTTCAAAAAATTGAAAAAGTAAAAGAACTTTTGATTTATCGCGAACTTACCCTTTCTCAGATTGCAGACAAACTAGGTTATAAAACAGTTCAACATCTTTCTCAACAGTTCAAAAAAATCACCGGATTTTCGCCTTCACAATTTCAGGAACTCAAAGAAAAAAAGAGACTTCCTATTGATTTGATTTAAAATTTTCATTTCCCAAAATCTTAAAAATCTAAATTTCATAACATTCTGCCATGATTTGATAATGGTTTTTATTTGATTAATTTTGAAATTTGTATCAAAATTAAGAAAGATGAATACCAAAAAATATAACGTTCTGGGAATGTCTTGCGAAGGCTGTCAGAAAAAGATTTCTTCTGTTTTAAATGATTTAGAAGTAATAAAAGCTGATGTAAATCTCGCAGGAAATTTCGTTGAAATTACATCTGAACAAGAAATCGACTTAGAAAAACTTAATTCTGAGCTTAAAAATGCAGGAAACTACGTTTTAGAAGATCCTGAAAAACCAAAATCTACAGAATTTATTCCGCCTCAAGACAGAGTTTCGCCAAGTTCTGTTTATTATTGCCCGATGGAATGTGAAGGCGATAAAGTCTATTTCGTACAAGGAAAACGCTGCCCTGTTTGCAATATGTACTGTGTACCGATTGAAGAAAAGCAATCAGCAATCAGCAATCAGCCATCAGCTGAAAGCAAAAAGCCGACTGCAGAAAGCGGTTACTATTGCCCAATGTTTTGTGAAGGAGATAAAACCTATCCCGAAAATGTTGGTTGCCCAGTTTGCGGAATGGATTTGGTTAAAATCACTGGAAACGACGATGAATCTGAAGACGATACCTATAAAAATCTGCAGAAGAAATTTTGGATTTCGGTTGCATTTACCCTTCCCGTTTTTATTTTATCAATGGGCGGAATGTTTTTTAAATTTCCTTTTAGTTCAAGAATTTCTGGAATTTTACAATTAATTTTCACGCTTCCAGTCGTATTTTTCACAGGTTGGTTTTTGTTCAAAAGAGCTTGGATTTCTTTTAAATCTTGGAATCTTAATATGTTTTCACTGATTGGTTTGGGAGCAAGTGCAGCTTTTGTTTACAGCATTTTCGCACTTACTTTTCCAAATTTAATTCCGCATGAATTTATGCAAAATCATCACGAAGTTCCGCTCTATTTCGAAGCAGTTGCGGTTATTTTAACATTAGTAATTTTTGGACAGATGTTGGAAGCAAAAGCCCATCAAAAAACGGGAAACGCCATCAAAGAATTGATGAATCTTTCGCCAAAAGAAGCACATCTTATTCAAAATAATTCAGAAAAAAATATTCCCGTTGCAGAAGTTAAAATTGGAGATATTCTTAAAGTAAAGCCAGGAGAAAAAATTCCAGTTGACGGAGAAATTATCGAAGGAAATACCACGATAGACGAAAGCATGATTACGGGAGAACCGATTCCTGCGGAAAAAAAATTAGGCGACAAAGTCACTTCTGGAACCATTAACGGAAACCAAGTTTTCCTCATGAAAACAGAGAAAATTGGCAAAGACACACTCCTTTCTCAAATCATAGAAATGGTCAACTCCGCAAGCCGAAGCAAAGCGCCAATCCAAAAACTAACGGATAAAGTTTCTAAAATTTTTGTTCCAGTTGTGATTGCTATTTCAGTATTAACTTTCATTTTCTGGTACTTTTTCGGTGGAGAAAATCGTGCGATTTTTGCTTTGGTGAATGCTTTAGCGGTTTTGATTGTAGCTTGTCCGTGTGCTCTTGGTTTAGCGACACCAATGTCTGTAATGGTAGGAATTGGCAAAGGTGCCAGAAACGGAATTTTGATTAAAAACGCAGAAGCATTAGAAGAAATGCAGAAAGTAAACGTGATAATCACCGATAAAACTGGAACTTTAACCGAAGGAAAGCCTTCTTTAACTCAAATTTTCTCAGAAAATATTCCGGAAAATGAAGCATTACAATTTGCGGCTTCTCTTAATAAAAATTCAGAACATCCGCTTTCGCAAGCCGTTTTAAATGCTGTCATTCTGAATACAGACGATAAGTCTGCGAACGTAGTTCAAAAGCGAAATGAAGAATCTGTTAATAAAGATTTTTCGCTACATTCTTCCGCTCAAAATGACAATGTGAAAAACTTTGAAAACATTTCAGGTAGAGGAATTTTGGGCGAAATTGATGGTAAAAAACTATTCCTAGGAAATATTCATTATCTCAAAGAAAATAACTTTGAAATTTCTGAAAATTTACTTCACAAAGCACAAATTTTAGAAAACGAAGCGAATACCGTTTCATATTTAACGATTGATGGAAAAGCAGTTGCGGTTTTTGGGTTTAAAGATAAAATTAAAGACAATGCAAAATCTGCCATCGCATTTTTACAAAATAAAGGCATCGAAATCATTATGATGACTGGTGATAATGAAGCTACTGCAAAACACGTTGCAGAAAATTTGGGCATCAAAAAATATTTTGCGAATTGTCTTCCTCAAGACAAAATAAACGAGGTTAAAAACCTCCAAACTCAAGGAAAAATTGTTGCCATGACTGGCGATGGAATAAATGACGCTCCTGCTCTTGCACAAGCCAACGTAGGAATTGCAATGGGAACAGGAACTGATATTGCGATGAATTCTGCAGAAATTACTTTACTGAAAGGCGATATTTCTGGCGTGGCAAAATCTAAAATTTTGAGCGAAAAAATGATGAAAAACGTAAAAGAAAACTTGTTTTTTGCTTTTGCATACAACACGCTCGGAATTCCGATTGCTGCAGGTTTACTCTACCCTATTTTCGGCGTTTTATTGTCTCCAATGTTTGCTGCTGCTGCCATGAGTTTTTCTTCCGTTTCTGTGATTGCTAATTCTTTGAGATTGAATAATGTGAAGTTGAAAATTTAACTTGATTTTTTAGTCTAAAAATGTATCTTTGAGATAAATAATATCTCGAATGAAAAGAAAACTTTTATCACTGCTTTCAGTAGCTTCATTTTTCTTAATGAATGCTCAAAATACAGATTACAACAAGGATTTTAAATTTTTAGAATATGATATTGAAAAGCTTCAAAAAGGCTATCAAAACAAAGAATATAAAATTACAGATGTTGTAAAATCTTACTTAGAAAGAATAGAAAAAGTTGACAAAAACGGAGCAAAACTCAATTCTGTAATTACGGTAAATCCTGATGCGATGAAAATTGCAGACAGTTTAGACCGAGTTCCATTGCAATTAAGAAAAGGTGCACTTTTTGGCGTTCCCGTTTTGTTGAAAGATAATATTGACACCAAAGACAAAATGCCTAATACAGCAGGTTCTTTGGCTATGAAAGATTCTTTTCCGCTGCACGATGCATTTTTGGTTGAAAAATTAAGAAAATCAGGTGCCATTATCATCGGGAAAACCAATCTTTCGGAATGGGCCAATTTCCGTGGAATGATGTCTGTTTCTGGCTGGAGTGGAAATGGTGGTTTAACTAAAAATCCGTATGATTTAACGAGAAATACTTGTGGTTCTAGTGCAGGTTCTGGTGCTGCAGTTTCTGCGAATTTGGGAATTTTCGCGATTGGAACGGAAACCAACGGCTCTATTATTTGTCCGAGTAGCGTGAATGGAATTGTGGGTTTAAAACCTACGGTTGGTTTGGTAAGCAGAAACGGAATTATCCCGATTTCTGTTTCGCAAGATACAGCAGGACCAATGACGAGAACCGTAAAAGACGCCGCAATTGCTCTTGGCGTTTTGACAGGTGTTGACGAAAAAGACACGCATACTTTGGCTTCAAAAAATATAGCAAAAACAGATTATACTTCTTTCTTAAATCTGGACGGCTTAAAAGGAAAACGAATTGGTTATTCTAAAAAATCAAGCGGAAATGTAAAAGTAGATGCACTTTTTCAAGAAAATTTAAAATTTTTGGAAAAAGAAGGCGCTATTTTAGTTGAAATTTCAGAGGAGCCTGTTGCAAACGAAATTCAAGGAAAATCTTTTGATTTAATGATATTGGAATACAAAGATGGATTGAATAATTATTTCAAAACTTTAGGGCCGAATGCAAAAATAAAATCGGTAGAAGAATTGATTGCTTTCAACAAAAATAATCCTGAAGAAATGAAATATTTCAAACAGGAATTTCTAGAAATGACGCAGGCTACAAAAGGCATGCAAGATGAAAATTACGCTAAATTATTAAAAGAAATTCAGGAAGGAAGTCGTAAAAACGGAATTGATGCCACGCTAAAAAAATATCAATTAGACGCTCTTATCGCTGCTTCTACAAGTCCAGCTTGGAAAACGGATATGGTGAACGGAGACAATTATATTTTTGAAGGTTCTGGCGCTGCTGCGATTGCTGGTTATCCTAGCATTACCGTTCCTATGGGAAATATTGATGGTTTGCCAGTTGGAATTTTGTTTTACGCTGAAGCTTGGAGCGAAGGAAAACTCATCAACATGGCGTATACTTTTGAGCAAAAAAATCCACAGAGATTAGTTCCACAATTTAAAAATTAGGGAAAATGTCTGATCTTCAGAAATATAATCCCGAGCAATTAATGAACAAACTCATATCTCATGAGTTTCCTGAAGTTTTGGAAAAATATTCAGCAGAAGATTTAGAAAACTATCTCGCCGTTTATATTAATGAATTGATAGACAAAGACTTCAATAAATTAGTCAACTTATTATACCGAATTGACATCAGCGAACAAAAACTGAAAATTGCCCTTCAAAATGAAGACAAAACCATCAGTTCTGGTAAAACCATTGCCAAATTAATTATGGAAAGACAACTTCAAAAACTAGAATTTAGAAAGAAATTCAGCAAGAAAAAAATTGAGTAATGAAAAAGAAACTCGTTGTTTTATCTGGCGCAGGAATTTCTGCAGAAAGCGGAATTTCTACGTTTAGAGATTCTAACGGACTTTGGGAAAATCACAAAATAGAAGATGTGGCTTCGCCAGAAGGTTTTGCTAGAAATCCTCAGTTGGTTTTAGATTTTTATAATTTGAGACGAAGACAACTGAAAGACGTAAAACCCAATCTCGCTCATGAAATTCTCGCAGATTTAGAACAACATTTTGACGTACATATTATTACTCAAAATGTAGATGATTTGCACGAAAGAGCGGGTTCTAGTAAAGTCATTCATCTTCATGGTGAACTTAAAAAAGTACGTTCTGTGAAGGATGAAACACAAATTTACGACTGGGAAGAAGACTGTAATCTGGGAGATTTAGATAAATTTGGAAACCAACTTCGTCCGCATATTGTTTGGGTTCCAGAAATGGATCATGCCGCCGAAATTGCTTCTGAAGCTGATATTTTCATTGTCATAGGCACTTCTTTGCAAGTGTATCCAGCTGCTGGATTGATACATTACGTTCCTAAGATTTGTGAAATTTTTGTGATTGATCCACATTTAGAAAACCAGTTCACCAAACACGAAAATTTCTTGAAAACCTCTGCTACAGAAGGAATGAAGATTTTGAAAAAAAGATTGTTAAAACAAATTATTTAAATTTTGGCTAAAGCCAATTAATTTTTTAAAAATTTGAAAACGGGCTAAAGCCCGTTCCTATTGATCTTAATAT
>CAZHCK010000039.1:0-21270 GCA_964530915.1 uncultured Cloacibacterium sp. | reverse complement strand
TGCTTTGGTAATTGTCGTTTTATTTGGACCTAATAAAATCCCTGAAATTGCAAGAGGATTAGGACAAGGAGTGCGTAAAATGAAAGATGCGATGGAAGATGTAAAATCGGAAATCATGAAGGAAACAGATAATCCAGTCTCGGAAATAAAGCGCGAAATAGAAAAAGTAAAAAAAGCAGCTCAAGAATACGATCCTACCGAAAAAATAAAAGAAGAATTAGATTTAAGAAAACAAATCGAAGGAAAATCTTCTGACGAGTTAATTCAAGAATCTAAAGAAGAAATCAATAAATTAAGCGACGAATATCAAGGCCCAGTTTCAAGATAATGGAAGAAATTATTTTAGAAGACAAGCAAGCCATGATTTTCCTAAACAATTTAGGAAGTTCTACTTTTGATCCGTTCTGGATTTTGGTTTCAGAAAAATGGTTCTGGATTCCGCTTTATGTTATTTTTTTATATTTTCTGTATAAAAATTTCAATAAAAAATCATTGTTCTACATATTGCTTTTTGTAGCATTAGGAATTACTGCTTCTGACCAAATCGCTAATATTTTTAAATTTGGATTTGAGCGATTAAGACCATGCCATGATCCATCATTAGAAGGTTTATTGCGAGAAGTAAAATGCGGTGGTAAGTTTGGGTTTTATTCAGCACATTCATCTAATTCTTTTTTTGTAGCGACTTATCTTACCATGCTTTTAGGCAAAAAAATAAAACAATTACCTTATTTCCTATTTGTTTGGGCAGCTATTGTTGCATACAGTAGAGTATATCTAGGAATGCATTTTCCTGGAGATATCATAGTAGGTGCAATCATGGGAATTCTTTTGGCTTTATTCTTTGGAACTTTAGCAAAAAAAGTAATCAGAAAATCAGAAGTATAATCTTTACCTTTACCTTTACCTAGTCATTATGATACGGTTTTCCTTGTAGGATTTGGTCTGCTCGGTAAATCTGTTCTACAAAAAATAATCGAATCATTTGATGCGTGAAAGTCATTTTAGAAATGGAGATTTTTTCATTTGCTCTTTGATACATTTCTTCTGAAAAACCATAAGCTCCACCAACTAAAAAACATATTTTTTTGATAGAATTGTTTTGATAAGAATCTAATTTTTGAGCAAATTCTCTGCTGGTAAATTGTTTTCCTTTTTCATCTAAAAGCACTACCAAATCTGTATTTTCTATAATATTGAGGAATAATTTAGCTTCTTCTTTTTTAAGTAAATCAGGTGTGAGATTTCTGGCATTTTTAACATCTGGAATTTCTGTAATTTCAAAATTCCAATGTCTAGGAAGCCTTGTAAGATAGTAATTGATGAGATTTTTAATTTCTTTATCGTCAGTTTTGCCTATGCAGAGTAAATTAATTTTCATTCCTTATCTTTGTACAAATATAAAATAACGATTTTGAAACTTCCTACTTTCCTTAGAAAAATTCATCGTTTTTTAGATGGCATACATTTGCCCATGTTAGGCATTTCTCTCTGGGAAATGTTTAATATCTATGTAAGAGGAGTTTTTAAAAACCGTTTAATCGCGAAAGCTTCTGCTATTTCGTGGAGTTTCTTTTTGAGTTTATTCCCGTTTTTATTGTTTTTGCTTTCTATTTTACCATATTTACCGCATTATGATAAGCTTCAGTTTTATATTTTCGAAGTATTGATGCATAATGTTTTTCCGGCACACATGCATGCAGATGTGACGAATTACATTACCAAAAGTATTGTTCCGAATATGAAGAGCATCAGTAATTTCACGATTATTTTTGCTTTGATTTTTGCAACCAACGGAACTTTTTCTCTCATTGATGGATTTAATGATCACACCGAAGAAAAACGAACAGACGTTTACGAATATATTTTGTCTTTTTTCATCACGATAGGTTTTATTGCAATTATCTTTTTAGCGCTTTTTGGAGTGTATTATTCTGAAGTAGTTCTCAAACTTTTTACGCCACAATACGATATTTCTTGGTTTGTAGATAATTTATCGAAAATCATTGGATTTGTTTCCTTTCCATTGTTTTATTTCTTGTTGTTGGCTTTGTTTTATTGGGTGGGAACAGCCAAGATTGCCAGATTCAGACAAGCGCTTCCAGGTGCATTTTTTACCACGATAGTATTTGTTATTACTACGTATTTTTTTGCGGTTTATGTAAGTAAATTTGCCAGATACAATGTTTTGTACGGTTCTATTGGTTCGCTTATTTTATTAATGGTTTGGGTGAATTTAAATGTGATTTTGCTTCTTTTAGGAAATGAATTGAATATTGCCATCAGAAAACTCAGAATTGAGAAAATTTTGGCAGATGAAATGAAACACGAAGTAGAAGAATATCACCATGAAATCGAAAACTTACCTGAGGCAAGTTCTGAACATACCATCAAATTAGATTCTGATAAAAAATCATAAAAAAAACTTCAGCAAATAAATTGCTGAAGCTCGAAACACAAGTGGAATAAAAATTTAATCCTTAAAATTTATATTCTACTCCTAAAGTTATATTTCTAGGTTTTGTGGTAAAACCGATGACATCAGTGTAACTAGTATTCAATACGTTTCCTATGTTTAAATAAGTATCTAGAGATTTGGTGATTTTCTGATTGATATTCAGGTTAAACAAATGAAATGCTTCTAATTCCACATTTTTTGTACTGTAATCGCTTGAATCAAAGTACGCATCATTTCTTTTTGATGTATATTGATAAGAAATATTGATTCTGTTGTTTTTAATCGGTAAAATTTCTAAAAAAGCATTTGCTCTTTGTTTTGGTGAGCGTAATCTTGTTGCAGGATTGTCTTTTTCAGCGAAAGAGAAATTACCACCTACATTTACTTTTTCATTGAAATGATATTGAACTCCTAATTCTACACCTTTTACTTTATTGCTGTCTACGTTTAAAAATTTCCCAGCATAAGTGTTGAAATCTACAATATTATACACGAAAACATCTTTTTCTTTTCTACTGAAAACACTTGCATTCACCACAAAAGTTCTGTCTTTCTTTCCAAAACTGAAATCCAATTCATGCGAAGCATTGGTTTCTGGTTTTAAATCAAAATTTGGTAAAACATAAGGCAGTGAACCATAAGATTGATATAGAGTAGGCGCGATAAACGCAGTGGCGTAAGAATATCCTATTTTTAAGAAGTTCTCTTCTAAATCTGTTAAAATAAATGGATTTACACTGTAAACAAAGTGATTGTCATATTTAGAATGATTATTCAATCGTGCTCCTAAATCCAAATGAAAAATTTGATATGCTAAATTTGCATTGGCAAAAACATCAAAATTACGAATCTCTGTTTTGCCTAGAGTCAATACATTTTGCATAGAAGTTCCGCCCCAAGGTAAAGATTTAGAGCCTAAATTCTGAGTTTCATACTGAATTCCCGCTACTAAATTGATGTTTTCTGAAAATTGAGTCTGATTGTATAATTCTGCAAAAATATTTTGACCTTGATAGCTGTATTGGTCTTGATATTTGTTATTATTTAGATTTCTCACGATTCTTTCATTCGCAGAAATTCTAGAATTAAATGTGATATTTCCTTTTTCGTAGGAATATTGAGCATTAAGTCCGCTGAATTTTTGCGTGTCATTGCCTTTGTATTTTCCATCTTCAAAAGCACCATTGTCAAAATCATAATAATGATGTTGATAACCAGCGTTTACATTTACATTGAAATTTTGAGTGCTGTAACCTACAGTAGCATTTGCATTTTGCTTTTCAAAACCATCTTTATCGAAATTTTCTCCAAGAGCTGCCGAAATTCCGTCTGATTTTTCATTAGAACCAGAAAATTGATAATTCCATTGATTGATTTTTCCTTGAGCGCTGATATTTTGTCCAAAAGTTCCGAAACTGCCAATTCTTGCTCCAATTCTTCCTTCTAAAGCTTTTTGCGAAGATTTTTTAGTTTTAATGTTAATCACAGAAACGGTAGCATTAGAACCATATAAAACCGAAGATGCTCCATTCAGAATTTCTATAGATTCTATGTTTTCTGAAGCAAAAAGTCTAAGGTCTGTAGCGGTATAATCATTTCCGGTAACATCTTTTAGCGGAATTCCATCTACTAGAATTAATACGTTGGCTAGTTTTCCACCTCTAATTTTTAGAGATTTTGGTTCAGAACCGTTGTTGAAATTTCCAGTGATTTGATAACCAGAGACTTGATTAAGGATTTCTGCTGCGTTTTGTCCTTTGAATTTTTCTAAATCTTTAGAAGTAAGGAGTTGTACGTTTTTACCTGTTTTGTGAAGTTGTTGTTTAACTTTTGCTGCGATGGTAACTTCTGGAATTAATTTTTCTTCTTTTTCTTGAGCTGACAATTGCGAAATTCCCGTCACAAAAAGCATTCCTGCGAAGATTAAGTTTTTCTTCATTGTTAAATTTTAAAGTTAATGACTGCTATAAATAACTTTCTGGAAAAGAAATAAAGAAAAACCACAGAAGAACTGCGTTTTTACAGGATTTCTCTACTTTTCCTCCGAAAGTATTGATAATGAATGTTTTTGGCAGGTCTCCTGACTTTCGCATTTTTTGCACCTTCTCATCTTTTCAAATAAGATAATGGCTTTTTTTGCAAAAAATTCCTTCGATTTTCACCGAAGCACGATTTACAGTTGCGGGGACAGTTTCGGATTTTCAACGAATTCCCATTTTAATTCCGACAAATATCGGAAACCAAAAGCGTGACAAATGTACGTTTAAACCAGAAATTGTGAAAATTTTTGGTCTATATATTTCAAAAAAAATAGAAAACCCTAAGGTTTTCTATTTAGATTTTATAAAAAAGAAGCATCAAACGAGAACGGAAGTAAATCTTTAATCGAATCACATTTATAAACCGCTCCATCAATTCCAGAAAAATAAATTTCTATTGGCTCATTTTGCTTCGTCTCATATTCTAGTAAACTCTGTCTACATGCACCACAAGGTGGAGTAGCGGTAGTAAAAGTTTCTTCTCTAGAAGGTCCACCAATAACGTATAATTTTTTAATTTTTACGTTCGGATAATTGGCACCTATATTAAAAACTGTGACTCTTTCTGCACATAAACCAGAAGGATAAGCTGCGTTTTCTTGGTTGTTACCTGTAACAATTTCTCCATTTTCCAGAAGAACAGCGCAACCTACATTGAAATGAGAATAGGGAGCATAAGCGTTTTTTCTAGCATTGATAGCTGCTTCATGAAGGGTTTTCTCTATGTCTGAAAGTTCGTTTCTTTCTATCTGAGAAAATTTAATTCTTAATTCTTTTTCCATTTTAAAAAAATCGGAGAGTAAAATTACAAAAATTTTGTGAAACCAAAGAATTAATCGTGATTTTCTGCGTAAAAATGATAAATTTGGGCTCAAATTAATATTGTAAATATGAAACTTTTTACCCCAATTAAGTTTAGAAATTTAGAAATAAAAAACAGAGTAGTCATGGCGCCTATGTGTATGTATTCTGCAGAAAATGGCGTAGTGAATGATTTTCATTTGGTGCATTATGCAACTCGCGCTTTTGGTGGAGTAGGATTAATCATTGCAGAAGCTACTGGTGTAGTTCCAGAAGGCAGAATTACGGATAAATGTGCTGGAATTTGGAATGATGAACAGGCTGAAGCATGGGAAAAAATCGTAGAATTTATCCATCAAAACACAGAAACCAAAATTGGGATTCAATTAGGTCACGCTGGTAGAAAAGCTTCTACTTGGAATGGCAAACAGACTTCTTTGGAAGAAAACGGATGGATTACGGTTGCGCCTTCAGAAATTCCTTATCTAGAAGGTGAAAGAAAGCCTCATGCTTTAACAAAATCTGAAATTTCAGAATTGGTAAAGGCTTTCAAAGAAGCTGCAGTAAGGACTGTGAAAGCAGGTTTTGATGTGATTGAAATTCATGCGGCACATGGTTATCTTATTTCTCAGTTTTTATCTCCTTTAAGCAATGTAAGAACAGATGAATATGGAGGAAGTTTAGAAAACCGAGCGAGAATTTTACTAGAAATCGTAGAGGCTGTAAATGAAGTTCTCAACGATAATGTTCCATTGTTTGTAAGAATTTCTGCAACAGAATATGCTGAAAACGGTTGGAACGTAGAAGATTCTGTAGCGCTTTCTAAATTCTTAAAAGAAAAAGGTGTAGATTTAATTGATGTTTCTAGCGGGGGAAATATTTCTGGTGCTAAAATCAATGTTTTTTCTCGTTATCAAGTCCCTTTTTCTCATCAAATCAAACAAGAAGCAGAAGTAAAAACTGGTGCAGTAGGCTTGATTACCAATGCAACTCAAGCCGAAGAAATTTTGCAAAAAGATGAAGCAGATGTAATTTTGTTAGCAAGAGAACTTCTGAGAAATCCATATTTTGTAGCAAAAAGCTCTTGGGAAAATAATCAAGTAAGTTTCTTCCCTCCACAATACGAAAGAGGTAAGCCTTAAAATAAAAAGGGTTTCTATATTTTAGAAACCCTTTTTTATGCTTAAATATTTTCTTTATAATCGGAAACCGAAATTTTCTTTTTGGCTAAAAGTTTCAGTAAAAAATAACCAGAAAATCCAGAAATAGCAGAAGCTACCAGAATGGCAAATTTGGCTTCGTCTTGTATTTCGGTGTGTCCTTTGTAAGAAAGCAACGCGATGAAAATAGACATGGTAAAACCAATTCCTGCCAATAAACCGGCACCAATCATTTGAGACCAATTGCTTTTTTTAGGTAAATCACTTAGCTTTAATTTGATGGCAATGAAGGAAAAAAGATTGATTCCTATTACTTTTCCTAGAACTAAACCTAGAATAATTCCGTAGCCGAAATTGCTAAATAATCCCTCTATCATTCCACTTTTAAACTGAATATTAGTATTCGCTAATGCGAAAATCGGCATGATGAAATAATTAACAGGTAAGTGTAATTTTTCTTCTAATTTTTCTAAAGGCGAGATTTCTGTAGTGCTTTCGTTTGTAGGAATGGTAAATGCCAATAAAACTCCTGCAATGGTAGCATGGATACCACTGTGATGCATAAAATGCCATAAAAACAATCCTGGAATGATGTAGAAAATATGCTTTTTAACTTTGAAATAATTTAAAAGAATTAAAAGGAGTAAAATGGCACCACTCAAAGCTAAATAAGTAAATTCTAATTTCTCTGTGTAGAAAATTGCAATCACAACAATTGCCCCTAAATCGTCAACAATTGCTAGAGCAGTAAGGAAAATTTTAACAGAAGGTGGAACTCTTTTCCCCAGCATAGAAATAATGGCGAGAGAAAACGCAATATCTGTTGCCATAGGAATTCCCCATCCATTTTGGTATTCTGTTCCGTAATTAAAAAATATGAAAATTAATGCAGGAACAACCATTCCACCAATTGCTGCAAAAATAGGAAGAGATGCGTTTTTAAGGCTAGAAAGTTCTCCTTCTATGAGTTCACGTTTAATTTCTAAACCTACCAATAAAAAGAAAATGGCCATTAAACCATCGTTGATCCAAAGACTTGTAGAATAAGGTCCAATTGGATAATTTAACAGATTTTGAAAATCATCTCCTAAACTAGAGTTAGCAATCATCAATGAAGCGATAACACAGATAATCAATAAATTCCCTGAAGATTGAGCGATTTGGAAAAATTTTCTAAAATAATTGGTAATCAGCATATTTATAGTCTTTTTACTTGGGTTACACTCAGTACATTTCTGAGTTGTTTTAGTGTTTCTTCTAGTTGGCTTTTGTTTTTAACTTCTAGCGTGATGGTTCCTAAGAAAATACCGTCATTACTTTCGATAGAAATACTTTTCATGTCAATGTTCATGGCATTACTAATTACTTCAGTAATATCATTAACCAATCCTTTTCTGTCAATTCCTTCGATTTCTATTCTCACTCTGCTGCTGTAACGTTGTTCATTAACCCATTTTGCAGGCATAACTCTATAATCGTAATTGGCTCTAAGGTTAATAGCGTTCGGGCAATTGTCATTATGAACCTTGATTCCGTCTGAAATCGTGATAAATCCAAAAATTTTATCACCAGGAATTACGGTACAACATTTGGCAAAACTGTAATTCAGTTTTTCTTCATCTTTACCGAAAACGATTAAGTCTAAATCTGTGGTTGGACTTTCTTCGTATGCAGTATTGATATTAGGAGATTTTCTAAATCTCTGGAAGAAATTTTTCAACGCACTTTTAGAATCAGCATATTTTTTTAAATCTGTGGTATCATAAGTGCCATCGTAGAATTTTAAAAATAAATCTTGAGAAGTTTTATGATTGAAAAATTTCTGAATATTATTCACTTCTTCCTCTGAAAAGGTAAGTTTTGCGTGTCTTAATTTTCTTTGGAAAATCTCTTTTCCTTCTGCAACTTGGCCGTTCTTTTCGGAGTTAAGCGCGGCTTTAATTCTAGATTTTGCTTTAGAAGTGATGACAATATCTAACCAATCTTGCTTTGGTTTTTGATTTTGAGAAGAAAGAATGTCTATTTGGTCACCGTTTTGTAAAACGTAAGAAATAGGAACCAGTTTTCCATTGATTTTTGCACCTAAACATTTCATTCCCAAATCGGTGTGAACTGAAAACGCAAAATCTAAAGCAGTAGAGCCTACTGGCAAAATTTTAATTTCTCCTTTTGGTGTGAAAACAAAAACTTCTTTGGAATAAAGATTAAGTTTAATATTGTCAAGTAGTTCTGTGGTAGAAAGGTTTTGTTGTTGTTCGATGACTTCTCTAATCTGAGAAACCCATTGTTCAAAATTCTTATCGTCACTGCTTTGTTTGAAGCCTTCTTTGTATTTATAATGTGCTGCAACGCCTTTTTCAGCGATTTCGTCCATTCTTTCGGAACGGATTTGTACTTCAATCCATTTTTTGTCAGGACCTAGAACGGTCAAATGTAAGCTTTCGTACCCAGTGGAACGCGGATTGGTAATCCAGTCACGCATTCTTTGCGGATTGCTGTGGTATAAATCAGTAACGATGGAATAGATTTTCCAAGCGATGAATTTTTCGTTTTTAGCATCTGATTTATAAATAATTCTAATCGCGTAATTGTCAAATACTTCTTCAAAGGGTACGTTTTGCTTTAGCATTTTTCTATAAATAGAATTGATGGCTTTCGCTCTTCCTTTGATGGTGAAATTGAGATGTTCTTCTTTAAGTTGCTCAGAAACTTCTTTTTTAAATTCTTCTACATATTTCTCACGAGTATCTTTGGCAAGTTCTAATTTATTAGCAATGTCGTAATAAACATCTGGATTGTTATATTTTAAAGATAAATCTTCAAGTTCTGATTTTATGTTATAAAGTCCTAGTCTATGAGCAAGAGGAGCGTAAATGTAAACCGTTTCTGAGGCGATTTTCTTTTGTTTGTCATCTCTCATGCTTTCAAGAGTTCTCATATTGTGCAGTCTATCTGCAATTTTGATGAGAATCACGCGGAAATCTTCTGAAAGCGTAAGAAGTAATTTTCTGTAATTTTCAGACTGAACCGAAATGTTTTGATGGTTCATCACCGAAATTTTAGTCAATCCGTTAACGATATCTGCTATTTTTTGACCAAAAATTTTCTTGATATCTTCATAAGTATATTCAGAATCTTCAATCACGTCATGAAGCAATGCGCAAGCAATAGAAGTGGCTCCTAAACCTATTTCATTGGCAACAATTTTTGCCACTTCGATAGGGTGATAGATGTAAGGTTCACCCGTTTTTCTTCTTTGGTCTTTGTGAGCGTCTAAGGCAATATCAAATGCTTTCCTGATGAGTTTATTCTGTTCTTCATCAAGAGTTCTGTATGTATTAGAGATTAAATCTTTATAGCGATACTGAATTTCTTTATTTTCTTTTTCTAAATCATAAACCATCTTTGAGCCTCTTTAATATTACGAAAATACAAAAAAAAGCTTTATTATAAAAGCTTTACCGCAATTCGCAAAAAGAAAACCCGAAAATAAATTTCGGGCTTCGTATGAAAAATTAATTTGATATGAAAAATTATGTGTTTGAACTTACTTCAGAATTTATTCCTGTGCTCATTTCAGAATGAGAAGTTTTAATTTCTGGCATAGCGTAAATAAGCGCTTTTGCTTTTAGGGCAACTACTTTTTTAATGTAATCTAAATCTACTGCTTCTGCAAAATCTACTTCTGGTAATTCATAAGTATTGACCACTTTGTTTTCTCTGAAAGCGTCTTTTGCCAATTGTAATTCAGTGTCATTATTAATAGCCACACTAGTAATCAAAGAATCTACAGCAGTAGCTTCTTGGTCTATGTCATTAGTGAAAAGTTTGCTCCAAAAAGATTTTTCTACTGGTTTACTTTGGGTAAGGTAAACAATGTAATCAGAATCTTTGAAACCTTTTTTTTCTAAACTTTCAGAAACTGCTTTTGCTTGATCTTGGCTTCCGAAAAGCCCTACAATTGTGTATGACATAATTTTAAAAATTTTAGTCTGTTAATTATGATGCAAATATATGCTAAATAAATGATAATAAAATGTTAAAAAATAAAAATTTAATATAAAATTGACAAAAATCATCCTTTATTTTATTAATTAAAATAATTGTTTAATAAATTGACATTGCTAATAAATCATTTATTTCTTTGTTTTTTTAATTATTTAGGAAGAAGTAAACAATTTTATTTTCTTTATATTTGAAAAAACAATTATTCTTTATGAAGAAATTTTTTGCTTTTATAACGGTTTTTTGCTTGCAAATATTTTATTCACAGTCGGTTACGCAAAATTTAGATAAAGCAGTTCAGTCACTTTTGGCATCTTCTCCTATGTATTCTGGGAATCTTTCTTTTTATGTAGCAGATGAAAGCGGAAACTTTGTTTATGAATATCAAGGAAACAAAGGATTGTCTACCGCTTCTACCATGAAAATTTTTACTGCAGCAGCGGCTTTGGAAACTTTAGGAAAGAATTATCAATATAAAACTCAAATCGCTTTAGATAAACATCTCTATATTTTTTCAAATGGAGATCCCACTTTGGGAAGTTGGCGATATGATGGTTATAAACCAGAACATTTTATTTCAAAAATCATAGAAACACTCAAGTCTAGAAATATCAAAGAAATTCCTGGAGATTTGGTGATAGATGACACGTACTTTGATTTTCAGAAAATTCCTGGTGGTTGGCCTTACAATGACATTGGGAATTATTATGGAGCTGGAGTTTGGGGCGTAAATTGGCGAGAAAACCAATTTGACATCAATACATTTGGTAAAGATTTTAAAAATTTCAATATCAATTTAGAAGGTGTACATTTTGTGAATGATGCAAGAACGGAAGGAACTTCTGACAGAAGCATCATTTTTACTACTCCTTATAATGATGTGGCGCATGTAACGGGCACGCTTCCTGCAAAAAATTTGACGATTTCTGGAGCTACACCTAATCCGCCAAAACAATTAGCGCTAGAAATTATAGCAGAATTAAAGAAACAAAATATCGCTTTTAACGGAAAAATAATCATCAATTCTGAAAGACTAATTGAAGGTCAAAATCCTTTAGCATTTCCTAAAAATAAAGTCATTTTAGAATATTTGTCACCTACTTTAGATAAAATGGTTTTTTGGTTTCTGAAAAAAAGCATCAATTTCTACGGGGAAACTTTCGTGAAAACAATGGCTAAAGAAAAAACAGGAAATTCTTCTTTTGAAAGTGCAATGAAATACCTTAAAAATTTCTGGAAACAGCGTGGAATAGATGAGAGAATGATTAATTTTGTAGATGGAAGTGGATTGTCTCCACAAAATTATGCATCGACAAGGGCTGAAGTTTTAGCTTTGATTTGGGCGAAAAAACAACCTTGGTTTGCTGAATATTTTGAAGGATTTCCAGTGCAAGGAAACGGTATGAAAATGAAAAGTGGAAGTATAAAAGATTGCAGAGCTTTTGCAGGTTATCATACTTCTAAATCTGGTCAAAAATATGTTTTTGCGATTATCATGAATAATTATCAAGCCAATGATTTGAGTGATGCGCTGTACAAAGTTTTGAATCACTTGAAATAATTCTGAAAAATTAGATTTTAAATTATAAATTCTTGAGAAACAACTTTATTTCTAAGATTAACAACTGGTTTGTGTTTGTGCTATTAACGATAATAGTTGCAGGATTGGCTGTTTCTTCTAATTTTTTAATCAATCATCTTAGAAAAAAAGAAACCGACAGGATAAAATCGCTTGCTACGGCTGTAAAATATCTTCAAGACAATAATGTAGATTCTCGATTGAATGACTTGTCACTCAATGTTATCGACGAAAATAAAGACATTCCCATTATTATCACCGATAAAAACAGGAATCTGATTGAAAGTAAAAACATCGACGAAGAAATCTTAAATAATCCCGAAAAACTGAAACAGAAAATCGCAGAGATGGATGATAAATATCCTCCATTTGAGATTCAGTTGCCCAATTTTAATAACCAATTTGTGTTTTACGACAACTCAGATTTGCTCAATTATTTGCGTTATTATCCTTATGCGTTAGGTTTGTTCATTGGTTTGTATCTTCTGTTTTCTTTTTGGTTTTTGCGCACCATCAAAAAATCAGATGAATCCATGTTATGGGCGGGTTTGGCGAAAGAAACTGCACATCAAATCGGAACTCCGCTTTCTTCTATGATTGGTTGGGTAGAAGTAATGAAACTCGATGCTAATAGAAATGATGATGGTTTATTGGAAATCAATAAAGATATCAATCGTTTAAAGACCATTTCTGAGCGTTTTTCGAAAATTGGTTCGGTCCCAGAATTAAACGACTTGAATTTAAAGGAAACGGTTCAGCAAAACTTTGATTATCTGAAATCTAGAATTTCCAGAAAAGTGAATTTTGAACTCAAAGTTCCCGCAAGAGAAATTTTGATTCCTCACAATAGAATTTTGATGAGTTGGGTAATCGAAAACCTTGTGAAAAATGCGGTAGATGCTATGAAAGGAGAGGGAAAACTGGAAATTTCTCTTTATTCTAAAAATAATTACGTGTTGATAGACGTAAAAGATTCTGGCTCTGGAATGACCAATATGCAAATGCGAAGTGCTTTCAAACCTGGTTATTCTACCAAAAAAAGAGGTTGGGGACTTGGTTTGTCTTTGGCGAAACGTGTCATCAACGAATATCACAATGGCGACATCAAAATCGCAGAATCCGAAGTAGGAAAGGGAACAACGTTTAGAATTGTGCTGAAATCTTAAAAATTAGAGTTTTCTAAGATAAGTAGAAACTTCAATTCTAACTATATCTTTAAATCTGTCAAAGAATTCTGTTATAAAATCTTTGGATTTAGTAAGGGTTTCTAAATCTTTAACATGATAATTGAGTACAAAACTTAATTCATATTCATTTTCGGGTAATTCTTCTTCCCAGACTCCATATTTTTTAGAAACTAAAAGACTTGCATTTTCAAAATTCTCAAATTTTTTGAGTAGAGTGGTGCTGTTAAAAATATTCTTTAGCTTTTGTTCATTATTGGTTTTTATGATGTATTTTTTATCAAATTCCTCATTACCTATTTTTACATCTTGAAATCCAAAAATTTTGGCGATTTTAAAAATCAATTCATCTTCGTAGATATTAAATTGAAAGTCATCGTAACTTTTATAAGGAATGACAACTCTTGTAAATGTTATACTTTGTGAACTTTCTCCAGAAGTATAATACGTGAAATAATCAAAATAAATTTTGAAATTTTTATAATGAAATAATGTTCGGTCAGAATTCCAATGTTTTCTAGGAATATATTCTCCTCCTATTTTTTCAGCAAAAGCTTCCCAGATTCTAATGTCAGATTCCTGTTCTTTCATAATTCACATAGTAATTATCATTAAACTTTACGTCTTTTTTGTCTTTCAGTTTAATGGTTTGCCAATCTTTGGTTGGAGTTAGAGTTGTATTTTCTATTCTGATAGGCAAGTTGAATCCTTCTACAGTATTTGTCCATCTGTATTTTAACGTTTTTCCGTTTTGAGAAAATTCTAAAGTTGGGATTTGAGTGGTTCTTAAATATTGGTCAAAAACAGTGGAGAAATCTATTCCCGATTTTTCAGAAATATAATTTTCAATTTGCTGAGTAGTTACCGTTTGATGATAAAAATCTTTACAGATTCCTCTTAAAATTTGTCTGAATTTTTCATCGTCGTTTATGACCGTTCTAATCGTGTGAAGCATGTTGGCACCTTTGTAATACATGTCACCACTTCCTTCGTTTCTTACACCGTATTTTCCAATAATAGGCTTGTCGTTTTCAATATTTTGTCTGATTCCTTTAATGTACAATTCTGCTTTTTCTTTGTTTAAATAATTTTGAGTAAAAAGCGTTTCTGAGTAACTCGTAAAACCTTCATGAATCCACATATCAGCTTGATCTTTTGCAGTGATGTTGTTCGCAAACCATTCGTGACCAGATTCGTGAATGATAATGAAATCCCATTCTAGACCGACTCCAGAATGTGATAAATCCCTACCAAGATAACCGTTCAAATAATAATTTCCATAGGCTACATTAGACTGATGCTCCATTCCTAAATAAGGCGTTTCTACCAATTTATAACCATCTTCGTAGAAAGGATAAGGTCCAAACCAATATTCAAATGCCTGAAGCATTGGTTTTACCTGCGTAAATTGTTTTTTTGCTTTATCTAAATTGTAAGAAAGTACATAATAATCGCAATCAAGTTTACCTTTTTCGCCATCATAAATTTCAGAAAAATGCTCAAATTTCCCAATGGTAGGAACAATGCTGTATAGGTTGATAGGGTTTTTGACTTCCCAAGTCCACACTCTTTTATTATCTGTATCACCTACAAGAATATGTTCGCCAATTAATTTACCATTTCCAACACCAGTTAAATTTAATGGCGTAATGATTTTCATTTCTATGCCTTCATCTGGCTCATCATTCCAAATATCTTTTGAAGGTAACCAAAGGCTGGTTCCGTCTCCTTCTTGCGCTACAGAAATCCATGGATTGCCTTGTTCATCTTTGGTGAAAACCCAACCACCATCCCAAGGTGCTTTTTTTGCGATTCTAGGATTCCCGAAATATTCTAAAATCATGTAAAATCGTTCTCCTTTTTTGAAACTTTGTTGAGTTTCTATAAAAATGAAATCGTCTTCGGTTTTTACTTGGGTATAATTAAAATTTCCCATGAAATTTTTAGAATTCATAGGCTTTTGAAGATCTAATTGAAACGTAGGATTTTCTACATCTTTGGTAATTTCAAAGAAAATGGTGTTTTTTCCGCTGACTGATTGATCCTGAATATTAGGTTCTACAGTGAGCTCGTATTTTTTGACATCCCAAAAATTTCTAAAGGCCGTATCAGAACCTTTTAAAGTATCTTTTTTGGTGAAAGTTTGTGCAAAAGTGATTTGACTAAAAATTAAAAGAAATAAACCGATTTTTTTCATGAATAAATATTTTCAGTGCTTAAAAATAACAAAAACCACGCAAAATAGCGTGGTTTTATATATAATTTTATATTTTTATTTTCTTACGAAAGCTGCTACATCTTCTGCTGTTACAGGATTTCCTCCCAAAATAATTAGACGTTCTACTACGTTTCTCAGCTCACGAATATTTCCTGTCCAAGAGAAATTTTGAAGTGCTTTTATCGCTTTATCATCAAATTTTCTAACTGCATTTCCTTGTTCATCTGCAATGATTTGAGCAAAATGTTCTACCAGAAGCGGAATGTCTTCCTTTCTGGCATCTAATGGTGGTACATAAATTTCTATCACAGAAAGTCTGTGATATAAATCTTCTCTAAATTTTCCGTCTTCTATTTCTTTTTGTAGATTTTTATTTGTTGCAGCAACCACTCTTACATCTACTTTTATTTCTTTGTCACTTCCTACAGGTGAAACTCTGCTTTCTTGAAGCGCACGAAGAACTTTAGCTTGTGCAACCAAACTCATGTCTCCAATTTCGTCAAGGAAAATAGTTCCTCCGTTCGCTAATTCAAATTTACCTTGTTTGTCTTTTATAGCGCCTGTAAATGAACCTTTTACGTGACCGAAAAGTTCAGATTCTATTAATTCTGATGGAATTGCCGCACAGTTTACCTCAATCATTGGTCCTCTGCTTCTTTCACTTTGTGCATGAATAGAATGGGCTACCAATTCTTTACCAGCACCATTTGGACCTGTAATCAAAACTCTGGCATCTGTAGCAGCAACTTTTTCAATCATGTTTTGAATTTTAGTAAGCGCTTCAGAAGTACCAATCATTTGGTATTTTTTGTTGACTTTTTTCTTGAGCTGAGTGTTCTCTTTTTGAAGAACTTTAGTGGTTTGAACCAAATTTTTACGGTCAAGAGCATTTCTTACGCTAGTAATCAATCTATTGATGTCAATAGGTTTTGAAATAAAATCATAAGCGCCATCTCTTAAAGAATTTACAGCAGTATCAATATCAGCATGACCAGAAATCATGACAAAAGTAGTGTCTGGTTTTAGCTGAAGTGCTTGTTTTAACAATTCAGTACCAGATAATTTGGGCATTTTTATATCTGAAATCACCAATGCGAAATCATCTTTTTCAATGAGTTTGTAGGCTTCTAAACCATCTTCTGCAACCAAAACTTCGTAATTGGTTAATTCGTCTGATAAAATACTGTGGAGTACACCAGAAATTGCTTTTTCGTCTTCTACGATTAATACTTTTTGCATAAGGCAAATTTAATGATTTATATTCAGTTTTAGTCTTACAGAATTTGGAAAATATATTTCAGAAATTTAACTAGAAACTATCTTTAAATTAATAATTTCTCACTCCAAAAATGGCAGAACCTATTCTTACAGAAGTAGAGCCACATTCTATTGCAAGTGCAAAATCGTCACTCATTCCCATAGAAAGTGTTTCGAGTTTTCTGAAGGTAGAAAGTTCATCGAATAAAGATTTTAAAACCAAAAACTCAGATTTTACTTGATTTTTGTTGTCTGTGAATGTTGCCATTCCCATCAAACCAAGAATTTCAATATTTGGATATTGATGTTCTAAGTAATTGCTGAAAATTTCTTTCGCTTCAGCAATTTCAAGACCGTATTTGGTTTCTTCTTCGGCAATTTTTACTTGAAGTAAAACTTTAATTTTTCTATTGTTTTTTACTGCTTCTTTGTTGATTTCTAATAATAATTTTTCAGAATCTACACTTTGAATGGTATCTATAAAAGGAGCAATGTATTTTACTTTATTGGTTTGTAAATGACCAATTAAATGCCATTGAATATCAGCTGGAAGTTCGTTTATTTTGGTTAAAAGCTCTTGCACTTTATTTTCTCCGAAAACTTTTTGACCACAATCATAAACTTCTTTAATTTTTTCAATAGGATGAAATTTAGAAACGGCTACTAATTCTACGTTTTCTGGAATTTGAGCTTTTATTTTATGGTAATTTTCTTGAATAGACATGATTTTGAATTTCTTTTTCAAATTTATGAAGAAAATTTTGGTTTAGAAAATTATATATCGTAATATTGCAATATGAAAATATAAAAATATGGGAATTTCTAAAACTGAACATTTTACAGAAGAACAAAATGAAGTGGCAAAATTGATGAAAGCGCTTTCTCATCCAGCTAGAATTGCAATTGTAGAATATTTACTTTCTGTAGATTCATGTATTTGTAATGATATTGTAGAAGAGATAAAATTGGCTCAACCTACCGTTTCTCAACATTTAAAAGAATTAAAGAACGTAGGAATTATTCAAGGTGATATTGATGGAAAAGCCATTTGCTATTGTATTAATCCAGATACTTTGAAGAAAATGGAGTATTTTATTTCTGAAATTTTCCAAAAAATAGAAAAACAGAAATCTTGCTGTTAAAGTTTTTTTATAACGAAACGTAACTAGCCCTGGTTGAGCGACATGTTTGAGCTCTTTTTATTTTGTCATTCTGAGCGAAGTCGAAGAATCTAAAAATAAAAAAGCGAGTAGCGAAAGCAGGAATAGCTTCAAAAAAATAATCTAAAATCTAAAAATATTAATTATGAATTCTAACGAAGAAATCAAAGAAATGGTAAAGCAAAAATATGCAGAAATCGCTTTACAAAACCAAGATACTAACGCTTCATCTTGCTGTGGTAGTGGTGGTTGTAGTACCGAAGTGTACAATATTATGACTGATGATTATGACCATTTAGAAGGATATAATCCAGATGCAGACCTAAAATTAGGTTGTGGTTTACCTACAGAATTTGCCAAAATTAAAAAAGGCGATTACGTAGTAGATTTAGGAAGTGGAGCAGGAAATGACTGTTTCGTAGCTCGTGCAGAAACTGGCGAATCTGGAAAAGTGGTTGGGATAGATTTCACTCCTGAAATGATAGAAAAAGCTAGAAATAATGCAGATAAATTAGGTTTCAATAATGTGGAATTCCGTTTGGGAGATATTGAAAATATTCCTTTAATGAGCAATGTTGCTGATGTTGTGGTAAGCAACTGCGTAATGAATTTGGTGCCCAATAAACCAAAAGCTTTTGCAGAAGTTCAAAGAATTCTGAAACCAACTGGTCATTTTTCTATTTCGGATATTGTTTTGGTGGGAGATTTGCCAGAAAAAATTAAAAATGCGGCAGAAATGTATGCTGGATGTGTAGCTTCGGCCATTCAAATGGAAGATTATTTGAAAATTATCGAAAATTCTGGTTTCAAAAACATCACTTTACAGAAGAAAAAACCGATTATCGTTCCCGATGATATTCTAAAAAATTACCTGAACGAAGAAGAAATTCAGCAGTATAAAGATTCTACCACCAGAATTTACAGCATCACTGTTTACGCAGAGAAAGTAGTGGGTTGTTGTACGCCAAATTCGGGTTGTTGTTAAATTATTTTAATCCTTCAAGGATTTTAAATCCTTGAAGGATTGTTTACTTTAAACTATGGAAATAAATATAAAGCAACATTGGGAAAATGTTTTCGCCACAAAAAAAGAAACTGAAGTAAGTTGGTATCAAAAAAAGCCTGAAACTTCTCTACAATTTTTTGAAAGAAATAAAATTCCAAAAACTGCCAAAATTTTAGAAATTGGCGGCGGAGATAGTTATTTGATTGACAATCTTTTAGAGCAAGGTTATGAAAGTATTACTTTACTTGATATTTCAGAAAATGCGATAGAAAGAATCAAGAAAAGACTAGGCGAAAAAGCAGAAAAAGTACGTTTTGTAGTGTCTGATATTTTGGATTTTTCTCCTTCAGAAAAATTTGATGTGATACATGACAGAGCGAGTTTTCATTTTTTGACCAAAGAAGAAGATATTCAAAAATATGCTACTTTGATGAGCGATATTTTAGGAGAAAACGGACTGTATTTTGTGGGAACTTTTTCAGAATCAGGACCTCTAAAATGCAGCGGTTTAGAGATTACACAATACAGCAAAGAGAAGTTCTTGAAAATTTTCGGAAATGATTTTTCGCTGCTCCATAGTTTTGAAGAAGTTCATAAAACACCTTTTGAAACCACACAAAACTTTATTTTCTGCGAATTCCAAAAGATATAAGTATTTTTTTATCCAAACAATAAATCATGAACTTAAAAATTAGAGAAATAATTGCTCAACTTTCCACGGAAAGAATTTCGGAGGAACGAAAAATAATCCTTCAACCTTTAATTCAATTTATATCTTCTAAATTGTCTAAAAATGAAGAGGTTAGATTAAATTTTATTTGTACTCATAATTCCAGAAGGAGTCATCTTTCGCAGATTTGGGCGCAAGCGATGGCTTATTATTATCAAATTGAAAATGTTTTTTGTTATTCTGGTGGAACAGAGGCGACAGCTATGTTTCCAAAAGTAGCAGAAACGCTTGCAAATCAAGGTTTTGAAATTTTAAAATTATCAGAAACTGAAAATCCTGTTTATGCTGTAAAATTTGCCGAAAATGAACATGCTGTGATTTGTTTTTCTAAAAAACATGATGATGCTTTTAACCCGAGGTCAGAATTTGCAGCTATTCTCACGTGTGATTCTGCAGACGAAAATTGCCCGATTGTTTACGGAGCAGAAGCCAGAATTCCCATAAAATATGAAGATCCTAAAAAATCTGATGGAACGCCTGAAATGAACGAAATGTATTTCAACAGAAGTTTAGAAATCGCTACAGAAATGAAATTTATTTTTGAAAATATAAGAAAATCATAAATCAAACTCATAAAATTAACATGAAACCCAAACTAAAATTTCTCGACAGATATTTAACATTATGGATTTTCTTAGCAATGATTTTTGGAGTTTTGCTTGGGAAATTTGTTCCAGCGATTCCAGAAACCATCAATCAGTTTTCTAGTGGAACGACAAATATTCCATTAGCGATTGGTTTGATTCTCATGATGTTTCCGCCGTTAGCTAAAGTAGATTATAGTCTTTTGCCTATGGCTTTTAAAGACCGTAAAACGATTGGAGTTTCTTTGCTTCTCAATTGGATTATTGGTCCGATTTTGATGTTCGTTTTGGCTATTATTTTCCTGAAAAACGAACCCAATTATATGGTTGGATTGATTTTGATAGGCTTAGCAAGATGTATTGCAATGGTGATTGTTTGGAACGATTTGGCTTCTGGAAATCGTGAATATGCCGCAATGTTGGTGGCGTTAAACAGTATTTTTCAAGTGTTTACGTACAGTTTTTACGCTTGGTTGTTTACTAATTTTTTACCACAATATTTAGGTTTTGGAAATTTTGAAATCTCAGTTCCCATGAAAGATGTAGCGATAAGTGTTGCCATTTATTTGGGAATTCCTTTTGTTGCAGGTTTTTTGACAAGGTATTTCTTGATTGCTCAAAAAGGAAAAGAGTGGTACAATAGAGTTTTCGTTCCGAAAATTTCGCCCATTACTTTGTATGCATTGCTGTTTACAATAGTGGTGATGTTCAGTTTAAAAGGCGACAAAATTGTAGAATTGCCTTTTGATGTGCTTAAAATAGCGATTCCATTGGTGATTTATTTTGTTCTGATGTTTTTCACCAGTTTCTTTATCAATCGTAAATTAGGAATTGATTATGATAAAAATGCATCGGTTTCTTTCACCGCTACTGGAAATAATTTTGAACTCGCGATTGCTGTTGCCATTGCTGTTTTTGGAATTCATTCCAAAGAAGCTTTTGCAGGGGTAATTGGTCCACTCATTGAAGTTCCTGTGCTCATTTTACTGGTAAAAGCAAGTCTTTGGTTAAAGAAAAAGTGGTATAAATAACAATAAATTTTAGTCAAATTAATAATGGAAATTCGAATAAAATATTAAGATCAATAGG
>CAZHCK010000038.1:0-22014 GCA_964530915.1 uncultured Cloacibacterium sp. | reverse complement strand
TTCATAGTTTTTTTCTTCTAAACTATTTTCTTCTGTTTTTAAATTATCTGTATTAAAAATTCTAACTTTCAAAGGAAAAACAACTCGTTGTTTTTGAAAAACAGAATCTTTTTTAAATTTTTCAAAAAAAGTATTGAAATCTTCTTCTACAGTTAATACTTGATTCTCTTGAGACTTAAAATTATTTTCAATTTTATGGTCTTGACAATTTGAAAATATGATTAAAATAAATATAAGTAGTATTTTCTTCATTTCTAAAATTTTCTAATTATCTTATTTTCAAATTATCCAATTGAAATTAATCCAACTTCGCATGACTTCCTACGTAATGTAAGAACTCTTGTCTTGTAATAGGATTGGTTCTGAAAATTCCGCTCAATTCTGCGGTAATGGTAGAACTTGCGGTATCTTTTATTCCTCTACAATTTACACAAAGGTGTTTTGCATCTATAATACAAGCTACATCTTTCGTTCCCAGTGCTTCTTTTAAAGCATCTACAATCTGCATCGTTAATCTTTCCTGAACTTGCGGACGTTTTGCGTAATAATCTACAATTCTATTGATTTTAGAAAGCCCGATTACGTCTCCGTTTGAAATATAAGCAACGTGCGCTTTGCCAATAATGGGTAAAAAATGATGCTCACAGAAAGAATATACGGTAATATCTTTCTCTACAAGCATTTGTCTATACTTATATTTATTGCTGAAAGTAGAAATCCCCGGTTTGTTTTCTGGCAAAAGTCCACCAAAAATTTCGTTTACATACATCTTAGCAACACGTTTTGGTGAATCTTTCAGGGAATCATCGGTCATATCAAGACCTAAAGTGTGCATAATCTCTGCAAACTTTTCTTCTATAATTTTTATTTTTTCTTCTGGAGTCTTTACGAAAGCATCCTCACGAAGCGGAGTATGGTCTTTGCCTGTAAAAACATCATCATCGTTTTCAAAAAAGTTACTCATAGTCTGAAATAATGTCACAAAATTAAGAATTAATCTCTAATTCGTATTACTAAAATATTATTAGACTGATTTACAATAATTTAAAATCAAAATATATGAAAAAAATTTGTATTGGCACAGAATTTTATATATTTGCACTTGAATTAACAAAAATTTTTAAAACAAATTGCTATGTCAGACATTACATCAAGAGTAAAAGCTATCATCGCAGATAAGCTAGACGTGGAAGAAACAGAAGTAACTCCTGAAGCAAGCTTCACTAATGATTTAGGTGCAGATTCTTTAGATACTGTAGAATTAATTATGGAATTTGAAAAAGAATTCAACATTCAGATTCCTGATGATCAGGCAGAAAAAATCACTACTGTAGGTCACGCAATCGCTTATATTGAAGAAGTTATCAAACAATAATTTTTATTACAAAAATTAACAAAACTATGGAATTGAAGAGAGTTGTAGTAACAGGATTTGGTGCAATTACACCAATTGGTAATAATGCTCAAGAGTATTGGGAAAACCTTGTAAAAGGTGTAAGTGGCGCTGCTCCTATCACTCTCTTCGATTCTACTAACTTCAAAACAAAATTTGCTTGTGAGGTTAAAAACTTCAATCCTTTAGATCATTTTGAAAAAAAGGAAGCAAAAAAAATGGACCGAAACACTCAACTCGGTGTGGTGGCAGCTCGTGAAGCTGTATCACATTCTAGAATTATCGAAGATCAAGTAGATAAAAACAGAGTGGGTGTAATCTGGGGCTCAGGAATTGGAGGTTTAGAAACTTTCGAAACCGAAGTTCTAGGCTGGGCAAAATCTGAAGGAATACCTAGATTTAATCCTTTCTTCATTCCAAAAATGATTGCGGATATTACTCCGGGTCATGTTTCTATGGAATATGGTTTTCATGGACCTAATTACACTACAGTTTCTGCGTGTGCATCTTCTACAAACGCGTTGATTGATGCAAAAATGCTTCTCCAATTAGGAAAAGCAGACGTAATTGTATGTGGAGGTTCAGAAGCTGCTGTTACCGCATCTGGAATGGGAGGATTTAATTCTATGATGGCTCTTTCTACAAGAAATGATGATTATAAAACTGCTTCTAGACCTTTTGACAAAGACAGAGATGGATTTGTTCTAGGAGAAGGTGCAGGTTGTATCATCCTTGAAGAGTATGAACATGCTAAAAAACGTGGCGCTACCATTTACGCAGAACTTGCAGGTGGTGGTTTAAGTGCAGATGCATATCATATGACCGCACCTCATCCAGAAGGATTAGGCGCTTATCTAGTTATGAAAAATTGTTTAGAAGACGCTGGTGTAACTCCAGATGAAGTAGACCACATCAATATGCATGGTACCTCTACTCCATTAGGAGATATTGCAGAATCTAATGCAATTGTTAAACTATTAGGCGAGCATGCATTTGATATTCAAATAAACTCTACTAAATCTATGACTGGTCACCTTCTTGGTGCAGCTGGTGTAATAGAAGCTATAGCAGCGTTAGGAACTATTTTACATGGTATTGTTCCTCCTACCATTAACCATTTTACTGATGACGAAAACATAGATAGCAGATTAGACTTTACGTTTAATAATGCCGTGAAAAAAGATGTAAAAATTGCCATGAGTAACACCTTTGGTTTCGGAGGTCACAATGCTTGCGTTCTATTCAAGAAATTATAATGGGCTTAAAAAATTCATTACAAAAATTTCTACTTAAAAGACCTTTCAAAAAAAAGACTGAAAAAGAAAAGCTACTTTCTGCCAGAGTTAGTAAAATAATTGGGCAGAATGTAAAAAATCTTGATTACTATCATGAAGCTTTTTCTCTGAAAATTCCTAATAAAACTATAGGAGCTAAAAACTACGAAAGATTAGAATTTTTAGGAGATGCAGTCTTAGGAAGCATTATTTCTTGCTACCTATATAAAAATTATCCCGATGCCAATGAAGGATTTCTTACCCAAATGAAATCAAAAATTGTCAATCGAAAAAACCTTAACTCTCTAGGCGAAAAACTGAAGCTTACAGATTTTATTCAAAATGGTGGCAATGGTAATTTAGGTGAAAATATTTCGGGGAATCTCTTCGAAGCCTTTATTGGTGCGCTTTATTTAGACACCAATTATGAAACTTGCGAAAAAATTGTTTTAGAAAAATTGTTTACAGATAAACATATCGAAAAACTAGAAAACAAAATCGTAAGCTACAAAGGATTATTGCTAGAATGGAGCCAAAAGAAAAAGGTGACGATAAAGTATGAAATCACCGAAGAAACTTTGCCCAATAAAAACCTTCTATTTAAGAGTTGTATCTACTTAAATAATGTAAAAATCTCTTCTGCCACAGAAACTTCCAAGAAAAAAGCAGAAGAAAAAGCAGCACAAAGAGCGTTTTACTCCTTAAATAAAAAAGAAAACATTGTTGAAAAACAAAAAAATATTTCTTGACCTAGAAGATGATGAACCAATGGACATTGGTTTACTAAGATTGGCTAAAAAATTACCCGATCACGAAATATTTTTCGAAATTAACAAAATAAATCCCTTCCAATTCGTAAGAACAGACGATTTAAAAATAAAACAGTTTTGTTTTACAAAATTCGAAGGATATCACAAAGAAACCAAAAATTGCTATTCTATAGTATCTAACAAATCAGCACCATTACGAAAAAAAACAGACAACGAACTCTTTGCACAGACTGAAGAAATAAAATTTCTGATGCCTAAAAATAAAGATGTAGACTACATTATTTATGCAAAGGATAGTTTTAAAGATTTTTCACTAATTTTGCTGCCAGAAAACATCATGTTTCAAATACAAGATTTTTCTTTACAACCCAATAGCGAACTATACAAGCTAATAAATTATTATGAATAAGAGAGCGAAAAAAACCAAAGTAATCGCAACATTAGGACCTGCTTCTTCTACGAAAGAAATCATGCTAGAACTGGTAAAAGCTGGAGCCGATGTTTTTAGAATAAATTTTTCTCATGCTGATTACGAATTGGTTAAGAGAAATGTAGACATTATTAGAGAAATCAATCAAGAATACGGTTATAACATCTCTATTTTAGGAGATTTACAAGGTCCTAAATTAAGAGTAGGCGTGGTAAAAGAAGGTTCTTTCCTTAATCCAGGAGACGTACTTACCTTTACCAATGAACCTTGCGAAGGAGATTCAACCAAAGTATTCATGACTTACGAAAAATTCCCACAAGACGTAAAAGTTGGTGAAAGAATCCTTATTGACGACGGAAAATTGGTTTTCGAAGTCATCGAAACCAACCAAAAAGATACGGTAAAAGCAAAAACGATTCAAGGTGGACCATTAAGCTCTAAAAAAGGAGTGAATTTGCCAAACACCAATGTTTCTCTTCCTGCTTTGACAGAAAAAGACATCGAAGATGCTAAATTCATGATTGAAAATGAGTTTGACTGGATTGCACTTTCATTTGTTCGTCATGCTCAAGATATCATTGATTTGAAGAAATTAATTGAAGCTCATTCTGATTTCAAAATTCCAATTATCGCAAAAATTGAAAAACCAGAAGGGGTAAAAAATATTGACGAAATTCTTCTAGAATGTGACGGATTAATGGTTGCACGTGGAGATTTAGGAGTAGAAGTTCCAATGGAAGAAGTTCCTGTCATTCAGAAAAAATTAGTAGACAAAGCCAGATATTACTCTAAACCAGTAATTATCGCTACACAAATGATGGAAACCATGATCAGTAGCCTTACCCCAACTAGAGCCGAGGTAAATGACGTGGCAAACAACGTATTAGACGGCGCCGATGCAGTAATGCTTTCTGGTGAAACTTCTGTAGGAAAATATCCAGTAGATGTAGTTAAAAACATCACAAAGATTATTAAGAATATAGAATCTACTAATCTTTACGAAAAGAAAAATGATATTATAGAAAAAATAACTTGTGTAGACGATCGTTTCGTAACCGATATGGTTTGTCTAAACGCAGTTAAAATTGCAGAAACTACTGGTGCAGCAGCCATTATTACGCTTACTCACTCCGGTTATACTGCTTTCCAAATTTCTGCACACAGACCTACTTCTAGAATTATCGTTTTCAGTTCTAACAGAAGAGTTCTTACCATGCTGAATCTTTTATGGGGAGTAAGAGCGTTCTACTATGATATGAACAAATCTACTGACGAAACGGTAATCCAAGTAAACATGTTGACTCACCATTACGGTTATGTAGAAAAAGGAGATTTTGTAGTAAATCTCAATGCAATGCCAGTTTATGAAGGTGGAAAAACCAATACACTCAGATTAACCACTATATAAAATGAAAGCTCCAAAAATTTGGAGCTTTTTATTTTTTAAAATTTCTAAAATTTTCCGATAATGGTTTTGGGAGCGGTAAATTCTTTGAGTGCATACAGAGACAATTCTACTCCATATCCAGAATTTTTTCTTCCGCCAAAAGGCAATCTTACGTCCGAACGAAAAATTTGATTAATTGCCACGCTTCCGCTTTCTAAATTCTCTGCGAAAAACAAAGCTCTTTCTTTATTTGAGGTGAAAACGGCGTTTCCTAATCCAAACATCGTATTATTGGCAATTTGTAAGGCTTCTTCATCACTTTTCACTTTAAAAACCATTGCCAATGGACCAAATAATTCTTCCTGAGCAATAGGATTTTCGGGATTCATTTCTAAAATACCAGGTCTAAAAGCCATATTTCCTACAGATTCTAATTCTAAAATAGCTTTCGCACCATTTGTAAGGGCTGTTTGATATTGTTTTTCTAAATCTGTAGCTAAATCTTCTCTCGCCATTAATCCTAACTTCGTTTCTTTATTCATAGGATTTTCTGGTTGGTATTTTTGATACTCTTCGATGAATTTTTCTACAAAATCTTGATATACTTTCTCGTGAATGATAAATCTTTTCCCTGCCACACAAGTTTGTCCATTATTCTGCAATCTTGCTTGTGCTCCATCTTTTGCGGCTTTAGAAACATCTGCGTCTTCACAAACAATAAAAGCATCACTCCCGCCTAATTCCAAAACACATTTTTTTAAATTTTTCCCTGCGGTTTCGGCAATTTTTCTTCCTGCAGCTTCGCTACCTGTAAGAGAAACACCTCTGATAATAGGATAAGCAATCATTTCTTCTACTTGCGCATGAGAAACCTTTAAAAAAGTAAAAATACCTTTTGGGAAACCTGCTTTTTCAAAAATTTCTTGCATGGTTTCACCAGATTTCTCACAAATAGAAGCGTGTTTCAGCACAATTACATTTCCTGCTAAAATGGTAGGAACTGCAAATCTAATCGCTTGCCAAAAAGGAAAATTCCATGGCATGACGCCCAAAATAACGCCCAAAGGTTCGTGATGGATTTCGGAAATTTGAAATTCTGTTGCCACCTGTTCTGTTTTCAGTACATTTTCAGCGGCAGCATAATAATCACATAACGCCGCACATTTTTCTATCTCTGAAACGGATTGAGAAATAGGTTTATTCATTTCTTGGGTAATGATTGTCGCAAACTCTTGTTTTCTATTATTCAGAATTTCAGATAGTTGAGTGAAATATTTTTGTCTTTCTTCAAACGGAATTTTTCTCCATCTTTGGAAAGCGTCTTGAGAATTTTGTAAGGTATTTTGAAGGAATTGTTCCATAATTTTTGATTAAAAAAAGTGTACAAAGATACTGTACTAAAGCCTAAACGTGGTTTTATCAAAGATAAAAATTTTAAATGCTTATCATTTAAAAAAGTGAAAATAAAACCGAAACTAATTTCTAGCCCTGATTGAGCGATATGTCTGAGCTCTTTTTGTTTTTTTTAGATATTTCGACTTCGCTCAATATGACAAAAAAAACAAAAAAGCGAGTAGCGAAAGCAGGACTGAAAGTGAAAGAAAACAGAAAACGTATTGCTTCTAAAAATTTTAATTTTTTGTAAAAGTCAGGACTTGTTCCTACGAAATCATAAACCATTCATTTACCAAACTGGCAGCTAATCTGGCGGTTCTCTCGGCAATGTCAAAATCTGGATTTACCTCAGCAACATCTAGCGCGACCAATTTTTCTGACTTCAAAATATGTCTGTAAAAATGCAGAAAAGTAGCATCTGCAAAGATTCCGTTATACGCCGCAGCCGAAACTCCGGGCGCAATAGACGCGTTGAAAACATCCATACAAATGGTGAGATACAATTGGTCTACCGAAAGAATTAGTTCATCTATTTGCTGATAGATTTTAGGAAGATTTTCGAAGAAAATTTCGTCTGCCAAAATATATTTCATGCCGAATTGATGAGCAGTATCGAACAACTTGAGTGTATTAGAATTTTTTTGAATTCCGATGTGCAACGAATGGATTTCTCCTTCTTGGGAAATTTGCCAAAAACCAGTTCCTGAGCTTGCTCCTACTCCATTTTCGGGCTCTCTATTATCAAAATGTGCATCGAAATTGATGATTCCTATTTTCTGGTGAGGAAATGCTTTTTTAATGCCAGAATAATGCGCAAAAGTCAATTCGTGACCGCCACCTAATACGATGGATTTTGCATTTTTTTGTAGAATTTTAGAAACTTTTTCCGCAAGATTTTCTTGAGTTTTTTCTAAATTTTGGTCTTCGCAAGTGATATTTCCAAAATCCAGCAATTGAAAATCTGGAGAAACTACAGGAAAATTGCTCATGTTTTTTCGGATGATGTCTGGAGCTTTGGCAGCGCCAATTCTTCCTTTGTTTCTTCTAACGCCTTCATCTACCGCAAAACCATGCAAAACGAAATTATTTGATGAAATGTTTTCATAGTTCTCCGCTATTTCTACTCGTTGAAATATTCTGTGATGAAGTGGTGAATCTCCGTCGTTACGTCCTTGCCAAATATTTAACATTATAAAATTTTACTGTTAGTTTGTCATGCTGAAAGCATCTAGACAAAGTTATTCAAATAAATGATTCAGAAATTCTAAATTAGGATTTACATTTCTGATTAAATCTAATTTAACATTTCTGTTCATTAGTTTTATTTCTTTTTCTCTTTCAATTGCTTGTTGAATCCAACCGAATTTTTCGTAATAAATAAGAAATTCAACATTATATTTTGAAGTAAAGCTATTTGGATTTTTCTTTGTTTTATGTTCAAAAAGTCTTCGGTGAAGATTATTAGTTACTCCCGTGTAAAGAACTGTTCTCTTTTTGTTAGTTATAATATAAACATAGAATTTATAGCTTCCTTCAGGATAATCTTCCATAGCGCTATTACTTATAATTGTTTAGATGCTTTCAGCATGACAAAGTGAGCATTTTTTATTGATTATAATTAATTTTTTCTCCATCAATATACACTTCACTCGCAACCAAACTTCCTTGATTGTATAAAATATTTTGGAAATTATTGGTTTCATAAACTACGAAATCTGCCTTCATTCCTTTTTTTAAGATTCCTCTATCAGTTAAATTTAAAGCTTTTGCCGCACGGAAAGTAATTCCAGCCAAAACTTCGGCAGTGCTTAATTTTTGAAAAGTGGCTAAAATGGAAGCTTGGGCAATGAGATTCCCCATCGGTGCAGAACCCGGATTCCAATCACTTGCAATCGCTAAAATTCCATTTTTGTCCAAAATTTTTCTTGCTGGTGTAAAAGGTTCTCCCAAACCTAAACTTGCACCAGGAAGTGCAACAGCAACGGTTTCTGAATTGGCTAAAAATTCTAAATCTTCATCAATTGTGGCTTCTAAATGGTCAGCTGAAACAGCACCTACCTCAACTGCAATTCTAGAACTTCCTGCAGTAAATTGGTCTGCGTGAACTGTAATTTCAAAGCCTAATGCTTTTGCTTTTTCTAAAAATTTTCTACTTTCTTCTGGTTGAAAAGCAGATTTTTCGATGAAAACATCTACTCTTTTCGCTAAATTTTCTTCTTTTACTTTTGGTAAAATTTCATCAACAATATGTTGTAAGTATTCTTCATTACTCCCTTCAAAATCTCTTGGTTTTAAATGGGCAGAAAGACAAGTTGGAATTAAAGTTGCTTTGGTTTTAGTTTGTGCTTGTTGAATCACTCGAAGCATTTTCAGTTCGCTTTCTACATTCAATCCGTAGCCAGATTTGATTTCGATGGTGGTAATTCCCAATGAAATTAATCGATTTATTCTTTCTAAAAGCGTTTCTAAGAGTTCTTTTTCAGAAGCATTTCTGGTATGCTGAACTGAACTCCAAATTCCGCCTCCTTTTTCTGCAATTTCTAAGTAAGTTTTTCCTGCATTTCGCATCGCAAAATCATTAGCTCTGTTTCCTCCAAAACAAATATGGGTGTGACAATCTACAAAAGCGGGAAGAAGGATTTGAGGTTCGAGGTTCGAGGTTCGAAGTTCGAGTTCAGCATTTGGGAAGTCAGATTTCAATTTTTCAAAATCACCAACTTCTTCAATTAAGTTATCATTATTGATTAAAATTCCGCCGTTTTCGATAATTTCTAATTGTTCATCAGATACTTTACCTCGAAATGGAAGATTATTGAGTGTAAGAATTTGTTTGAAAGGACCGATTAGTTTCATGTGATTGAGGTAAAGGTTAAGGCAAAGGTAAAGATTGAGGCTTATTAGTTTTAATCACGATTGAGATAATTAATTATTTTATTGAGTTCATAGATTACTACATCTAATTCTTCAATTAATTTTTGGCGTTCTTCGTCTGTAAAATATTGAACTTTATTTCCATAAATTAAATGATTTTTTGTTTCAAAAGCTTCGCTCCTGCTAATATCGTAAACTCTACTTTTATCTTTGTTACTTCTTCTTCCAAATGCTTCTGCTATGTTTGCCGAAATGCTTTCTGCTGAACGTCTCAACTGCGAAGTTAATCCGTAATCTTCTTTTCTTGGCAATCTCTCCGAAAGGAAAAAACACTCTACAGCGATTTCCATTGCTTTTTGCCAAACTGGCATTTCAGTAAAATCCTTAAACATTTTTTAGAATTTTTATTTTAACAAAAATAGAATTAATTTATTTCAACAACAAAATTATTAACATTCTCAAACTTTACCTTTGCTTTTGCCTTTACCTAAAATTTATTACCTTTGAACATAACAAGTACTATTACTGATGCCAGATTTTTTACACGCAGATAAAGAAAATTTCTCTGATGAGGAATTAATGCAGGAAGAACAGATTCGTCCACAAAGTTTTAAGGATTTTGCGGGACAAAGAAAAACGTTGGATAATTTAGAGGTTTTCGTGGCGGCTGCTAAAAATAGAGGTGGCGCTTTAGACCACGTGCTTTTACATGGGCCTCCAGGTTTGGGAAAAACTACTTTGGCGCATATTATTGCCAATGAATTAGGTGTAAATTGTAAAATTACTTCGGGACCAGTTTTAGATAAACCTGGAAGTTTGGCTGGACTTTTAACGAATTTAGAAGAAAACGACGTGCTTTTCATTGATGAAATCCACCGACTTTCGCCTGTGGTAGAAGAATATTTGTATTCTGCCATGGAAGATTATAAAATCGACATTATGCTGGAAACAGGTCCTAATGCACGTTCTGTACAAATTGGCTTAAATCCTTTTACTTTAGTTGGCGCTACTACTCGTTCTGGAATGCTTACAAAACCAATGTTGGCAAGATTCGGTATTCAATCTCGATTAGAATATTATACGGTAGAACTTTTGGGAATGATTATCGAGAGAAGTGCAAGAGTTTTGGGTGTTCCGATTTATGAAGATGCAGCTCTGGAAATTGCAAGAAGAAGCCGTGGAACGCCAAGAATTGCGAATGCACTTTTGCGCAGAGTTCGGGATTTTGCAGAAATTAAAGGAAACGGTGAAATTGAAATCGAGATTACCAAGTTTGCCTTAAATTCTTTGAATGTAGATGAATACGGATTGGATGACATGGATAATAAAATTATGCGTGTGATGATAGAAAACTTCCGAGGAAAACCTGTGGGAATTTCTGCTTTGGCAACTTCTATTGGCGAAAATCCTGAAACTTTGGAAGAAGTTTACGAACCGTTTTTAATTCAAGAAGGATTTATCATTAGAACTCCAAGAGGAAGAGAAGTAACGGAAAAAGCGTATAAACATTTGGGAATTTCTATTCCAAGAAGACCTGATAGTTTATTTTAGATTAAAGAAAGATTTATGAATTCTCAGAAAAGTATTTATCAATTAACCTTACTTAATAGTTATGCAGTTTTATTAATGATTATTTCTTTATTTAGAAATCTCACTAATAAAGATTTCCAAGGTGGTTGGTTATTTATGCTAATACTCTCATTTTTCATTTTCTTAGTTTTAATAGCTTTAGACTTTTTAATTCAACAGATAAAAATTTCAAAAAAGTGAAAAATAATTGTTCAAGTTATGCTTATAATTTTATTTAGTTCTTTTATTTATTCTTTCTTTAACCTCGAAAAAATTCTTTAATTTTAGCACAAATCACACTTTATATGAAACTTTATCCTATACAATGCGGAAATTTTAAATTAGACGGCGGTGCTATGTTTGGCGTCGTCCCGAAATCTCTTTGGGAACGTACTAATCCTGCAGATTCTAAAAATTTAATCGAACTCGGAACTCGTTCTCTTTTGGTGGAAGATGGCAAAAAACTCATCTTAATAGACTGTGGATTAGGAAATAAGCAAGATGAGAAGTTTTTTGGGCATTATTCTCTGTATGGAGACGAATCTTTAGACAAAAATTTAAAAAAATTCGGGTTTGTAAGAGAAGATATTACCGATGTTTTCTTGACACACCTTCACTTTGACCATTGTGGTGGCGCTATTGAATGGAATGATGACAAAACAGGTTACAGACCTGCTTTTAAGAACGCACAGTTTTGGACGAACGAAAATCATTGGCAATGGGCAACTGAACCCAATCCAAGAGAAAAAGCAAGTTTCTTGAAGGAAAACATTTTGCCAATGCAAGAAAGCGGACAGTTGCAATTTCTTCCTACTCCAAAAACGGGAAATTATGGTTTTGCACCAGATTTGAAAATGGATGTAATCTTTGTAGACGGACACACCGAAAAACAGATGCTTCCTGTGATTCAATATCAAGAAAAAACGATTGTTTTTGCAGCAGATCTCATTCCAACAGCTGGACATATTCCGCAAGTTTACGTGATGGGATATGACACGAGACCGCTTCTTACCATGGAAGAAAAAGGAAAATTTCTGAAACAATGTGTAGAGAATGAATATTTACTGTTCTTTGAACACGACGCTCATAATGAATTAGCCAGTCTAAAAATGACTGAAAAAGGCGTGAAGCTAGATGAAACGTTCAGTTTTAACGAAGTTTTTGGATACTAAAATGCAGTCAGCAATCAGCAATCAGCAATCAGCAATAAATGTTTCCGCAGAAAGCAGAAAGCAGAAAGCAGAAAGCAGAATCATCGGAATTACGGGCGGAATAGGAAGTGGAAAATCTACGGTTTCTAAATTTATAGTAGAGTTGGGATTTCCTGTGTATGATTCTGATTTTTGGGCAAAAGAATTGGTGAATATAGACGAAAATCTAAAGTCTAGAATTATTGAGCTTCTTGGCGAAGAATCTTATGATGAATACGGAAAATACAACCGAAAATTTGTTGCAGAAAAAGTTTTTGACCATCAAGAATTGCTTTTAAAACTGAATCAAATCATTCATCCTGCGGTGAAAATTCATTTTGAGAATTGGGTAAATGCTCAAACCGCTGAATTTGTTTTCAAAGAAACGGCTTTGCTTTTTGAATTAAAATTGAATGAAAGTTGTTATCAATCTATTTTGGTTACTGCTGATGAAAACATCAGAATAAAAAGAGTGATGGATAGAGATGGCAGAACATACCGAGAAGTAAAAGAAATCATCGATAAACAAATGCCCGAAGTTGACAAAGTGAAATTAGCAGATTTTGTAATTCAAAATAACACTGATTTAGAGTCTTTAAAAGAATTTACTCAGCAAGTTATAGACGAGTTAAAAAGAATGGATTTGTAAATTCTAATTTTCTAAAAATAAAAAAACCTTGAGATGAACTCAAGGCTTTCTTTTTTATATCATGCAAGATTATTTTTTGATAAATTTCATTTTAGAAATTGCTCCTTTTTCAGAAACTTCGATGAAATAGACTCCTTTTGCAAGAGTAACTACATTGACTTTATTATTGGTCACTTTTCCTTTTGAAATAAATTGACCTGCAACGTTATAGATGGTAAAAGTAGCATTATTAGATACTTTTGTAATATTTAAAACTTCATTTACAGGATTAGGAAAAATTTCTGTTCCCAATTTATTTGCTTCTTTAGTTCGTAACATACTTCCTAAAACGAAGGCGTATGAAGCTTCGTCAGTACTAAATGTAGTATTTACCATAACTGTTCCTGTACTTGTTGTCAACTTATAATAACCACTTCCGTAATCACAGCAGAATCCATCACCCCAACTATCATAAATTTTGAAAATATAACATTTATTATTAGTTAAATTAAATGTGTAATTTTTCACTGCTGGCATTCCTGTTTCTTCATCTGTATATGTTTCACTTGCACTTGAATATAAAGTATTCCCTGCTCCATCTACTACTTCCCAATACGTTTCTGAACCGTAAGCATCTAATTGGAGTTCTAAATTAACTTGAGTTGTAGTGAAGCTAGGCGTAGAATCATAAATTAGAGTATTGGTATTATTAGAAACTCTACTGTCTAATGCTGAATTTACTGTATTTATTGTAACCAAAATGTTATTATTGCTAAGAGCAGTTCCATTTAAACTAATAGGAATTTGCGCTTCTGCATTAGTGGCTAAATTACCAGTCCAACTTTGATTGTAAATCACCCCTCCATCATTTACAGAAATAACAGCAGAAGTTAGAGAATTATTTCCTCTATTTATTAATCTAATTTGAGCTTTCTGAGGGAAAGAACAATCTGTATTATAAATCAACTGCACTTTAACTTCTGCATCATTACTTACCAAGGTTACTGGAGTAAGTGCATTAGAAGTTAATAGTTCTTTTCTTCTAGGTGAATTAGCTAAAACTGCATTAAATCTATCAACTTGGTTAATTGTAAAAATATTCATACAAGTATCATCTGTGTAATCCATGTAATTTTCGAACATTTCGTCTGCTGTAGGAGGTGTACATGCATTCGTTTTAGGATGTGTAAAACATCCATAATTTTCAGTCTTATGAATTGGAGTATCTGCTACATAATCTGTACCGCAATCTGAATCTCCCCAAATATGACGTAAACCTAACCAGTGTCCTACTTCATGAGTTACAGTTCTTCCATAGCCATAGGTAGAATCTAAATTAAAACTACCGTCATTATAATCTAAATTTCCAAAAAATTGGTAACCAATAATTACTCCGTCTGTAGTTTCCGTGAAAGGAGGATAGTTCAAACCACTTAAAGTACTTGCATCAGGAAACTGAGCATAACCTAAAATACCATCTAAATCTCCGCCAAAATTTACTACCCATATGTTTAGATATTTTGTAGGATCCCAAATTGTATTGGGTTTTAATTCATTTTCTACAGCCGCTTCATCCCAGAAATCCTTATTATAAGAAATTCTATCAATTCCATTTGTGGGATTTCCATTAGGATCTCTTACCGCGAGTGCAAATTCTATATTAGCATCTGCACCAACTGGATTGGTATTAAAACCTCTAGTTCCAGTTTTTTTTCTATAATCATTGTTCAGTGTAGTGATTTGAGAAATTACTTGTGCATCACTAATATTAGCGCCAGTTCCTAATGCTTCTCCTTTACTAATAACATGCACTACAACAGGAATTATTCTTGCCGCAGTAATTCTTTGATTATAAGTTTTTTGTTTCGAAATTTTGGTGGCAATCCAATTTTCAAAAACATCAGTATTAGCTCTTCTGTTATTTTTTTTCTGAAGACTTTTTTCGTATTCAGTAGAATAACATCTTATATATCCATTGGGAGACTTGCTAAGTATTTTACTCGGCTTTTTTGTTTGAGAAGAAATATTAATGGTAAAAAAAGCCATCAACATCAAAAATAAAAGTTTTCTCATCTACATCTGTTTTTAAATTATACATTGATTTTTAGAATCTCCAAAGTTATAGAGTTTCTCTTAATTATTTAAATAAAAATGAATTTATTTTTTGTGAAAACTAAACAGATTTCTAAAATTCCATTAAAAACCCTTAAAACTGATACGCTAAATTCCAGCTAAAGCCCACATTAAATTTAGTAGAACTTTTTCCAAAGCCAGGTACAATCATAGGAGTCATCCCTTCTTGCTTGGTAGAATAAAATAAAAATCTTGGTTGCGCATTTACATCTACATATAAATTTGACTTGAACAACTGAACTCTTGCTCCAGCAAAACCTTCTAACCAATAAGCAGATTGATTCACCGATGGAAAGGCAAGATATTGGTCGCTACCACCAAAACCACGAATGGGAACTTTTTTGTATTCTTGACTGTAAAAACTTGCAGCCATTTTCGCTCCTGCATAAAAACCATTATCAGGATTTTCGGTATCCATAGAAAGCATATAATAGCCTCCTAATTTTCCGAAAATTCCATTTGCACTAGCATCATAACCGTTTTTCTGATAAATGTTTTTTTCAAAACCTACATCTAAAACCGCATGAAGATTTTTCCTAATCTCAGAAGAAACATATCCTTGAAATAATTTTCTATCGCTAAAAGTAGATAATGCACCATTTAGTACATCTACTCCTACGGTGAAATTGGGTTTATATTGATATTTAGTTTTTACCGAATCTTTCTCTTGAGAAAAACCCAAACAAAAACTAAAAAACAAGATAAAGGTGAGCTTTGTTTTCATTGATAATTTGATTTTGATTGAGTTCTACTTTAGTCACAGGATTTGCAGTTTCTAGAGTTCCAGAAAGGTTTTGATAAAGTCTTTTGAAACCACAAGCTGGCGAAACATATTCAGAAGTGGTATTATAATTCAGTTTTATTTTAGAAACGCTGCCTTTTTTAGTGGTTCTTACATACAGTTCTGTAAAACCTGCATCATCAACACGAATTGGAACTAACGCAGAGTCTACTTTAGCGGCTTTAATCACTGTTAAAACATTATTATTACCATAATCTACATCTAAATAAAGCGAATCTAAAGTCAATACTTTATTGTCAGCGCTTTTAAATTTAATTTTTAGTCGAGGTGTAGCTTCTCCACTTACGCAAACATCGTCATCGTTTTCGCAAGAAGTGAGCAAAAACCCCAATATTAAAAAGGGAAAGATTAATTTTTTCATTTTTTAACGAGGAAATAATATTCTGAAAAATTTCTACTAATTAGTGGATTGTTCTCAGATATTTAACTTACTATTTTGATTTTTCTTATTTTAAATTTTCAGAAAAATCTCTTTTATAAAACAAAGTTCACCATTTTCTGGAAATGATGAACTTTATTTTTCAATTATTTTACTTCTAAAGCTTTATCTATCCTATAAACCAAATCTTCTAAATGATATTTGGTCACTGGGTCTTGTACATTTTGTACATTTTTAGAAGCTTCTGCTTTTATTTCTCTTAAAACCCCTCTGGTTATTGATTTCACATCAGAATTATCAGAAACCGTTTCCGCATTTCTACCCGTGCTTGGTTTACTTGACTGAGTTCTTGCTATTAAAGTTTCCACAAAATTTTTCTGTAAATTTCTTCTGTAAATATCAATTTTAGAAGAAGATTTCAACTCAGAAAATACACTGTTTTTAATATCTTGAAGATAATCATACACAGCATAAGCATTAGCATCTAAAGATTCTCCTTCATATAATTTATTCAAAACACCTTCACTTAAAACTCTATTGAGAACTGTTTTTTGAAGATTTTCCACCACTTCTACAGGCGATTTATCTATTTTGGTTAAAACAGAAGTTTTCAACAACCAATTTGGAGTGGTGAATACATTTTCTGATAAAAATTTCAAAGCTTCTTTTTGCTCTGATTTAGAAACCAATTCGTAGATAGCTCCTTTTTGTTCTACCATTTTCGGCGTTTCTTTTACGCCACCGATGTATTTAGAAACATGACCTAAATATCTAGCAAACTGACCAGAAACTTGAGTAAATCTATTATTAAGACTGCTGTAATCTTCATTTGGTTTTGTACTCCATGCTTCTATGTTTTCCATAATTCGCTGAAGATTTTTCACTCCATATTTTCCTGCAAGCATAGGATTATCTCCTACTTGTTCGCTTTGTGAACGCGGATCATAAGGATTGGTTTCTGTACCGAACCAAAGTCTTGGATTTTGTAATTTTTCCATCACCCATTTATTAAGATGAGCTTTTTCTTTTTCAGGAGAATTATAGTTATAAAATCTTCTGTAACCCCATTCTATTGCCCAATCATCATAGTCACCAATTCTTGGCATTAATCCAGCTTCGCCTACATTATCTTCTGGTTGTGCTACGTAGTTAAATCTCGCATAATCCATAATTGAAGGAGTGTGTCCATTGGCTTTTAACCAAGATTTATTTCTAAGATTTTCTACTGGAACAGTAGAACTAGACCCGAAATTATGTCTCAAACCAAGTGTATGTCCCACTTCGTGTGAAGAAACAAATCTGATTAACTGTCCCATTAATTCATCATCAAAATCTACTTTTCTAGCTCTAGGATCATTCGGTGAAGCTTGTACGAAATACCAATCGTTCAACAATTTCATCACATTATGATACCAATTGATGTGACTTTCTAAAATTTCGCCAGTTCTAGGATCCGCAATTGAAGGACCTGAAGCATTAGGAACATCTGAAGGTTTATATACGATAGCCGAAAATCTTGCATCTTCTAAACTCCATTCTGGATCTTCTTTTGCATTCGGAACTTTTGCATAAATCGCGTTTTTGAAACCTGCTTTTTCAAAAGCTTTTTGCCAATCATTTACCCCTTGAATTAAATAAGGAATCCATTTTTTTGGAGTTAATGGGTCTATGTAAAAAACAATTGGTTTTTCTGGCTCTACCAATTCGCCTCTTTTATATTTTTCTAAATCTTTTGCTTTTGGTTCAAGTCTCCATCTTTTTACCAAAGAAACTCTTTCTACGCCTTGAGGATTTTCATCAAAATCTGTATAACCTACTGTAAAATAACCTACTCTAGGATCGAAATATCTTGCGTGCATTTTATTTTCTGGCAAAAGAATAATAGAAGAATTCACTTCCACAGTATAATTTCCGCTCACTTCAGGTTTTGGGGCACCTGGAATAGGCGAAGCTTCTCCTGCGCTTCTGTTGTAGGTTTTAGTAGTGTTAATTTCGATATTGGTAGGGAAAGATTTCACGAAATTGACATAAGATTTATCTTTTTGAAAAGCGCCTACTCTAAATCCTTTCTTGAAACGAGTATCAAAAGAAACTACATCATTATCTGCATTGATAAAATCTGTAATATCTATCACGGTAGAGTTTTTTTCTTTACCGAAAGCTTTAATATCAAAAGCTTGTTCAATAGAATTTACGTTATTTCTCATCACTGTTTTATACATTGCAGATGTAGAATCTTTAGCATAATCTACATAAGAAATAGAACGTAAAAATACTTTATCATTTGGACCTTTTTCGAAACTGATTACGTTTTGACTGATTTGATCTCCTGCATAACCTACTGTTCCCATTCTCATTTCAGCACCAGCTTTGGTCAATCTAGTGACTACCAAAAATTCTTTTTTCAGCGCTTTATCTGGAATTTCGAAATAGTATTTGTCTTCTACCTTGTGAACGGTAATAATTCCTTCATCGCTTATCGCTTTGCTGGTAATTACTTTTTCGAAAGGTTGAATTTTTTCTGGTTTTTTGTCTTTTGGTTTTGCAGTGTTTACGGTGTCTTTTTTAGCTTTTACATCTACTTTTACACTGTCTTTCTGTTGAGAAAATGCGCTCGCTGACATCATTAATGACAATGCGCAAAACAAATTCAGTACATTTTTCATTCGATATTTTAATTTTTTATTTGGTTAAAATACCTCAACTATAAGATAAAAAAATTGAGGATTCTGTTTCGAACCCCCAATTTAGTTATTTTTTTATTAATAGCGCTATATTTTCTACGTGATGTGTCTGCGGAAACATATCTACTGGTAAAATTTTCACCACATCATAGTGTTCCTTCATCAGTGCTAAATCTCTGGCTTGAGTAGCAGAATTACAACTTACATATACAATTTTAGGTGGTGCTAATTTCAGAATTTGTTCTACCACTTTTTGGTGCATTCCGTCTCTAGGTGGATCGGTAACCAAAACATTCGGTTTTGGATGATTAGCTAAAAACTCTTCGGTGAAAACGTCTTTCATGTCACCACAATAAAACTCACAGTTATCCAAACCATTGAGTTTAGCATGTTCTTTTGCAGCATCAATCGCTTCTTGCACTGATTCTATCCCGATTACGTATTTTGCTTTTTTGGCAATATATTGTGCGATGGTTCCAGTTCCGGTGTACAAATCGTATACTACATCATTTTCAGAAATTTCCGCAAATTCTAATGTTTTTCTGTAAAGATTCAGCGCTTGTTTATAATTGGTTTGGAAGAAAGATTTTGGCCCGATTTTAAATTTCAGTCCATCCATTTCTTCATAAATGAAACCTTCTCCAAAATAAGTCTGTACATCTAAATCATAAATAGAATCATTCTGTTTCGGATTGATGGCATAAACCAAAGTCTTGATTTGCGGGAATTTTTCTAAAATATATTCGAATAATTGCTCTCTGTTTTCTTTTTCTTCTCTATACAATTGGAATAGAACCATCCATTCTCCTTGAGAGTTCTGACGAAGCATTAAAGTTCTCAAAAAACCTTCTTGATTTCTTACGTCAAAGAAATCTAACCCTTTATTGATGGCATAATTTCTTACGGCTAATCTTAAATCATTAGATGGCGCTTCTTGAAGGAAGCATTCTTGTAAATCTAAAATTTTGCTCCACATTCCTGGAATATGAAAACCGAGTGCATCTTTATTCCCAAAATTTTCTTCAGAACTGATTTCGTATTGAGTAAGCCAACGAGCATTTGAAAAAGAAAATTCCATTTTATTTCTGTAGAAATATTCTTGCTCTGAACCGAGAATAGGCAAAGTTTCAAAATTTTCGATTCCTCCGATTCGTTTGATATTATTATAAACTTCTTCTTGCTTGAAATCTAATTGTTTTTGGTAAGAAAGGTTCTGCCATTTGCAACCACCGCAAACTCCAAAATGAATACATTTTGGTTCTACTCTGTACGGTGATTTTTCTAAAATTTCTATAGCTTCTGCTTCGAAGTATTTAGATTTAGATTTTTTCACTCTTGCATTTACTACATCACCTGGAACCGCACCAGAAACCAAAACCGTTTTCCCTTCTTCAGTTTTTCCTACGGCTACACCTTTTGCACCTGCAGTAATTAATTTGATATTTTCTAAAATAATGTTTTTCTTTTTCTTACTCATAACGTTGCAAAATTAATGTTTTAAAACTAATTTTCAGAGTGATTGTTGATTTGATGTCTATTGAAAAATAAAAAGCGGACTAAAGTCCGCTTTTTGATATGATATTTTTATCTTTTTTAGTGACCGTGACCATCATTTGCAGAATGCTCAGTTGGTGGAGCCATCATTTCTGGAGTTTGAGGAATTCCAGTTGGAGCTTGTAAACCAGAAGCTTTGTTCAATCCATCTACCAAAGCTGGGTCTGCAATATTTAAGTAAGTTTTACTAGAAATTTTACCGTCTTTATCAATGATGATGAAACTTGGCATTTTAAATCCGTAAACCGCAAATTTCTTAGCAACTTCAGATTTCATACCACCGGTTGCATAATAATTGTTTCCTTGAATTCCTGTAAACATCGCTTTAGAAGTTTTCACGAATTGGTCTTGAGTATCATCTAAGTTAATGAAAGCAAAATTCATTTTTGAACCATAAAATTTCACCATTTCTTTAAGAACTGGCATTGTGCTTTCTGTAATGTAAGGATTCCAAGAAGCGTAGAATACTAACGCTGTAGGTTTTCCTTTAAGATCTGCTAAAGTTATTTTACTGCCATCTTGTTTTACTAAACTTAAACCAGAAACATCTGTTCCTTGCTCAAGTCCGTAAATTGCTTCTTCTAAATTTTTCAACTCTGATTTGATTGCAGAATTTTTGATTTTAGTATCTAAAAATTTGAAAACTTCTTGTAATTTAGGATTAGCAGGCTCTCTTAAATCATATTGAGCAGCTACAGCAGCAAGAAGATATTCTTTAGTTTTATCTGAAACATCTTTTTGAGTATCTAAGAATTTAGAGAACATTTGCACATTAGAAGTAGGAGCAGCATTCTTTTGTCCTTCGAAGAATTTTTGGAAACCAGCACTTAATTTACTGATAACGTAGTTTCTGTAATTAGGCATATCTTCTACATAACTTTCGTTTTCTAGACCTTTTTGGAAATCTAACAATTTAACACCTGCTTTATATTTAGGATCATTGGTAGCTGGACCATGCATACTTTCGTACTGAGAAGAAATCATCAATAAAGTTACATCTAGTTCTCTTTTATTGAATTTTTCTACATCACTGTCTGGTTTTTTAACCTTAGCGATTTCGTCCATTTTTTTAGAAATATCGCCTTTATATTTTTCTAATTCTTTTAGGAAATCTTCTTCTTTTTTAGAAATAACAGATTGGTCTAATTTAGACATGTATTGGTTAATGAATTGCTGAGATTCCATTAAGTATTCTGTATTTCCTTTAGCATCACCAGTAATTTTCATTCCTTGAGGGAAAAGCATCGCTTCAAAATCAAGATTTACCTGATCGCCACCTTTTAGATAAAGAAAACCTGTGTTCCCGCCATAAGTAATTACATAAACTCCATCTCTAGGAATTTCTATGGTTTCTGAGAAATTTCCTTTGGCATCTACACCAAAATTAGCAAGAGGTAAAGTTGCAATTCCTGAAGCATCTATAATTTCTAATCTTTCTAATGGTGAGCCATTAGTCACTTTACCATTTATGGTTACTTTGCCACCTTTAGAACATGATAGCAATAAAATGGAGAATAAGAATAATAAAAAATATTTTTTCATTTCTTTAAAAAAG
>CAZHCK010000037.1:0-23137 GCA_964530915.1 uncultured Cloacibacterium sp. | reverse complement strand
AACAAAACCTAAAAAAACTATTTTCTTAAACATTTTAAAAATTTTCAACTATCAATTCTCAATTTTCAATTAATTACGGAGCTTGAACTTTCCCTAAAATTTTATCAACAATTGCATCAGCATCTACATCTTCCGCCTCCGCTTCGAAGCTAAGACCAATTCTGTGACGCAGAACATCCTTAGCAATTGCTTTTACATCTTCAGGAATTACAAAAGCCCTACCTTTCAAGAAAGCATATGCTCTGGAAGCAATCGCCAAATTAATAGAAGCTCTAGGAGACGCCCCAAAACTGATGTAATTTTTCAGTTCAGAAAGTCCATATTTTTCAGGAAATCTGGTCGCGAAAACCATATCAAGAATGTATTTTTCTATTTTTTCGTCTAGATAAATTTGATTAATGATTTTCTTGGCTTCCACAATTTGTTCCAAAGAAATCACTGGTTTTATTTGAGGAATATCCGAAGTAGAAACCATTCTCATGACTTGCCTTTCTTCCTCAAACTCTGGATAATCAATTTTACATTTCAGCATAAAACGGTCAGTTTGTGCTTCTGGCAAAAGATAAGTTCCTTCTTGGTCAATTGGGTTTTGAGTCGCCAAAACCAAAAACGGAGTCGGCAATTTCATGGTTTCATCACCAATGGTAACTTGTTTTTCTTGCATCACTTCCAAAAGAGCAGATTGCACTTTTGCTGGAGCTCGGTTGATTTCATCCGCCAAAACAAAATTCGCAAAAACAGGCCCTTTTTTGATGGAAAAATCATTCTCTTTTACATTGTAAATCTGAGTACCAATTACATCTGCTGGTAATAAATCTGGCGTAAACTGAATTCTAGAAAACGCTCCATGAACCGCTTCTGAAAGAGTTTTGATGGCTAAAGTTTTTGCCAAACCAGGAACACCTTCCAGCAAAACGTGACCATTTCCCAATAGACCAATCAAAAGTCTATCTACCATGTATTCCTGTCCGATAATTGCTCTGTTAATTTCCTTTTTCAAAAGTGAAAAGTAAACGTTCTGTTCTTTTACTTTTTCGGTGAGTTGTTTAATATCTTCCGCTTGATTAAGTTCTTGCATAATTTTTTGAAAAATTAGACTGTAAATTTCACGATTTTCAAGGAATTGGCAACACAATTAATGCCAAATTTTGGTTAAAGTTTGTTAAAATATTGGGTCCTAGAAGTTGGATGTTTGAAGTTTTCTTAAATTTTCCAAAAACTTCCTGCATCAAGCATAAAATTCCAGCCTTTTTCAGTATTTTTGGAGATTAAAATCAATTTTAAATGAATACTCATTTTCAAAATCATAGAGCAGTAAGAAAAAACCTTCTGAATATTTTGCAAAATACGTCTCACAAGGACTTGTTGACTATTCCAGATGGCTTTAACAATAATATTTATTGGAATATTGCACATTGCGTAGCTACTCAGCAACTTTTGTGTTATTATTTAAGCGGAAATCCTTTTAGAATAGACAAATATTGGGTAGATACTTACAAAAAAGGCACACTTCCCAATCTGGATGTTTCTGAATCTGAAGTAGAAGATTTAGGTTTTCTTTTAATAGAAACTTCTAAAATTCTGATGAAAGATTATGATGATGATTTTTTCCCAGATTACACTGCTTATTCTACAAGTTTTGGAATTGATTTAAAAAACATTCAAGATGCAATCATTTTCAACAACATGCACGAAAGTTTACATTTTGGATACGCAATGGCTCAAAAACGTGCTTTAGCTGGAGAAAAGTTTTAAGAGCCAAATAAAAATAACCAAGTAAAAGTAAGGCTTGTTAAAAGCAAGTCTAATAAATTTTAAAATTCAAAAAATTGGGAGAATTTAATAAAAAATATAACTCAGGCGAGAGAAGAAGTTTTGGTTCAAAAAATTTCGATAGAAAACCTCGTTTTGACAATAGAAACTCGGAACACGAATCTCGTAACTCGGAACAAAAAACCGAAGATTTCATTTTCGGTTTGAGACCTGTAATGGAAGCTATAGAAGCTGGAAAAACCATCGACAAAATTTTTGTGCAAGGTGGTTTACAAGGTGAGATTTATTCAGAATTAAAAAAATTACTGAAAAAATACAACATCAGACCAAACACGGTTCCAATAGAAAAACTGAATCGTTTTACCAGAAAAAATCACCAAGGTGTAGTAGCATTTATCTCAGAAATTCCGTTCTATAAAATCGAGGATTTGTTGCCACAGATTTTTGAGGAAGGAAAAGTTCCGTTTTTATTGATTTTGGATAGATTGACAGACGTAAGAAATTTCGGAGCAATCGCCAGAACTGCAGAATGTGTAGGAATAGACGCGATTGTAATTCCAGACAAAGGAGCTGCTCCCATCAACTCTGATGCGATTAAAACTTCGGCGGGTGCGCTTTACAATGTAAAAATCTGTAAAGAAAATAATTTGGCTCACGTAGTAGATTTTCTTCAGCAATCGGGAGTTACCGTTTTTGCAGCCACTGAAAAGGCAGAAAAAATGATTTATGATGCTAATTTTTCAGAACCTTGCGCCATCGTAATGGGAAATGAAGAAACAGGAATCTCGAAAGAAGTAATGCATCACGCTGATGAAAAAATAAAATTACCGATCACTGGAAAAACACAATCTTTGAACGTTTCTGTAGCTTGTGGAGCGATTCTTTATGAAGCGGTGAGACAGAAAATGGTGGGAGAATTGTAGAGTTGAAGAGTTGGAGAATGAGAGAGTTTGAGCGTTCCGTAGGAACGCAATATGTGTAGAAATATAATTGACAATAAAAAAGGGCGGTTCCATAGGAACCGAATGTTATTTTTGCATAAAATTGGTAAATTGTCAAACGAAATCCCTAAACGTGAATTATAGCCCTGATTGAGCGATGTGTTTGAGCTCTTTTTGTTTTTTTTCAGATGTTTCGACTCTACTCAACATGACAAAAAAAACAAAAAAGCGAGTCGCGAAAGCAGGACTAAAAGTGAATAAAAAGGCAAGATTCTTGCTTCAAATGATACAAAATAATTAAAATCAATGAAAAAAATTACAGCAATTGCGCTGCTTTCAATAGCAATAGTTTCTTGTCAAAAAGAAACAAAAACCGTAACCAAAGTTGACCCAAAAACTGGAAAAACCATTACCGTAGAAGTTCCTGTGGAAGATAAAGAAACGGCAAAAGTAGAAAATCCTGCCATCAAAGATTCTTTGGGTGTTTACCATGCAACTTTTAAATTAGAAAAAGGAAAAACGTATCCTTTCAGCACTTATCAAAGAGATGTGCAAACGCTTTCTGACGGGAAACAAAATATTTCTGGAACGAATGAATCTACAGACGAAATGACGTTTACGGTAGATAATATCGATGCAAAAGGAAATTACGAAATTTCTATGACACTCGTTGGGAAAAGAATGTCAGCGACTTCTCAAGGAAAAACCCAAGCGATAGATACGAAAGGAAACGCTCCAGAAGATGCTCAACAAAAATTTATGTGGGCGGTACAGAAAGCACAAACAGGTAATAAATTAAAAATTACAATGGACAAAACTGGGAAAATTCTTTCGATTACAGGTTTTGAACCCGTTTACAAAAAAACCAATGATGCTGCTGCTTCTATCATTAAAGATGCTGCTCAACTTAAAAATTTCATGGAAGGATTTAAATTAAGTTTCAACGAGAAGTTTTTAAAAGAACAATTTGGGAAAAACCTAAATATTCTTCCTGCAAAAGGGGTAAAATTAGGCGGAACATGGACACAGTCTGACAATGTAACTCCAGATGGAAGTGTAAAAATAAATACCACTTATACTCTAGCAAAAGTAGAAGACGGAATTGCAGAAATTACAATAAAAGGTGGAATTCCTAGAAAAGCAAAAACACAGTCTAAAAACGGAATGACGCATTCTGTAAGCATAGAAGGTGTACAAACGGGAACCATAAAAATAGACGCCAACTCTGGTTGGATTCTAGGCTCTAAAATCCAAATGAACACTACGGAAAAAGAAAGTTTGAGCGACGGAAAACAATCTCAAACCATGTCTAAAAAGACCAACTCTTTAGTTACAATCAATCCTAGTTATAAATTTTAAAAAATGGCACTGGTCAAATATTTATTCGAATTAGTTTTAGCAACCATCATTATATTCTTTGTTTGGAATATTTTGAAAAGGATATTCTTTAATCAATTTTATAAAAATTTTCCTAGTCTTAATCCTAGAAACAGAGAAAACGTTTCGCCCAAACCTGCAAAACCTACTAAAGAACAAGTAAAATGGGACGCAGAAACTGTGGAATATGAAGAAGTAGAGGAAAAAAATCAGAGGTAAAGGTAAAGGTAGAGGTAAAGGTAAAGATTGAAGAAAAGAACTCAACAATAATTTGGAATTTATTCCGAGAAAAAATGAAATAAATTAATTTTTGCAAAATATGCTGAAAAATAAAAACATTCTTTACATCGTCATTTCATTGGCGATTTTTGTAGTTTTAGCTTTAGTTTATAACAATCCTATCATTTCTGGGAAACAACTTTTGCAACATGACATTGTACAATACAAAGGTGGCGCAAAAGAACTTCTAGACTACAGAGCCGAAAACGGCAAAGAAACTTATTGGAGTGATGCTATGTTTGGTGGAATGCCTACTTATCAGTCGGGTTCGCAGTTTAGAGGTGATATCATCAAAAAAATAGATGATGCGTTTAACTTTTTGCCAAAACCTGCGAATTTTATTTTTCTGCTTTTTGCTGGATTTTTCTTACTCGGTTATGTTACAACCAAAAATTGGAAATACGCTTTGTTAGGCGCTACTTTTTTTGGACTTTCCACGTATTTCTATATCATCATCGCAGCTGGTCATAATGGTAAAGTAGCAACTTTAACTTATTTTGCACCTCTTTTAGCAGGGATTTTACTCGTTTATATTCGTAAAAAATATATTCTTGGATTCATTGTAACTGCACTTTTCATGGGCTTGCAAATTGCCGCGAATCACCCACAAATGACGTATTACCTTTTCTTGGCATTAGGATTTTTATTCCTGTCTGAATTGGTAAGAGCAGCTACAGGAAAAACACCATGGAAACATTTCTTCATTTCTTCGGGAATTCTAGCTTTGGCGATGATTCTGGGAATTGGAATGAACAGTCAAAGACTTCTCGCCAATTCTGAATACGTGAAAGAAACCGTTCGTGGAAAACAAATTCTGAAATCTGAGCACAATGCTGCAGATAATGACGGAATGAAAAAACAAGAAATTCTGAATTGGAGCTATGGAAAACTAGAAACTTTGAACTTATTCATTCCAAGAGCAATGGGAGGAGCAAGCGATGAAGAAGGTTCAGAAGAAATGATGAAAAAAGTTCAAGAATTGGTACAAGAAAATGTAACCTCTCAAGAAGAATATGACCAAATTTCTAAAGGATTTGGAGGAAGTTTAACCTATTGGGGAGACCAACCAGGAACATCTGGACCAGCTTATCAAGGAGCTATTGTGGTATTTTTAGCCATTTTAGGATTTTTCTTCGTGTGGAAAAAATACCGTTATTGGATTTTAGGCGCGTCTGTACTTTCTGTGCTTTTAGCTTGGGGAAGTAATTTCATGCCACTGTCTGAATTATTCATCAAGTTTATTCCGTTTTACGACAAATTTAGAGCTCCAAGTTCTATCTTAGTTGTTGTGGAATTATTATTACCACTCATTGCAATCATTGGATTGTACAGATTTTTCAATGACGAAAAACTTACAGAAGAATACAAACAAAAAGTTTTAGTTTACGGAAGTGCTTCTGTGCTTGGAATTACTTTATTATTGGTAATTTTCGGGAAAATCTTACTAGGATTTGCTACTTCAAATGAAACTGCCTATTTACCTTCATATTTATTAGATTATTTGGTTGGCGAACGTTTTACGATGTTTAGAATCGATGCCATCAAAGCCATGATTTATGTTTCTATAGCTGCTTTAGCACTATATTTTGCATTGAAGAAAAAATTATCTCAAAATATTGCTTTAATCGTTATAGGATTGGTAAGTTTATTTGATTTATGGTCTGTGAACAAGCGATACTTAAACAGCGATAATTTTGTAGATAAAGCTTTTGCACAAACTCCATTTGTTACCGAAAATTCAGATTATTTAGCTGGAAAAGCAGGTAATAATCCACTTTTAAATGATTTGCTTTCTAGAGCGAATATGAATAAAACTTTAGAAGAAATCACTGAAAAAGATAAAACCCATTATAGAATTTTTAACCAACTTTTAGGACCTTTTAACGAAACCAATACTTCTTATTACAAAGCTTCTGTTGGTGGTTATCACGCTGTGAAATTGAGAAGATATGACGATTTAATCAATCATTATTTCTATGCTGAAGACAGTGTGAAGTCTGCTCAAATTCCGCAAATTCTCAATTTATTGAACACCAAATATGTAGTTGGTGGAACTTTGGAACAACCTCAAGTTCAAATCAATCCGAACGCGAATGGAAATGCTTGGTTAGTTTCTGATATTAAATTTGTGAATACGCCTAATGAAGAAATAGATGAAATAGGAAATATAGATTCTAAAAAAACGGCGGTTATTTCGAAGGATGATAAAAAATATTTTGAAGGAAAAACTTTAGCAGCTGATTCTACTGCTTTTGTAAATTTAACAAAATATCAGGCTGATGAACTAGAATATAAGACACAGTCTAAAACCCCACAATTGGCTGTTTTTTCTGAAATTTATTATCCAAAAGGTTGGAAAATGTTTGTAGACGGAAAAGAAGTTCCATACATTAAAGCTGATTATTTATTGAGAGCAGTTTACGTTCCAGCAGGAACTCACACGGTAAAAATGATATTCGAACCAGAAGTAATAGCCAAAGGAAAAACCATTTCCTTAATTGCTTTTGGATTGTTTGTATTGCTTTCTTTGGTGGGGACTTTTTTATTAAACCGAAAAAGCGACAAAAGAATTGATGAATTATGAATAAAGAATCTATAAAGAAAATTTTATACTTTATTAATATTTTATCTGGAATATTAATTTTTGTTAGCTACATCTCAGCGATATTTTTCTCAGATGCAGAGTTTTTAGATAAATATGCACCAATTTTCATTATAGTATATTTTTTGAGTGCAATTATTACTTTTTTACTCTATAGAAAAACACTAAAACCAAATCATAAAACATACTTTTTAATTGTATCATCATTATTCACACTATTTTTTGGTGGTTGGATTTTAATTTTTGGATTGATATTTTTAGGTCAATATTTACAAGAAATCTTTGGATAATTTTATAAAATTGAAACACGAAACTCAAAACTTGGAACAAAAAAAAATACTCATCATTTCTTATTACTGGCCTCCAGCCGGAGGGCCGGGAGTTCAGCGTTGGTTAAAATTTGTAAAATATTTGCCTGATTTCGGTTGGGAACCTACCGTTTTTATTCCAGAAAACCCGAGTTATCCGATTGTAGATGAAACATTACAAAAAGATGTTCCCAAAAATCTCAAAATGATTAAAACCAAAATTTGGGAACCATATCAATTGGCAGAAAAATTCGGAAAAGACAATAAAAAATTCAAAGCGGGACAGTTTGATGTCGGCGAAAATCAATCATGGAAAGCAAAACTTTCGATTTTTGTTCGCGGAAATTTCTTTATTCCAGATGCGCGTGTTTTTTGGGTAAAACCTTCCGTAGAATTTTTAGAAAAATACCTAAAAGCCAATCAATATGATGTTTTGGTAACAACTGGTCCGCCACATTCCTTACATTTGATTGGATTAGGTTTAAAGAAGAAATTCCCCAATTTGAAATGGATTGCTGATTTCCGTGATCCATGGACTGAAATTTCGTATTACAAACACTTGAAACTGACTAAAATTGCCGACAAAAAGCATAGAAAACTAGAATCTGAAGTGTTCAAAAATGCAGATATTACTTTGGCAACAAGTTATACCGATGCTGAAAATTTCAGAAAAAAAGGCGCAAATGCTTTCTGCATTACGAATGGATTTGACAATGAATCTGTAGAAAACCAATGTGTTCCTGGTTCGATTCCTGGAGAAACCACAACTAAAAAATTCACATTAAGTTACATCGGTGTTTTAGAACAACTCAGAAATCCCGAAATTCTGTGGGAAACTTTAAATGATTTAGTTCAAGAAAATGCAGACTTCAAAAACGATTTTCAACTGAAATTTGTAGGAAGATTAGATGATAAAATTTTACAAAAAATAGAAAATTCAGCTCTTAAAAGTAACTTAACCAATTTGGGTTATCAAACGCACGATGTTGCACTAAAACACATGCAGGATTCATCAGTTTTATTGATGACTAATTTCCCCCAAGAATCATCAAAAGGGATTATTCCAGGGAAAATTTTCGAGTATTTGGCAACGGGAAAAACTATTCTTTCCTTCGGTCCAAAAGATGCTGATGTAGAAAAAATCTTGAACGAAACCAAAGCTGGAAAACATTTTGGCTACGAGGAAAAAGAAATTCTAAAGAAATTTATTTTAGAGTCGTACGAAAATTGGAAATCAGGAACGCTGAATCAAAACGCTGAAAATATTGAGCAATTTTCTAGAAAAAATTTGACTCAGAAATTAGTTGATTTAATGAATAAATGGTTTTAAAATGAAATTTGTATTTGCTTTTTTAATTTCGATATTGTTCGTTTCTTGTTCATTGATGCAACCGAGAACAGCTAGAACTTCATCTCAACTTTCTGAAAAAGAAACCACTACAATTACGCAACTCATTGGCAAAGAGAAAATTGCAAAAGAAGTTTATGAGGATTTTTATGCTCAATATCAGAACAATCTTTTCGGAAATATTGCCAAAAGAAAGCAAAAACACATTGAAATTTGGAAAAATATTCTTGCAAAACAGAATATCACCGTTCTAGAAAACGAAAGTTTAGAAGAAACGGAAAACCTTAAAAATCAACTACTTTCGGAGGTGACAGATGAAACTTCGGCGCTGAAAACTGCTATAAAAATAGAGGAACTAAATCTCAATGACATCTATATTGTAAGAAAAAATAGCCAAAAATCAAGCATTAGAGAAGCAGCAAATGGTATAGAATGTGGCACTAAGAATCATCTTTTTGTTTATTACAGAGCTTTGAGAGAAAAAGGCGAAAAATACACACATCAATACATTTCGGGCAAAAAATTTAAAAATGTTGTCAATGGTTCTGTGAATTCTTGCAGCATAAAATACGACTAAAATTTTTTATTTTCTCATTGGTAAATTTTCATCCAATAATGGTAAAATTTATTGATTAATAGCAATTTACATTCATTTTAATCAAAATTCGACTTAACTTTCTGTTGTGATTTTTGTCTAATATAAAAATCTCACAGAAATGAAAACCAAATCTTTCACCTTAGTTATTCTTGCAATTTTTGGAATGCTAATTTTTACCAATTACACTTCTAAAAACACTAAAGAAACAGATGCTACTTCTCTCCTCTTCATGTTAGAAGAAGAAAAATTAGCACATGATGTGTACACTTTTTTATATTCAAAATGGGAAACTAGACCTTTTGCCAATATCAAGGAAAGTGAAAAAGTACATATACAAAAAGTACAAGAACTTTTAGACCAAAATAAAATTTCTTACGAAATTCTTCCCGAAGGAAAATTTAAAAATCAAAATCTTCAAAAATTATACAATGAACTTACTGCAAAAGGTAAAGTTTCAGAAATTGAAGCTTTAAAGGCAGGAGCAACGATAGAAGATGTAGATATTTATGACTTACAAAGATTAACCAGAGAAACTCAAAATCAAGACATCGCCGATGTTTACAAATTTCTAGAATGTGCTTCTAAGAATCATTTGAGAGCATTTTCACGTAATTTAGAAATGAGAAATGCCAATTACGTTCCACAGTATATTTCTAAAAATGATTACGAAAAAATCATCAATGCAGAACATGAACAATGTGGTCTGCAAAATGGTATGCAATGCCAAAATCAAGGAAAAGGTAGAGGAAATAGAGGTAGAGGAAATTGCATGAATAAATTATAAATAAAAAAGTGAAAGCAATCATTTCCATACTATTAATCATAACTATTTCGGTTCGTTCATTCTTACCAATAATTGATTATATGATTAATTATAAATACATTACTACAGTACTTTGTATAAATAAAAATCGTCCTGAATTGTTATGTAATGGAATATGTTATATCAAAAAAGAACTGGCAAAAACAGAACAAAATACCGATAACGAAGTTCTTAAATTAAAATTATTAGATTTATTTGTGACTAACAAAATTTTTGAATTTGAAATTAGAGAATTTATTGAAAACATTGATAATCAACTAATTACAAATAAATGTTCTTTTTTCCCTCAAAAATTTTATGTTAAGTTTTTTCATCCTCCGATGTGGAAATTTTAACATTAAAAAATTTACAATACTATTTAATTTTTAAACATTAATAAAATGAAAACATTTATAAAAAGCCTAACTATAATTGTCGCTTTCTTGAGTTTAACTCAATGCAGCAGAAATGATAACGATAACATTTCTCTAAATGATGAAACACGTAATATTGGAACCATAATTCCTTCTATAAATACTGATGAAAAAAGCAACTTACTTTTTATGTATGAAGAAGAAAAAATGGCAAGAGATACTTATTTATATTTGTATCAGAAATGGCAATTGGTAGAGTTTGCTAACATTCAGAAAAGTGAACAGTCACACATGAATGCCGTAGAAAATCTTCTTATAAAATATAAAATTGATTACCCTAAATTAGCAGTTGGTCAATTTCAAAATCAAGATTTACAAAATCTGTATAACCAACTTATTCTGCAAGGAAACAACAGTGCCATAGAAGCATTAAAAGTAGGAGCAACCATAGAAGATGTAGACATTAATGACTTAAAAAATTTAAGTAATACTACTACAAATACTTTAATATTAAAAGTATATAGCAATTTAATGTGTGGTTCTAGAAATCATCTCAGAGCATTTTCTAGTGCCTTAAAACTCCAAAATGTAATTTATGTTCCTCAGTTTATTTCACAGGCAGATTATGACGCTATCATTAATTCGCCAAATGAAAATTGTGGAAATTAATTTTGATTTGATATGAAAAATCGGGAAGATTGCTCTTCCCGATTTTTTTTATTTTGAATAGATTTTTTTGTATTAATCTAACCAGCCCATTTCCTTCATCCAATCATCATTGTAGATTTTCCCTACATATCTAGAACCATGGTCATGAAGCAAAACTACTATAATATCATCTTTGGTAAATTCATCTTGCATTTGCTTAATCGCTGCAATCGCACTTCCTGCAGAATAACCACAGAAAATCCCTTCTTCTTTAGCTAATCTTCTAGCATAAATAGCACCATCTTTATCGGTAACTTTCTCGAAATGGTCTATTACAGACATATCATAATTTTCAGGCAAAATATCCTCACCAATTCCTTCTGTAATGTATGTATAAGCATGGTCATAATGGATTTCTCCTGTTTCATGAATTTCTTTCAAAATAGAACCGTAAGTATCTACACCGATTACTTTGATGTCTTTACTTTTTTCTTTGAAGAACGTTCCACAACCTGTAATTGTGCCTCCTGTTCCTGCTCCTACTACAAAATGAGTCAATTTTCCTTCAGTTTGTCCCCAAATTTCTGGTGCAGTAGATTCATAATGCGCTGCTCTATTAGAAAGATTATCATATTGGTTTACATACCAAGCGTTTTCAGTTTCTTCGGTCAATCTTTTTGCAGTTTGGTAGTAAGAACGCGGATCGGTAGGTTTTACATCAGTAGGACAAACCACTACCTCAGCTCCTAAAGCACGTAAAATATCTGCTTTTTCTTTTGATTGTTTAGAATTAGTCACGAAAATACACTTGTAACCTTTTATAATTGCTGCTAAAGCCAATCCCATTCCTGTGTTTCCTGAAGTTCCTTCGATGATGGTTCCTCCAGGTTTTAGACGACCGTCTTTTTCAGCATCTTCAATCATTTTCAGTGCCATCCTGTCTTTTACAGAATTTCCAGGATTGAAGGTTTCTACTTTCGCCAAAACCAATGCAGGAAAATCTTCTCCCAAAACTTTATTTAGCTTTACTAGCGGTGTATTCCCTATCGTTTCTAAAATATTTTTTGCGTAGTTCATTGTAAAAATTTGAGCCGCAAAAATACGATTTTAATTTTAAAAAGAAGCAAGACGTTTTTTACATCTGTTCACTTTCGGTCCTGCTTTCGCGACTCGCTTTTTTGTTTTTTTATCATATTGAGCAAACTCGAAATATGTAAAAAACAAAAAGAGCTCAAACAATCGCTCAATCAGGGCTATTATTCAGGGTTCTGTTTTTCTTTTGAGGATTTTCTATAAGAATATTCTTCATTCAGTTTGTCATTTTGAAAGAATCTCTAAAAAGATTATTAAGAAATTAAATTTTTATCATTTTCAGAATTGAAATGAATAAATTTTAATAATTTAGAGCAAAATAATAATTTAAAAAATGGCAAATCAGTGGGGAATTCCAAGAGAAACTGAAGAATTTGTTCTTAAAAGAGATTTATGTTGTGTTTACTGTGGTGTTGATTTTTCTATAAATCATCAATCTAGAAAAACTCAACCTTCATGGGAACATATTGTGAATGACATTCGAATAAATCCTATTGACAATATTGCTTTGTGCTGTACTTCCTGCAATGCAAGTAAAGGAGCAAAAACTTTAACTGATTGGTTAAAAAGCAATTATTGCTTATCAAAAAACATTAACGAAAACACAGTTGCAGAAGTAGTGAAAAATGCCATTATAAATCCTCCGCTCTACTAAGTCTGCGACTATGGAGTTTACTTCTATAGCTAGATTCCTACGGAAATCGAAGATTAGACGTAGTCAATGACAAACTTTACGTATTAAAATATAAGCAAAAAACCAGCATATTGCTTCGTTACTTCATTAAAGTTCGCTTCTTGCATAAAAAACAACAATAAAATCTGTGTAATTCTGTGAAATCTGTGGGAAATAATAAAAGATTGCTCTACAACTCTACAACTTTACCATTAATTATACTTAATCGCTTTTACAGGAGAAATTTTAGAAATTAGATAACTCGGCAAAATAAGAGCGAAAGCAGATATCGCCAAAATTCCAACAGAAATTCCCAAAATGTAAACAGGGTTTAAATCTACAGGAACCGTGCTTACGTAGTAATTCTCTGGATTGAGTTTGATAAATCCGAAGATTTTTTGAAGCACCAAAAATCCTAAACCGATTACATTCCCCATAATTAATCCGGGAATCATAATCAACAAAGTATAGTTGATGAAAATCGCTCGAATTTGTCCGTTGGTTGCACCCAATGTTTTCAGCATCCCAATAGAATTGGTGCGCTCAATAATAAGAATAAGCAAAACCATTATGATATTAATGACTACTACAATCAGCATAATCGTGATAATCAGTCCGATATTGGTATCAAAAATATTAATCCAATCTACGATTTGAGGATATTTATCTGTCGCTTTTTCTGCGTAATTTTTGTAACCTATTAGTTTTTCAATTTTTGGATAAACAGCATCTATATCATCACTATCTTTCAAGAAAATATCTATTCCTCCCACATCAGTTTTTGCCATATCCTGAATTTTTCTCACGTGATTAATATCGCCGATGATAAACAAATCATCTATCATTTTGATGTCTGTCTTGTAAATTCCAGAAATTTCAAATTTTCTATAAATGGGTTGTTGGTCTTCTTTAGAAAAAATCGCGACAATGCTGTCTTTGGGTTTCAGATGCAAATCATTTGCAATTTTATCAGAAAGAATAACTTGATTGTTATAGCCTTCTTCGGTAAATTTTGGAACTTCTCCAGCTACCATAAAACTTTGAAAACGCTCTGCATCAAAATCTTTGGCAACGCCTTTTAAAATAACCCCCGCAAAGTTTTCTTCGGTTCTCAGAATCCCAGAAACCGTAGCATAAGATTGCGTATTAGAAACGTCTGGAAGATTTTGAATTCCCTTTACATTTAATCCCTCTTTGTGAAGCACCGAAGAATTATAGGAAGAATTGCTTTTGGTAGATTTCACAGAAATGTGTCCCACAAAATCTGCCATACGATTTTTAATGGCTTTTTTGGAGCCTAAACCCGTAGAAACCGTCACCAATGAAACAATAATTCCCAGCGCTACAGAAAGCCTTCCGATGAAGACAATCACGCGTGAAAGATTATTTTTGTTATCTTTGGAGAACGCTATTTTTTTAGAAAAATATATTGGAAATTTCAAAATCAAATGAATTTAAGTGTCAAAATTAAAGATTTAGTTCTTATTATGCTAATGATTTTTGGGTTACAAAGTTGTAGCACTCAAAAAAACAATGCAAATCCCACTCCAGAACCTGTAAAAACGGTAGAAATTGCCTTAGAAAAACCAAAAAATAAAGAAGAAAATTGTTTTAAAAACGCTGCAGACAGACCAGAACTCTATTTGCCACTTCTGAAAAATAAAACCGTAGCAATAGTTGCCAATCAAACCAGTCTATTAGCAGACAAAACACATTTGGTAGATTTTTTGGTTCAAAATAATATCAAAATCAAACATATTTTCGCACCAGAACATGGTTTCCGTGGAACTGCAGATGCTGGTGAACATGTAAAAAACGGAATTGACACTAAAACAGGTTTGCCAATTATTTCGCTTTACGGCGACAATAAAAAACCAAAACCTGAGCAATTACAAGGCGTAGATATTGTGCTTTTTGACATTCAAGATGTGGGCGTAAGATTTTACACCTACATTTCTACACTTACTTACGTAATGGAAGCTGCCGCAGAAAATGGTAAAGAAATCATTGTTCTAGACCGCCCGAATCCTCATGATGGTTATACAGACGGACCAGTTTTAAAAGAAAAATGGACCAGTTTCGTGGGATTGCACAAAGTTCCTGTAGTTTATGGATTAACGATTGGGGAATATGGAAAAATGGTGAATGGCGAAAAATGGATGAAAAATGCAGTACAAGTAAAATATACGCTCATTCCAATGCTGAATTATCATAAAAATAAAAGATATCCTATTTCTGAAAAACCTTCACCTAATTTACCAAATGACCAATCCATCAACCTTTATCCTAGTCTTTGTTTCTTTGAAGGAACGCAGGTTTCTGTAGGAAGAGGTACAGATTTTCCCTTTCAAGTGTATGGAAGTCCTTGGTTAAAAAATCAGGAATTTTCTTTCACTCCGAAACCTACTTCAGGTGCAAAAGACCCTTTCTTGAATGCTAAAATATGCTACGGAAAAGATTTACGCCAATTCCCAGAAATTAAAGGAAAACTGGATTTAAGCTTCGTGATTGATGCATATCAAAATTTTGACAAAAAAGCTCAAGATTTCTTCTTGAAAAACCTTTGGTTTGATACTTTGGCGGGAACAGATGAATTGCGCAAACAAATTATTTCGGGAACTCCAGAAGCAGAAATTAGAAAATCTTGGCAAAAAGATTTAGAAAATTTCGAGAAAATCCGTCGCAAATATGTTCTCTACGAAAACTAATCAATTTTAAATGGAATTTTTCTCTGATTATAGTCTTTATACGCTATTCTTTTTAGCAGCATTTGCATTTATTGCAGGCTTTTTAGATGCAATAGTTGGCGGTGGTGGTTTGATACAATTGCCTGCTTTATTGATACAATTTCCTCAATTAGCATTGCCAACACTTTTTGGAACTAATAAAATTGCAGCACTTTCTGGAACAAGCATTGCAGCGGTACAATATGCCAAAAGAATACGCTTCAACTGGAAGGTTTTGCTTTCTATCTCGCTGTTTTCCTTCCTATTTTCATTTTTGGGAGCGAGAACGGTAAGTTACTTAGATTCTGAAGCATTAAAACCTTTGATTTTAATTATTTTGATTGCGATTGCGATTTATACTTTCATCAAAAAAGATTTAGGAAATGTAGCGACCAAAGATTTAAGTACAAGCAAAAAAATAATTTTCGGAGCATTGATTGGAGCGGCAATTGGTTTCTACGACGGATTTTTCGGACCGGGAACAGGCAGTTTTTTTGTTTTGTGTTTCGTAGTAATTTTAGGATTTGACTTTCTTTCGGCTTCTGCTTATGCTAAAGTGGTGAACTGCATCACCAATATTTCCGCACTTTTGGTGTTCGTGAGTCATGGAAATTATTTGTTAGAACTAGCCATTTTAATGGCGGTTTTCAATATTGCAGGAAACTTTCTAGGAACAAAAATTGCCTTTAAAAAAGGCAATGGATTTATTAGAATTGTATTTTTAATCATCGTAATGCTGATGATTTTACGATACAGCAAAGAAGTATTCTGGTCATAACTTAATCGAAATGTTGCGGACCTGATTTGTCGTTTTTGCTTCGGTTGTAAATAATCATACCGATGGTAAGTCCTACCATTCCGCCAAGTCCATTTAGTAAAGCACTTTGTAATTTGTCTGGTTGTGTATTTCCGATGTAATTCATCAAAAACACGATGACGAAAGTAATCACCAAAACCACTAAAAATTTTACACTTTTTATTTCCATATTATTTAATTTGATAAGAAATCATTACGCCACCTTTATAAGGAATCCATTCTCCACTTCCGTTAATAGAAGCTCCTTCTTCTTTGTCTGCTCTAATATCTGGGAAAGCATTATAATAAGATCTATATTTAGATTGTGCATTGCCACCACCTAAAAATATATCTAAATTTATTTTGTCATTTACTTTTACTACATAACCTACTGTTCCACCTAAAAGTATAGAATATCCTTCTTGATGAATTCCTAAATTAAGATGGTTATACTTTTGCATTCTATAAATCGCTACTCCAGTATTTGCAGCCACATACCAATTTTTAAAACTTTCGGTAAAATAATAACGATATTCTAAAGTACCAATAGCAAAAAGCATCCTGTTCCCAAAAACAGATTTCCAAGGGGAAACAAAAACATCTGCTTGAAAAGTAGTTTTATCCGTAAGTTTCGTTTCAATTCCTGCATTTAACATTAAAGCAGGCAATGTGAAACCATTGACTTTCACATAAGTTTGAGCATTATGATGAACACACATACTTATGAAAATGAGGAAAAATAACTTTTTAAACGCCATCCTTTTACTTTATCTTTTTTAATAACTCTTCAGTAGATGCATATTCATCTCCTTTTGCTTTAGCAATTTCGATAGATTTTTTTGCCCAAAGTTTAGCATTTTTAAAATCACCTAATTTATAATAAATATTTGCTAACGTATCTGTATTCTGACTATTTTCTTCTTTTTTTATACCTTCTAAACACAATTGAGTAACTTGAGTTAACAAAGTTTTATCTGCAACGTATAGATAAAAATTCCATGCGACATTATTAAGTTCGTCGGTGGCAAAATCTTTTGGATTTTGATAATAATTCAAAGCTGATTTAGCATAGTCATCATATTTTTTTTGAGTAAAAAACAAATCCATATTGATTTTATTCAAAAGTTGCTTTGCTTCTTTTTCGCCATAAATTTTTGTCCCTTCTGCTAAAAAAACTTGCTCATTAATGCTTTGTGTATTGGCATCGAAAGATTTTTGCAAAACTGTATTCAGTTTGAGTTGCTTATCATATTCCACCAAATAACTTTCTGGAATTTGCTGAGAAAGTTCTGCCTTTTTTGCCGTGAAGATTTTATACAAATCATCATCTATGGTTTTGGTAAAAAACAACAACATTCCTGCTTCTTCTTTAGAATAAGTAGCGTCTGTTCTCGTCTGGAAATAACGGGTAGCCACTTTTTGTGCCAATGAAAAATCAGATGAATATGTGTTTTTTATCAATCCCATCAAAAATTCTGGGTCTTTTTCTCCTGCTTCAAACTTCGCTATTTTATTTTCTAAAGTATTTTCAGGATTCACGGCTTCTTTGGCAATACTGATGAGTTCTTGCGGACTCATATAACCTGCAGCTTTATAAACCACTTTGCCGTCTCCGTCTATGAATAGCAAAGTAGGATAAGAATAAATGCTGTATTTTTTTGCAATTTCTATTCCTTCTCCTTTTTCCATGTCAATGTGAAGATTCAGGAAATTAGCATTGAAATAATCTCCCACTTCTTTTTTGGGAAATACATTTTTGTCTAACAATTTACACGGACCACACCATGAAGCAAAAGCATCTAAAAAAATGAGTTTATTTTCTTTTTTGGCTTGTTCTAAGGTTTTAGCAAAAGACTGTTTTCCAAATTTTATTCCATCTTGAGAAAAAAGCATGGTAGAAATCAACAAGAAAAGGAACGGTATAATTTTTTTCATTATCATTTAAAAATTGAGCTACGAAGATAAAATTTTTTAAGGGAACAAAAAATTAAAAACCAAAATTATACCAATTTAAAATCTCTATAACAAGGCATTCTTTCGAAATACAAATTCTGAATGAATAGATAAAGGATCACCTCTTATATATCAGGCCTAAAACCTTTTTCTAATCCTAAAATTTTCTTAACTTTAACAGAGTAAAGATTTCAATTTAAATCATTTAAAATAAAAATCTTACTTACCGTGATTTATTCTCATCTTAAAAATGAAATGCCATGACACACGGAATTTCTCAAAAAAAAGCAGCGGAACTTTTGAAACAATACGGCTTCAATGAACTCCCTTCTGCAAAACCGAAAAACGTTTGGCAAATTGCCTTAGAAGTGATTCAAGAGCCCATGTTTATATTGCTTATGTTTTGTGGTCTGGTCTATGTTTTATTGGGAGATTATACCGAAGGTATGATTCTATTGTGTTGGGTTTTCGTTATTATTTTCATTACTTTTTATCAACACAGAAAAACCGAAAAATCATTAGAAGCATTGAGACAATTGTCTTCTCCTCGAGCTTTGGTGATTCGTGATGGACAAGAAATCAGAATTCCCGGAAGAGAAGTCGTTCCGGAAGATGTAGTCATTTTAAACGAAGGAGACCGAGTTCCTGCAGATGCTATTTTATTGGAAAGTCAACACCTCACTATAGACGAATCTTTATTAACTGGCGAATCTGTTCCTGTGATTAAAACCGAAGAAAAGGAAGCTCACGTTTTCAGTGGAACACTTATCGTACAAGGAAAAGGCAAAGCAAAAGTGACACATACTGGTTCCGAAACACAATTTGGGAAAATTGGCGTTTCGCTACAAAATATAGAACAAGAAAGCACCCGATTACAAAAAGAGATGAAAAGACTCATTAGAAGTCTGTTTCTTATGGGAATCGCCATCAGTATTGGCGTGATTCTGGCTTTTTACTTTACGAGAGGAAATTTCCTTAATTCTTTACTGAATGGATTGGCTTCTGCTATGTCTATTCTACCTGAAGAATTTCCTGTGGTATTGACTATTTTCTTAGCATTAGGAGCTTGGAGATTATCCAAAAATAATGTTTTAACCCGTAAACCTTCTGCTATAGAAACGCTAGGTTCTGCAACCGTGTTATGCAGTGATAAAACGGGAACCATCACCCAAAACAAAATGGAAGTTGCAGCACTTTATCAAGGTGAAAAACTGTACTATAAAAAGGATTTTAAACATTCTTTAGAAAATATTCAAGAGGTTTTAACGGTTTTAGTTCATGCGTCTCAGCGTCATTCGATTGACCCGATGGAAAAAGCGATTGGCAATGAAATCAGCAGGTTGCATCTCGCAAAAGAGGAGCTAGATTTGGTAAAAGAATATCCTCTCAGCAAAGAATTATTTGCCATGACTCGCGTGATGAAATCTAAAAACCAGCCACAAAGTCATGCCTATTGCAAAGGTGCTCCGGAAGCGATTTTCCAATTGTGTCATTTTTCTGAAGAAGAAAACGCTCGTTATACTCAATTGGTTCACCAATTGGCTGAAGATGGTTACAGAGTTCTTGCAGCCGCTCATTGTGAAATAACTTCTGCCGAACTTCCCGAAAAACAAGAAGAATTTCCTTTTATATTTAGTGGATTAGTTGCTTTTGAAGACCCAATTCGTGAAGAAGTTCCAGAAGCCATCAGCGAATGCAACAAAGCAGGAATTAAAGTGATTATGATTACGGGAGATTTTCCTGCCACTGCCAAAAGTATTGCCAATCAGATTGGTTTACAGCACAATGACCAAGTATTGACAGGAGCGGAACTTCAAAATATGAGTGATGCAGAACTGAAAGAGAAAATAAAAACTACCCATCTTTTTGCTAGAATTGTTCCCGAACAAAAATTGCAAATCATCAAAGCTCTGAAAGCCAACGGAGAAATTGTGGCGATGACTGGTGACGGTGTAAATGATGCTCCTGCGCTAAAAGCTGCGGACATAGGAATTGCCATGGGAATGAAAGGAACAGATGTAGCCAGAGAAGCATCTTCCTTGGTTTTATTGGATGATAATTTTGCATCTATTGTTTACGCCATTCGTTCTGGAAGAAGAATTTTTGATAATCTTCAAAAAGCCATGTCTTATATTCTTGCCATTCACGTTCCGATTATTGGTTTGGTCTTATTGCCTGCTTTTTATTCTTCACTGCCTATTTTATTGATGCCGATGCATATTGTTTTTATGGAATTGATTATAGACCCAGTTTGTTCTATCGCTTTTGAGTCTGAACAAGAAGAAAGAGGCATTATGAACCGACCGCCAAGAGATCCAGACGAACTCTTTTTCGGTTGGCGAAAAATTGCTTTCAGCCTAGTGAAAGGATTTTTACTCCTCGCAATGGTGGTAGTGGTTTATTTTCTTTCTCTAAAAGAAGGACACTCTGATAACGCGGTGAGAGCCATCACATTTTCTTCACTAATTTTAGGAAATGTATTTCTCATTCTCACTTCACTTTCTGACACCCGAAATTTTGTTTCTGTGATTTTAGAGAACAATAAAGCTTTAGTTATTATTTCTACAATTGCCTTTTCTTTATTATTTCTCACCATCGGAAACCCCATGTTACAAAAAGTTTTCAGTTTTGAATATCCTGGTCATCAACATTTTATTACTTCTATTATTGGGGCAGTAAGTTTGTTGTTGATTTTAGAGATGATTAAACTTATTAAGTTAAAAAAAAACTATAAAAATAGAAAAACTTAGCGCCATAAACCCTGCTCTATTTTCCCGAGATAAAAACTATTACAAGATTGATTTCGTGCTGTATTACTCATGAAAATATAGAGATGTGCAGAATGTTCTTTTGTCCAATCTGGAAGATTTACTGTCGCTTCTTTGGAGTTTCTTTGCGCCAGATTTTCTAGAAAATCTACATGGGCTAAGTTTTCACTGGCGATGACGAGGTGTACCTCATCATGAGCTTCTGCAAATCCTTGTTGACTATTGTCTTGCCAAGTAAGATGCAACGCTTCATTTTGCAGTTCTACAACTAATTGATGGAAGCCACACAAATCACCACAAGAGAGTAAAAACTTGCTCCAAAGCAACGTGAACTCATCATCTTGCACCCGAATCACATTTTGTAAAGTGTAAGAAATAAGAAGATTTCTTCTTTCTCCAGAGAAGGCGTTTTGGTTAAAAAACTGTTGGGTAATTTCTAGAAAAGGTTTGGTAAATTCTATTGCCAGAGAAAACTTCAGTCTCTGCAAACGTTGTTTTTCTGTAGGTTCTTTTTGAGAGGGTTTAGGTGCTGCACGCATAATAGAAACCCCATTTAAGGTAAGTCCTACTACATTGCCTACTTTCCCAGAAAACCCTCCTAGAATTCCGTCTTTTGCAATGGCCATGGTTGGTTAGTTTTTTGATTAGATTGTTTATATTGTCATTAGTAACCTATTAAAACAATTCCTTTCAAAGGAAGCTGTAATCTTCCACTTATATATAAAGTCTCAAGAAATTGAAAAATAGATTTAAAATCATCACTATTATGATAATGATTTCTTACAGCTATTACTAAAAACTCTACATTCGGCATCATACATGCCTGAAATATATCTTTTAAAAATTGATTATTTCTATAACCTCTACCTGCTTCGACTTCTATTACTATTTTACCATCTTCACTAACAGCATCTGCGTCAAAAAATTTATCTATTCGGTTATTAATTCCAAATAAAACAGGCACTTTTATCTTATCATTAGTTAGTTTACTTTTCTCTAATCTAAAATTCAAAGCCTCTAAATCTTTTGAAATAACTTTTAAAACTCCATCACTACTAAGATTATTGTCTGGAGATTTTATACTTTCATAATTGTTTTCAAAACATTTTATAACAGCCTTAATTTCATTATTTATTCCAAATGAACGAGGAAATAGCTGATAAACTAAATTATATTCCATAATTAATTAACTAATAATTTATAACCTTATTTATTTTAATAAATATCACTTATCTTAGATTTTACTTATTTCAATTTTTTTGAAAAATAACATCTAAATGATATTGAATAAATTCTTTTTTAGGTAAATATTTCTGAGGTAAAATCAAAGACTGATTTTCTAAAGGAGCAAAATATTTTTCATAATAATGTGCTTCTTTTTTCTTCTTAATGTTATTAGAAAGTAATATTTTATATTGCTCATCAATACCTATTAAACCTTTATCAAAAGCTTTATCATATAAAGCAGAAAAGCAAATTCCATTCTCAGGATTTAATCTCTCTTCTTCATTCTTTGACCAAGGAACAATATGACTAGCTACAAGTAACTCGGGAATATCAATTCCTGAAATAGCACATTTCCCTGAATAATTAGAAATTACAATTTGTCTAAATACATTTTGATTTACTCTTGTTTTAATTTCTCTCAATTTTACCTCTCCTTTCAGTCCATTGATATCAAAAAAAAGTTCTTCAAATTTTTGCTCAATAGAATAATTTTCTTTTTCTGCTAAAATTTTTTCACTTAAAAAAATGAGTTCTTCTTGATTATCAAAAAACTCATCCCAAATTGGTTGAACAATTTTTTTACCTCCATCCATTCCTTTAATTCCTCTTGCCTTAAGAACAGGATCTACACTTGCAAAATTTACTAAACGTAAAGCTACAGAATTTGGAGTTCTACCAATTAAATGAGCTAAATAAATAACATCTTTATTTGTACTGTGCATTTTTCCAAAAGGAGTTTTTAAGTACAAATTAAATGCAAGTATCAACTCTTCCTTTGACCAAAGTTTTCGTTTCATTAGTTTTTAATTAATGTAAATTATTTACAAAAAATCTACTTTCTTAAAGATATAA
>CAZHCK010000036.1:0-23242 GCA_964530915.1 uncultured Cloacibacterium sp. | reverse complement strand
TATATTTGGTATAGAAGTTGTGCGAATGAAGAGGTAAACGAAAATAAATTATTAACACTAAATTATTACAAAATGGGAAAAGGTAAAAATACAGCAGGAATTATTGCAGGTCTTCTAGCAGGTGCTGCAGTAGGTGTAGTTCTAGGAATGCTTTACGCTCCAGAAGAAGGTAAAGAAACCAGAAAAAAACTAAAAGCTAAAGCGAATGATTTAAAAGATCAAGCATTAGACGAATACGATAAAGTATCTGAAAAAGTAAAGTCGGAATACGGAAATCTATCAGACAAGGCAAAAGAAAATTTAGATAAAGTAGTTTCTAGCGTAAAAGATAGCTACGAAAAATACAAACATACCGCAGCCAATAAAGCTTCGGAAGTAGTAAAAGAAGTAGAAACAGAGCTAGATGCTTTAAAATAATCTGTAAAGTTTTTATAAAATTTTATAAAGGAACTTATCATAAAAGTTCCTTTTTTTGTACCTTTAAACAAAGAAATTTGCCATGATAGACCTCATCAAAGATTACGCGGAAAAAAAAATAGAACTCGTAAAGCTAGATGCTACCGAGAAATCTCTTAAAATCATTGGAGTTTCAGTACCTGTAATGATTATATCTGTTCTTGCCATTTTCTTTATCTTTCTGTTAAACGTGAGTTTAGGTTTATTCTTAGGAAATTGGCTCCACAACTTTGCTTATGGCTTCCTCATTCTTGCAGGATTCTATTTATTGCTCATTTTATTGGTCTTTTTAATGAGAAATTACATTAAAAAAATCATTACCAATAAGGCAATAGAAACACTTTTTAACGATTAAAATTCCATGACATGAAAAACTTAGAAGACTTAAGAAAACGCAAGGAAACTTTAAGAAAAGAAATTGCCGAGTTAGAAGACATCGCAGCATTTAAAAATCCTAAAGAAAGTTTAAGTGCCATCACTCATGGATTCACAGACCAATTTTTAGTAGACAAAACTGACGAAAACGGAGAACACCGATTAAAACTGAAACCTGCAGAAATATTGAGTTTTGCAACAGGTGGCGCTTCCGAAAATTATATCAAAACCAAAATCAACGAATACGGAGAAGAAAAAATAGGCATCAATACTCAAAACGTAGTAGGAAGCATCGCCGAAAACGCCATTAAAATAGGATTGGCAGCCGTAGTTACCAATTTTGCGAAGAAAAACCTCTATCACACCAGTTGGAAGAAAAAAATAATCGGCATTGCGCTTATTTATTTGGCTCCCATGTTTTTAAAATTTTTAAGGGAAAAATTAGAAGAATACGAAGAACGTGAAGTTTTAAAAAGCCTAGAAGAAATTTTATAATATGGAAAAGGAATTTGTAGATTTTAGAACTACCATACAACATTCATGGGAAAATTTCCTAAGTCAATTGCCTGCAATTTTGTTGGCAATTTTGGTTTTTATTGCTGGAATTTTTGCCATTAAACTTTTTTCAAAAGTCGTTACCAAATTCATAGACGAAAAGTCAAAAGATTCTATCGTTACAGATTTCTTGGTGAATATTGTTTCTTTTATCCTCACCATCTTTTTGGTTATCGTTTGTTTGGGAATTTTGGGCTACGGAAACATTACCGATAAAATTCTGGCAGGAACTGCACTCACCACTTTTATTGTAGGTTTTGCTTTAAAAGATATTGGCGAAAATTTCTTGGCAGGAATTCTTATGGCGTTTAGAAGACCTTTTAGAATCGGTGATTTAATCGAAGTACAAGGAATGAGAGGTCGAGTTAAAAAAATGTCGCTCAGAGAAACCAATATTAAAACTCTTGATGGAAAAGATGTTTTCATTCCCAATTCCATTATTCTTAAAAATCCACTTGAAAATTTCACGTACAATCAACTTTTGAGAAGTGAATTCTTCATTAATGTAGATTATTCCGAAGATTTAGAAAAAGCGATGAAGGATATTTTGCATATCATCAATTCCTTTGAAGAAGTAGAAAAAAATCCTCATGCAAGTGTTTATGTACAAGAAATAGATGGCGAAAAAATAAAATTGCGTGGTGCTTATTGGTTCAAAACGACTGATGTAAACGCTCCCGGAAACAGTTTAAAATCTGAAATATTGTTCAAAGTTATTCATTACATCAAAAAACAAGACATTCAAATCGAGGAAAACTCTCCCAATCCTGATGATGAACGAAAAACAGTAAAAGAATAATTTTTACTTCAAAAAACGCAGTTTTTCTTTGAGACAAGTGAATTTCACTGGTGCATAACCTATAAATTCTCCGTCCATATCAATGGTTAAAGCCAGACCATCTGCATTTTCAATGAAAACTTCCTGAGCCGAAGTATAAGAAACTTGCGGATGATTGATTTTCTTGCATTTTTTAGCCGTTCCAATATTTCTAAAGTAATCCAACAAGCTGATGTCTCCCACATTGGTAATGGCAAATTCGCCATCAGAAATCTCTGCATGAGGCGCAATTCCTATAGAATTCCCGAAATATTTAGCATTAGCTACTACATAATTCAGCACTTTTCCTTGCCACGTAAAATCTTTGGCAGTAACCTTGATGGTTTTCTTTTTGTACATTAGAAAAGTAGAAAGAATGGCAATGAAATAATTAACCTCGCCCGGGAAAACCAAAGGCAATTTTTCTTTACTGATGACTACTTCTCCCCCAATTCCTACATCTGAAACATTGATGAAAAAACGCTCTGATTTTTGTTTTTCTCTGTTCAAAAATTCCGCAAAACCTACATCTACAAGTTCTGAAGAATCTTTTGCAATAAGCGACTGCAATTCGTCTATGGTTGTATAACCTAAATTTTTGATAAAATCGTTACCGCTTCCTGATGGTAAAATCCCAATTTTTATTTGAGAAATCTTTTCCCAATCATATCCATTTTCTGTACGGAAAGCTTCTATTAAGCCATTCACAATCTCATTGAGCGTTCCATCTCCACCCACTGCTATAAAATGGGTAAAACCTTCTTCCACCGCTCTTTTTGGTAAGGTTAAAAAATGTCCAGAATATTCTGAAATAAAAAACTGATAGTCTTGATTAAGAAAATGATGCTGAATATCGATTTCAATTTTCTTGAAATGTCTAATCGTTGGATTGATGAAAAAGGCGATTTTTGGCATTGAAAGAGGTAAAGGTTGATATAAAAATTAGCTTTTAAAGATAAACATTTTTCTCAAAACTAATTTCTAAATCCTAATCCCTAATCCCTAAATTTTAGAAAAAATCTGTCCTAGAATTATTCCTGTCGCCATCGAAACATTGAGGCTTTCTGTAGATTGTTTTTGTCCGAATCGAGGAATCGTAATGTTTTGGGAAACCAATTTTTCAACTTCTGGTCGCATTCCGTTTCCTTCATTGCCTAAAATAAGGTTGAATTTCTCAGGAAAATCAAAGTGATAAATATTTTCTCCAACCATGTCTGTTCCTATGTTTACAGCTTCTGTTTTAGCCAAATATTCGGTTAAATCGGTATACACCACATTGATTCTGGCAAAAGAACCTTTGGTAGACTGAATCACTTTTGGATTGTACACATCTACGGTATCTTGACTGCAAATTACCTGCTCAATTCCGAACCAATCTGCCAATCTGATGATGGTTCCCAGATTTCCCGGGTCTTGAATTCCGTCTAAAATAATCTGTATTTTCTGTTGCTCTAGCATTTCAGGAGAAGGCAATTCTACTACTGCTACAGAATCTTTTGGTGTTTGCAGAAAACTAATTTTCTTCAGTTCACGTTCTGTAATTGGATGAATCTCTGTTTCGGGGAAGGATAAATCTTCGGGTTGAATAGAAAAAATTTCTTGAATTTTGTAAGAAGAATGTTTCAACTCTTGGATTATTTTGTTACCTTCAACCAAAAACAAATTGTATTTTTGTCTGAACTTCTTTTTGTCCAGAGACTGAAAAACTTTTATTTTATGAGCAGTAAGCATTTTTTTAAATATTTTCAAAAATACCACATATTTTTATCTTTTGCAATCCTCGTTTGGTTTCTTTACGCTTGTAACAGTACCAAGAAAGTTCCGAATGGTGAGTATTTATTGACCAAAAATAATTTTGAATATGTAGACCGAAAAAATTTCGATGAAGAAATCCCGAATTTTGTTAGTCAAAAACCCAATAAAAAAGACCTCTATTTGTTCCCTACTCGTTTATGGATTTATAACATGGCGAATGCAAAATATGACAGCATTCTAAACGAGTATCAAACGTTTCCGAGACAAATGAGAAATCAAAAACTAAGAGATTCTCTTTATGTAAAATACAATCACCCAGAATTGAAGGGCAATAGTTTGTTTTGGAACAGAGTTTGGCATTCTTTAGGGAAACCTCCTATTATTTTAGAGCAAGGAAAAACCGAAACCAGCGCTAATTCCATTAAAAAGTTTTTGGTCTATAAAGGATTTTGGGACGCTCACGTCGATTTCTCTCACAAACTCGATTCTGCGGCAAAAAAAGCGCAAGCCAATTACAAAATCACGTACAAAGATCCTACTTATATCAACGGATATTACTACAATATTCCCTACGAAAACATCCGAAATATTTACGAAGAAAAAATTACAGAATCTAAAGTAAAATCAGGAGCTGTTTTAGACCAAGAAAAATTAGAAGACGAGGTCAAAAGAATTACCGAAATCATGCAAGAAAGGGGTTATTATAGCTTCAATAGAGATGGTGGCGAAATTTATTTTACGGCAGACACTTTGCAAAGCAGAAAGCAAGTTCCACTCACCATGGATATTTTGAAAGACACGCTGAAAACACCTTACAAACAATACACCATTGGCAAAGTAGAAATTCAATATTTAGAAAAACTTACCGACACAGCCAATGTAGACGTAAAAGAATACGAAAATGCAATCATCAAAAGAATAGATGACCAATACAAGGTTAAAGCACTTTGGAGACCGATTACGCTTAAAAAAGGTGAAATTTACAACCAAAAAAACCTAGACCTAACTAAAAGAAATTTCTTAGCGCTTAATAATTTCAGCATTGCCAGTTATAAAGCTTCTCCAGACAAATACAGCAATCCGAATGATACGATTATCAATGTAAAATACAAGCTCATTCCGTTACCGAAATACAATTTTAAAACGGCGCTTGATTTACATTATTCTCAAATTTTGAATTTCGGTTTTTCACCTTCTGCAGAATTGACGGCAAGAAATGTTTTTGGTGGCGCCGAAAACTTTACGGGAAGTGTTTCTGGAACCTTTGGTACCGTTTACGATGAAAAAAATCCTAATGCGTTGTTTAACGCTTCTGAATATTCCCTACAATTTGGCTTGAATTTCCCAAGATTGCTCTTGCCTTTTAACACCGAAAAATTTGTTCCCAATAAATATTCGCCTGTTTCTACAGTGAATTTAGGAGCTTCAGTACAGAATAATATTGGGATGGACAGAATCAACGTGAACGCTGGTTTGAATTATTTTATCACCGTGAATGAAGTGATTTCTCATAGATTATCTGTTTTTAACACTCAGTTTTCATTTACCCGAAATAAGGATAAATATTATGATTTATTCAAAACGGAAGGAGATATTAAAGACGGAATTTTTACTCTTTATGATATCTATAATCCTAGTGCTATCAATTTAGACACTGAAGCCAAATCTAGATTATTGCTGAATGATACAGGTTTTGCGAATAGTCTTTCGCCAACTGGTTTAGATTTATTGCTCAATTTCAGACAGTCTACCATTAAAAAAGACCGATTAACACAAGACGTTCTCATTAATTCTTTGGCTTACAATTATATCTACAATGAAATCGGGAAAAAAGGCTATCAAAACCCATTCTTTTTAGATGCTAAAGTAGAATTGGCTGGAAATTTATTGAGTATTTTCAGTAAAAACAATACGGATTCTGGAGTTTTAACCAACAGCAAAACGATTTTCGGCATTCCGATTTCCCAGTTTGTGAAATTTGATATTGATGCGAGAAAATATTTCACTTTCAAAAACAAATCGCAGTTCATTGTAAGACAATTTATTGGTGTAGGAATTCCTTATGGAAATTCTAGCAACATGCCATTTATCCGTTCGTATTTCAATGGGGGAAGTAATGACATCAGAGCTTGGATTGCTTTTGGTGGATTAGGTCCTGCCGATACGCAAATCGACCAAAAGGTGAGAGCTTATATGATGGATAACGTAAAATTGACCACCAACATAGAATACCGATATCCTTTTAATGAAATGTTTGAAGGTGCTGTCTTTGCAGATGCTGGAAACATTTGGAGCACCAAAGATTCAGGAATTGGCGATGAATTTAAGTTCAATAAATTTATTTCTCAAATGGGATTGGGTTCTGGTTTTGGTCTGAGAATGCATGTGGCGTATATTACGGTAAGAATAGATTTAGCTTATAAACTACACGACCCAAATCAGCCAAAAGGCGAAAGATGGGTATTTGACAAAATAAAACCATTTAAACCAACCTTCAACTTCTCGATTGGTTATCCTTTCTAAAAAAACGTATATGAAGAAAAATGTAATCATTCTTGCACTGCTTAACAGTGTTTTCTTATTTTCACAAGAAAGAAATCTTAGAAATATTCAGCAACTGACTGATGGTGGAGATAATGCCGAAGCGTATTTCTCTCCCAATGGAAAATTTCTGACGATGCAAGTCACCAATAAAAATTTGGGAGCAGAATGTGACCAGATTTTCGCCTATGATTTATCGAAGGATTATTCTAAAAAATCTGACAATCTACAATTAATTTCTACAGGAAAAGGAAGAACAACCTGCTCTTTCTTTATGCCAGATAACCAACATATTCTCTATGCTTCTACGCATGAAGCGAGCAGCGCTTGTCCAGCTCCGCCTGTTTCTAAAGATGGAAAATATCTTTGGGCAATTTATCCAGAATTTGACATTTATATGGCAGATTTAAGCGGTACAATTGTCAAAAAATTAACCGATGTTCCTGGTTATGATGCAGAAGCAGTGGTTTCTCCAGACGGTAAAAAAATTGTTTTCACATCTACCAGAACTGGCGATTTAGAACTTTGGACGATGGATATTGACGGGAAAAATCTGAAACAACTTACCTTCGGTTTAGGTTATGACGGTGGCGCGTTTTTCTCTCATGACTCTAAAAAAATTGTATTCCGTGCTTCTAGACCAAAAACCGATGTCGAAATTAAAGAATACAAAGATTATTTGGCTCAAAATCTAGTTGCCCCTACCAATATGGAAATCTACACCATCAATGCTGATGGAACCGATTTAAAACAAATTACGCATCTTGGAAAAGCGAATTGGGCGCCATATTTCACTCCTAATGACAAGAAAATTATTTTCTCAAGTAATCATCATTCCACGAGAGGTTATGATTTCCAGTTGTACACCATTAATTTAGAAGGAAAAAATCTGAAACAAATCACCTACGAAAGTGAATTCAATGCTTTCCCGATGTTTTCTAAAGATGGGAAAAAATTGGTTTTCAGCAGCAATCGAAATCAATCGAAACCAAGAGAAACCAATGTTTTCATCGCAGATTGGGTAGATACAGACGAAGCAGAAAATATAAACGAAACTCAACTTAAAAATCATCTTAGTTATCTTGCCAGTGACGAATTGCAAGGCAGATTGGCAGGAAGTGAAGGCGAGCAAAAAGCTGCAAATTATATTCAGAAATATTTTAAAAAATTAGGACTTAAAACCCATTTACAACCATTTGAATATTCCATTAAACTGAATCCACACGATGAAAATTCTTCTACTCCAAGCAAAGGAACCAACGTGATAGGATATTTAGACAATAATGCCTCTAAAACGATTATCATTGGCGCACATTACGACCATTTAGGATTAAACCAACATCATCAATCTACACTGATGAATTCTGACGGACAAATTCACAATGGTGCAGATGATAATGCTTCTGGCGTTTCGGCAGTGATGGAATTGGCGAGAATTTTTGCTAAAAATAAGACTCAGGAAAAAGTAAATTACGTTTTTGTGCTTTTCTCTGCAGAAGAAGACGGACTGATTGGTTCTAAAAAATTTGCAGAAAATGTAAAATCTCAATATCCTAATCTAGTCACCATGATTAATATGGATATGGTAGGAAGATTAGACAAAGATAAAAACCTTACTGTAGGAGGTGTAGGTTCCTCTCCTATTTTCCCAGATTTGGTAAAAAAAGTGAAACCTGCAGGTTATAATATTACGCTTGATGAGTCTGGAGTTGGTCCTTCTGATCATACCAGCTTTTATCTGAAAGATATTCCTGTTTTATTCTTATTTACAGGAACGCACGCAGATTATCACAAACCAAGTGATGACAGTGATAAAATAAATTTCGATGGCGTAAAAACCATCACCAATTATGTATTTGGCATTGCGAATGAACTTTCTCAGAAATCTGAAATTCCGTTTACGAAGACTAAAACCACTTCTACCAAATCTGTCCCAAAATACAAAGTAACACTAGGAATTATGCCAAGTTATGCAGATTCTAAAGATGGTTTGCACATAGATGGAGTTACCGATAACAGACCTGCTGCAGTTGCAGGAATTCAGTCTGGAGATATTCTTACCCAAATTGGAGATTGCAAAATCACAGAAGTTTATTCTTATATGGATTGTTTATCAAAACTTAATGCTGGAGACGAAAAAGACGTTACAGTGATTAGAAATGGAGAAACGAAAGTTTTTAAGGTGAAGTTTTAATGGAGACCTATAAGTATTTTGAAATTTTAAGGAAAAAGAGCTTTATCTTCAAAAGAGAGAATATTGAAGAAAAGCTTTTTGCTATTTCTCAAATTGCAATAAATGGAAATATTTCAGACATTAACTATTTAATAGAATTTTTAACCAATAAAAACTCATTAATAAGAAAACAAACAGTTTCTGCAATTAATTTTCTTTTAAAAAAGGTAAAATCAAAAAATCAAATTTATGACTCTCTCAAGTATTGTAATATAACTTTAAACAATCTTAATTTCTTTATTAAAAATTTTACAGAAGAAGAATTAGAAACTATTTTGATTATTGGAACGCTGAATCATAATGGATATGTAAGAGAAGAATCATTAAATTTACTAGGTAAAATCAAAATATCCAGTTTATCTATTCCCTTTATTTTCTATAGGCTTTCTGACTGGGTACAAAATGTTAGAGACAAATCTTTAGAAAATTTCCATAGATTATATTCCAAAGAAAATATAAATCTTATTATAAACAACCTATATTTATTCAATCAAATAGAGAAAATACAAAGAGTTGATTTATCCAATATTAGACAACAAACATTTAAATTCTTAATTGAAAATAGAGATATAATAACAAATAATTTTAAAAATTATTCTGATAAGAATAGAAAAATCATTTCAGATTATTTTTGTACACATGTAATCTTATTAGAAAATGAAATAACGCTATTCTTAAATGATAGAAATTACCTTGTAAGATTATCTTTGTTAAAAAAAATTGAAATTTTAAACCAGGATAAAATAGATAAATTACTTTCAGACAAAAATTATAGAGTTCGTATTGAAACCATGTATGCAATGGAAAAAAGACAAATTCCAATTAATTATAATCAATTTATTGCTGATGAAGCTTATTCAATAAGAGATTTTTGTAGATACCATTTAAAAAGAAAAAATGAATCTTTTGACTTTGAAAGTTATTACCTTCAAAATATAGAAAATTCAATTCAAATTCCAAGTTCGATTTATGGTTTAGGAGAAATTAATGCTGTAAATTCTGTAAAAAAAATTGTTGCCTTTTTAGAAAATAAAAATTTTAAAATTTTAAAAGCTGCTTTTATTGCATTATCAAAATTAGAAAAAGAAAAGTCTTTAAGTTTTGCATTACAAAATTACAAGAACTCCAACTTAACAGTCAGAAATTTATGCTTCAAATTCTTATTTGAAAACATTAATAACGATTTAATAGAAAAATTCAAATACGAATTTATGAAAGAAGATCAATATATAAAAAAATCATTTTTGAAATTTTTTAGTAAAGTAAATGGTTGGAAAGCTATAGATATTATTATTCTGGGAACTATAGATGAAAATGAAGAAATTAGAAATATAAGTTTAAATTATTTGAAGCGATGGAAAATAAAAGCTGCCAATCTATTTCTAAATCCTTCTGACAATGAATTCAAAATGATAAAAGAAGCTTACTACAAAGCAAATAAAGTGCATGAAGAAAAAAAATATTTTAATGAAAACCCTTTAATCGGATTTAATTTATATCTAAAATAAAAAACTCGCTTTTCAGCGAGTTTTTTTATCTATACAATCTCAGAAGTAAGACCTCTTGAAATTAATTTTTCATGCATGGGTTTCAGAAGCTCCATACTGCCAGTTTTCACGGTGCATTTGCCTTTGTAATGTACCAAAATGGTGCATTGTTCGGCTTGTTCTAGCGTATGTTTACAAATTTCGATTAAACACTCTATCACGAAATCAAAAGTGTTTACATCATCATTATGCAGCACTAATTTATAGACTTCGTCTTCCTGTTCTAGAAGAGCTACTTCTTCCTGATATTCTCTTTGAGGATTATCGTAAAATTTCATTTTGAGTGAAGTTAACTTTGAGGTAAAGGTAAAGGTTGAGATTAATTAGATTTCGCTAATTTCTTCGGTTAAGTCATCTACAATATCTTTTGGTTCATACACCAATTCTACCAATTCTACCGATTTATTATTCATTTTCAAAATTTTGAAATGATAATCATCGATATCGAACTCTTGATTTTCTTCTGGAATATCTTCTAATTGATGCAGGATAAATCCAGCTAAAGTATTGTATTCACCAACTTCTGATAGCTCTTTCGGCAAACACTCGTTAATTTCTTCTAAAGGTTGAGTTGCTTTTACCCAGAAAACGTTTTCGCCAACTTGGTCTACAATTTTATCTTCATCATCCTCTTCATCTTGAATTTCGCCTACCAATTCTTCTAAAATATCTTCTAAAGTAAGAATACCTTCTGTACCTCCAAATTCATCGATAACAATAGCTAAATGCTGTTTCTTTTGTTGGAAAACATTTAACAAGTCTGAAATCTTTTTACTACCAACCACGAAGAATGCTTCTCTCAAAAACTCTTTTAAATCAAGGTCTTTGTTTTTGATGTATTCTCTCATGATTTCCTTGGTGTAGAAAAGTCCAATGATATTATCAATAGAGTTTTCAAACACTGGAATTCTAGAGTATCCGCAATCGATGATTTGTTTAAGAATTTCTTCTTTATCATCTTCTATATCAATAGAAATAATGTTTTGACGAGGCACCATCACTTGTTTTGCAGTGTGGTCTGTAAAATCAAAAGCATTTTTAATGATTTCGTAGTTTTCTTCTTCAATCTCACCACTGTCTGCAGATTGTTTCACCAATAACTGAAGTTCTTCTGTAGAGTGAATATCGTGTTCAGAAGCGGGATGGATTCCTATTAATTTCAAAAAAGCATTTGAAAATAAATTCATTAACCAAATAAATGGTTTGAAAATATTGTAGAATAATCTTAATGGTGCAGAAATGAATAATGTAGTAGCTTCTGATTTTCTAATGGCAATAGATTTAGGTACTAACTCCCCAAAAACAATATGCATTACGGTAATGATTAAAAAACTGACTACCACAGAAATAGTCGTAATCATGGTAGGTGCAATATTGATATTGAAATAAGAGAATATGCCATGGAAAACATGTTCCAGAGCGCTTTCTCCTACCCAACCTAATGCTAATGAAGCTAAGGTAATCCCTAATTGTGTAGCAGATAAATAAGCATCTAAATGTTTGATGATGTGTTCGGCTTGTTTCGCCATTTTGTTACCTTCGGCAGCCTTAATTTGAATCTGAGAATAACGAACCTTAACGATGGAGAATTCCGCCGCTACGAAAAAACCGTTTAATAATACGAGTAATAATGCAATAAGAAGTTTGACGACACTATCGTAATCCATTTATAAAAAATTGTGAATTGATTAATCTATGCAAATATATGATTATTTTTAATATGAAAGTTTAATAAAAAAGAGTGCGTAAACGCACCCTTTTTTGGTCTAAAAATCGAAATATGAAGAAAATTACTACTTCCTATTGTAAAAAAAAATTTCTACTGCAGTTTACATAATAACCTTAATTTTACTGCAGTAGAAAATTTATCATCATTTGTGTTTTTGGCTATTACGGTGCAAATTTAAAACGATTTATTTTATATTTCAATTACACTTTTGTGTAACATTTTCTTTAAATCTACAGTCCAAAAGTACAGCTATACACCATGACGGACAATACGCTTAATTACGTATTTTAATTTTTTTATTCCAAAGTTTTAGTCACTTTTCCTATCAGAACCGTATTGGTAGGCATTTGTTCGTATACTTCCATAATGTAATCTCCTCTAGAAAAATCTTCATTATCCCATACAAACTCAAGTTTTGGGGTTTGACCTTTTTCGTAATTAAAAGTGGTTTTATCAGAATAAAGCATTTTTCTGTTATTCAAGTTAAAAGTTCCAGAAGCTCTATTGCTAAAAGTTACAATTTCACCAGAAGGTTTTTTGATGAGCATATAGATTAACTTTTGACCACTTTTAGCCAAGACATTATCATTAATATCAAAACTGAATTTAATACGGTCTATTCTCGAAGCTTTATCTGTTTCTACTTCTTTCCCACTGTTTCTAACTTTAAAACTTCTCAGCATAAAATTAGAAAGTGATAATTTAGAAGCATAATTGATGAGTTCATCTTTCTTTTTAGAAATGATTTTCTCACTTTCTATTTTACGGTCTAGTTCTGTCACTTTATCTTTTAGCACCACTACTTCTGTGGTTACTTTTTCGTTTTCTTCTTTAAGTTTTTGTTTTTCTGTATCCAGCGTAGTCACTTGATTATTCAGAATGATTACTTTATTCTGATAATTCTTAATGAAAGTTTGAGAAATATTTCTCATAATTCTTTTTGCTTCCAATAATTCATCTTGGCTGATGTTGTTTTTTTTGAGTAAAGTTTCTATTCTTTTCTTCTGGGCAATGATTTCTTTGTTGCTAAAATTGACATCATTTACTGCTACTTCTAAATCTTTTTGAATAAACTCATAATCTGATTTCAGGTCTGAGAATTGCTCCTGAATTTCTGCCTGAGACAATTCGTTATTTAAACTGTCATAGAGCATAAATCCTGATAAACTTAATACCAGGGCTGATAAAACAACTATTAACTTCGATTTCATTTGTGTATTTTATTAATATTTTTTCAAAAATTCTATAAAAAAGGTGGTTCCTTCATCTTCTATGGATTCAAACCAAATTTTCCCTTCGTAATCTTCTATGATTTTCTTTACCATGAATAATCCCAGTCCCATTCCTGTAGACTTGGTGGTAAATTTTTTCTCGAAAACTTTATCTTTATTTTCTTCAGAAATCCCACTCCCATTATCTTGAATTTTGATTAAGAAACGGTCTTGTAAGTTTTCTATTTCTACTTTTACCTTTTTATGTTGATGATGAATGGCTTGAATACCATTTTTCACTACATTGGTAATCACTCTAGTAAGGTAAATATTATCTATTTTATAATAAATCTCTTCAGCATTAGTCGAAAACTCTATGATGTGATCGGGGAAAATATCTACTGCATATTTCACTGTTTTTACCACATCTATGAGCGCATCATTATTCACGGGCATTTTGGCAAAATCAGAAAAAGCTTTGGTAATAGAAGAAATAATATCAATCTGATTGACGACTACTTGAGTAAGATTTCTTACTTTTTCTTCATTATTTTCGTCTTCTGGATTGTACTTTCTCTGAAAATTCTGAACAGAAAGTTTCAATGGAGTCAAAGGATTATTGATTTCATGCGCAATTTGTCTCGCCATATCACGCCATGCTTCTTCTCTCTCTGTTCTGGCTAAAATGCTGGTTTGCTCTTGCAATTTCTCGAGCATGATATTGTACGAATCTACTAATGGCTTTATCTCGTCTCTATCGCTGTATTCTATAGGCGTTTCTAGATATTCTACATTGGTTTTTTGTAACGTTTTAGAAATATGGGCAATTTTTTTGGTAATCCCTTTAGAAATGTACCAAGCTGCATAACCACTTAAAATCAATAGGAAAATAATCGCTAAAAAATGCTGTTTAACCAATATTTTAAAATGATAATACCATGAAGATTTATTGGCTGTCGTTTCTGTACTGATAATGGCGATTGGCTTATTTTGGTAGTTTAAATAGCTCCAAGAAGAATATAAAATGCTGTTTTTGGGAGTAGCGGTTTCTTGTTCCTTAACAATGCTTTTAGTTTTTAATAATTTTTGTAAAAAAGCAGAAGATAAATTCTCTTTTTGAGGTCTAGAAGAGGTGATGATTCTTCCTTGCAAATCGTATAGTGTGATTGCTACATTATTTACATTGGCGAGTTCAAAAATTTTATTGCTGATGGTCTCTTTCACCTTAGCATCCTGAAAATCAGAACTGCCGTGATTTTCTTTAAGGATGTAACGATACGTTTCTTTGACTTTGTTTTCTGTTTGAACGAGTTCCTGCTTTTTTAGAATTCTCATCCTCAAACCATCTCTGTAAAAATTAAATGCCGCCATAAAGGTCATAAACAATAAGTTTAAAACCACTATTGCAATAAAAATCTTGTCCCGAAGAGAAGTAATTTTAGAAAACATATTTTAAAAAAATCATGCAAAATTAGTCATAATAAATTGAACAGCATTCATGAAAGTGAACTCATAAAATGAACTTATCATTTTACCATTATAAAAAAGGGCATCAACCTGAGTTGACGCCCTTTCATTTATCGTATAAAAGAAATATTTCTTAGCTGTTTTTAAGTGCTTCTGCACCAGAAACGATTTCTAAAATTTCATTGGTAATCGCAGCTTGACGCGCTTTGTTATAGAAAATTACCAAATCATTTTTAAGTACTTGTGCGTTGTCAGTCGCTTTGTGCATTGCTGTCATTCTCGCTCCATGTTCAGATGCGATAGAATCTAGCACTGCTTTGTACACTTGCGTTTTAATAGATTTAGGAATTAGGCTATCCAAAATCTCGTTTCTGTTAGGTTCAAAAATATAATCACTGTTTGCATTACCATCAGTTTCCGGCATTGATATTGGTAATAACTGTTCAGTTTTTACTTCTTGATTAGCAGCATTTAAAAATTTATTATAAATTAGATGTACTTCATCAAATTTTCCTTGGCTGAAATCCTTCATCACAGCAGAAGTCACTTTTGATACTTTTTCAAAACTCATATGGTCAAAGATGGCACTTTGGTTATCATATACTGTTCTGTTTTTCTTTACTGCATCAAAAACTTTTTTCCCGATGGTTAACACTTCTACTTCTACAGCAGAATTAGAAATTCTGTGATTTAATTCTTTGATAATAGATGAGTTAAAAGCACCAGCCAAACCTCTATTAGAAGTAATAGCGATGTATAGTACTTTTTTCACCTCTCTCTTTTGTGCAAAAGCAGAAACGTTATCAGAATCAGAGCTTGCACTTACATTCTGAATGATTTCTTGAAGTTTTTCAGAATAAGGTCTTAACATTACAATTGCATCCTGTGCTTTTTTCAGTTTCGCAGCCGAAACCATTTTCATCGCACTTGTAATCTGCATTGTAGATGAAATAGAAGTTATTCTTCCTCTAATTTCTTTTAAATTTGCCATATTTTATGGATTCAAAATTTAATATTCCGAATTCAAAATCAGAATCTTGAATTCGGAATTTTGAATGATTTTTTAGTTGTATTTAGAAGCTAAATCTGTAGCTACTTGCTTAAGAACACCTGTTAAACTGTCATCAATCTTACCTGATTTAAGAGCAGCCATTACTTCTGGATGTTTGTTTTTTAAGAAGTCTACGTATTCTACTTGGAATTCTCTTACTTTTCTTACAGGAACGTTTCTCAATAAGTTTTCAGTTCCTGCGTAAATCATCGCTACTTGTGATTCTACAGGTAGTGGAGAGTTTACTGGTTGTTTAAGAATTTCTACGTTTCTTTCTCCTTTTGCGATTACCGCCATAGTAGCAGCATCTAAGTCAGAACCAAATTTAGCAAAAGCTTCTAATTCTTTGTACTGAGCTTGGTCAAGTTTCAATGTACCAGAAACTTTTTTCATAGACTTAATCTGAGCGTTACCACCTACTCTCGATACAGAAATACCTACGTTAATCGCTGGTCTAACCCCAGAGTTGAATAAATCTGACTCTAAGAAGATCTGTCCGTCTGTAATCGAAATTACGTTGGTAGGAATATATGCTGATACGTCACCTGCTTGAGTTTCGATGATTGGAAGAGCCGTTAATGAACCTCCTCCTTTTACCATTGGTTTTAATGATTCTGGTAAATCGTTCATTTGAGAAGCGATGGTATCATCTTTAATTACTTTAGCAGCTCTTTCTAATAATCTTGAGTGAAGATAGAAAACGTCTCCAGGATATGCTTCACGACCTGGTGGTCTTCTTAATAATAGAGAAAGCTCACGGTAAGCTACCGCTTGTTTAGATAAATCATCATAAACAATTAGTGCTGGTCTACCTGTGTCTCTGAAATATTCTCCGATTGCAGCTCCAGCCATTGGTGCATACACCTGCATTGGAGAAGGGTCTGAAGCGTTTGCTGCTACCACAACGGTGTAAGCTAAAGCTCCTTTATCTTCTAAAGTTTTTACGATTTGTGCTACAGTAGAACCTTTTTGACCTACAGCAACGTAGATACAAAATACAGGTTGACCAGCATCATAAAATTCTTTTTGGTTCAAAATAGTGTCGATAGCAACGGTAGTTTTACCAGTTTGTCTATCTCCGATGATCAACTCTCTTTGTCCTCTTCCGATTGGAATCATAGAGTCAATTGCTACGATACCTGTCTGAAGTGGTTCATTTACCGGTTGACGGAAAATTACTCCTGGAGCTTTTCTTTCTAGTGGCATTTCATAAAGATCACCAGTTACAGGACCTTTACCATCGATAGGATTACCTAGAGTATCTACTACTCTTCCTAAAAGACCTTCTCCTACTTTAATAGAAGAGATTCTTTCAGTTCTTCTTACCGTATCTCCTTCTTTTACTCTTTTAGATTCTCCAAGAAGTGCAACACCTACATTGTCTTCTGCAAGGTTTAATACAATACCTTCAATTCCTGATTCGAATTTTACTAATTCACCGTATTGTACATTTTCTAAACCGTAAACTAGAGCGATACCGTCTCCAATTTGTAATACTGTACCCACTTCTTCTACATTTGTTTGTGTATCAAAGTTGGCTAACTGTTGTTTTAAAATTGCTGAAACTTCAGCCGGATTTATTTCTGCCATTTTATGGTTTTTTAACTTAATTTAATTGAAATTCTTTTTTCACTTGGCTTAGTTTAGTTCTTACAGAAGTATCCACCTGTTGGTCTCCTACTCTTAAGATATACCCGCCAATAATTTCAGGGTTTACTACCACTTTTAGGTCGTAATTTTTAGTATGGTCTACTAAAGATGAAGATTTTACAATGTCTTCTACATTTTTCTGAGACAGTTCAGAAGCTACGGTTAAGGTAACTCTCTGTACGCCTTGTAAGTCTTCTACTTTATTGATAAACTCTTGAGCTATATCTTGCAGATGACTTTCTCTACCTTGTTTAATCACCAAAGTAATGAGATTCTTACTTACTGGTGAAAACTGAGCAAAGATTTCTAAGGCTGCTTTGGTTTTCTTTTTAGCGTCTATGATTGGCGAAGCAAAGAAGTTCTTTAATTCCTTAGAATCATTAAAAATCTTTACTAGATCTTTCATTTCCGAAAAAATAGAAGCCGTGTTCCCAGACTCTTGCGTAAAGTCTAGTAAACCTTGTGCATATCTTTTCGCTACTTTAGAGGTTAGCATATTAATTTAAGTTAGATTTATTAATGATTTTTTCAACTAATGCGTTGTGAGCATCAGCATTATCTAATTTTTGTTTTAGAATGGTTTCTGCAATTTCTACAGAAAGAGAACCTATTTGATTTTTGATATCAGCCATTGCTGCATTTTTCTCAGCATTGATTGATTGTTTTGCTTGTTCAATCATTTTGTCTCCTTCAGATTTTGCAAGGTCTTTTGCTTCACCTACGATTTTGTCTTTTAACTCTCTCGCTTCTTTTAAGATGGCATCACGTTCAGCTTTAGCTTCACGAATGATTCTCTCATTGTCTGCTTTAAGATTTGCAACTTCTTCTTTAGCCAATTTAGCTTGGTTAATAGCGTCTTGAATAGAAACTTCTCTCTCATTTAAAGCAGTAAGAATAGGCTTCCATGCAAATTTTCCTAACACGAAAAGAAGTATCAAGAAAATAACTGACTGAATGATGAACAAACCTGACGAAAAATTCTCTAATAATCCCATAAGATTTTTATATATTTTTTTTATTTAATTTTTAAAAACACTTCCCGTAACCAACCGTTACGGGTGAGTGCTATTTTTTTGAGTCTTAGTTTACAGCAAATAATGCAGCAAATGCAAGACCTTCAACTAGTGCAGCAGCAATAAGCATTGCAGTTTGTAATTTACCAGCTTGTTCTGGCTGACGAGCCATACCTTCTAAAGCAGCAGCACCGATTTTACCGATACCTAAACCTGCTCCGATTACTACTAAACCTGCACCTACTAGTTTTGGAATTTCCATAATATATAATTTTAAAAATTAGTTTCTACTTTTACGTTTTGAGTTTTGAGAACCTAGTTTCGAGTTCAAAATGATAACTTTCTACTTGGCTCTTGACTCTTTTCACTTGGTTCTTATTAGTGATGAGCTTCTTCGTGGTGATGCTCTTCATTTGCCATTCCGAAGTAAACCGCAGAAAGCATGGTGAAGATATACGCTTGTAAGAACGCTACTAATATCTCTAATAGATACAATACAAATGTTAAGAATGGGAATGCAACGCCTGCAATTACATTTTGGAAGTAATAAATCATTGCAATTAATGACATAATTACGATGTGTCCTGCTGACATGTTTGCAAAGAGACGTATTAACAATGCAAACGGCTTAATTACCATCCCGATTAATTCAATAGGAATCATTACCAATTTCATTAAGAACGGTAAACCTGGCATCCAGAAGATGTGTTGCCAATAGTTTCTGTTTGCAGTAAACTGCGTAATAATGAAGGTAAAAATTGCTAAAGCAGCTGTAATGGCTAAATTCCCTGTTACATTAATCCCGAAAGGCAATAAACCAAATACGTTCAGGAATAAAATGAAGAAGAAAATAGTCAATAAGTAAGAAATATATTTGTGATATTTCGCTCCGATGTTTGGAATAGCAATCTCATCTCTAATGAAGATTACTAATGGTTCAAATAATTTACCAGCACCTGTAGGAATTGGCGATTTCTTATAATTTCTAGCCATAGAACCAAAGATTACAATCATCAATAACGATGCGCATAGAATCATTAAAACACTTTTAGTGATAGATAAGTCTAAAACTTTTGCATTGGTAGCGTGACCGTGGTCATCTAAAGTAATGGCACCAGAAGCATCCGTTTTCACAATTTTTTCGTGGTATAAAGCGTAGTTTGCGCCTTTGCTTTCTACTACATTGTATTTTTTGCCATGAGCATCTTTCATTTCTTTACCGTGGTGAAATTCTGAACTCATGAAAGCATGAAGACCGTTTGCTTCATCATAGAAAATAACAGGAAGTGGAAAACCGATGTGGTGTTCTGTACCGTCAGCTTTCTTTTCCACCATAATATCAAAGCTGTGAGCATCTAACAAGTGATGGTCGATAAACTCCTTATTCTCTTTCTTTATTTGTTCTTTTTCTGCTTCTTCAGCACTTACAACTTTCGTTTCTGTAGCAGGTTTAGTTTCTGCTGCAGCCTCATGATGTTGCGCCAAAGAAAGTGAAAATGTAGATAAAAAACCGATTAATAAAACTCCTCTTTTCAGCATTGATTTATGTTATTTTAAAAGTTTTGCAAAAATATGATAAAAAAACAAATTAACAAAGCATGATTTAGTTATTTTTTTGTTCTTTCAATAAACCGATTGCGAACAATGTTTCTAATAGTAAAGAAACAAGGTAAGGTGGTATAAAATGATACTTGTGATATGGCACCTCAGACAATTGTAATTTATTCATTACCAAGAACATAATACTCAACTTAAAGAGCATGAGTCCCATAAAAGTAAAACCGATATACTCTGGATAAATCTTTTTCACAATAGACATAATGGTGATGACCATCATAAATAAAATGGTTAAGAAAAGATAATAGCGAATAAATATGACTTGAAAGTCATTTACATAAAGTTGCCATATCGCAAAATGTAAAAAAAAGACCAGAATAAATAGAACAATGTATAACCAAGAGGTAGACTGTTTCATGCGTATTATTTGTTTATATTTTCTAATTGTTTTAAGGTACTGTACAAGGCTAATCCTAATCCTGATAATCCGATGGCAACGGTTAATAAATCATTGGGCAATTCTAGATAATCATTAATTTTCTTCCCTCCCCAAAATCCCAAAGCAATGATGGCCAACATTTGAAACACGATGGAAGAATAAATTCCGTACAAACGCATGGGATTTTTTTTGTACTCTTCCTGTTGTTCTTCAGGAGTTTTCGGAGCATTTGGGTCTTGTAGAGCCATTGTTTTTAATTTGGTGTAAAACTATATAAATCTGAGCGGAATGACAAAAAATATGATAAATGTCATGTTTTACGATTTAGTTGATGTTATCAGGTGATGAAGTTATGAAGTTATGAAGTTATGAAGTTATGAAGTTATGAAGTTATGAAGTTATGAAGTTATGAGGTTATGAGGTTATGAAGTTATAATGTTTTTTGATTAGGTTTCGAAGGAATCCGTTATGATGTATAAAAATAGCTCATCAGCAGAAATTATTTTATGAAATTTTTGCTTCTTTTCCTTATATTTGTTCAAAACTAAACCATTGAAACTCGAAAATTGAAATCACTATTCTCTCCTTTGTTTCATAGAATTCATTATCAAATATTTATCAAACGATTAGATGATAATCTTTTCGCTTTTTCTCTTATGTCGTTATCACTTATCATTATTAAAAACTATAAACCATGAAATTTACTACAATGCTTTGCGCATTATTGCTGTCGGTTAATGCTTTATTGGCTCAAAATTCAAATTCAGAAACCAACAAATCCATTCAAATTATTGAAAAATCTATTCAAGCTCAAGGCGGAAGAAAACTCCTAGAAAATATCAAAACCCTTTATTCTAAATCTGAAACCGTAATGGAAGGCAGAAATGTATTTTGGATTACCAAAGAAATGGCGCCCAATAAAGGAAGTTTCGAAATAGAATACCAGGGAAGGGTGGTTTATAAGTCTTTTTATGACGGAAAAATAGGATATGACGTAATAAATGGTCAAAAAACCATTGCAGACCCAGAACAATTCAAAGATAAAAACTATCGTCGCCACATCATTAATAGTTTAGATTACTTAGACCCAAGCCTTTACACTCTAGAATATTTAGGCGAAGAAAAAGTGAATCAAAAAGATTGTGACAAAATAAAAGCTACACTAGTAAATGGAAAAGTTAGTTATTTGTACTACAACAAAAACACTCATCTTTTAGCAAAATTAGAAGTGGTAGAAAATCCAGAAAAAAACACTTTTACGGTGGTTTATTTTGAAGATTACCAAAAATTTGGCGATTTGATTTATGAAACTAAGCAGACTTTTGTTTCAGAAAATGGAAACCAAGTTGCTAAAACGGTAGATTTATACTACAATAAAAACATCAGTAATAGTGATTTTCAATAATTAAATGATAAACGCTTTGAAAAACTCTACTTTTGAAAAATAATCTCATGAAAAAAACACTTCAATTCCTTTTTATTTTCTTTTTTGGGATGTTTTTTTCTCAAACTGTCTTATCAGAATATCCAGAAGGTCAATCTGCTTATAAAGACGATGCTGAACAAATGTTTGCCGAAATGCAAGACTTCTTTACGAGAAGCGGATTAAAACCTTGTGATGACAATGAAATGTATTGGGTTACTCTGAAAATTGACGAAACGGGAAAACCTATTTTAATCAAAAAGAAAAATGATGTGATTTCTGCCGAAAAGAATAAATGTGCCTATGATTTAGCCATAAAATCTTTGGGAAGTTTACGAAATTGGCAACCTGCTACAAAAAACGGAAAAGCTGTTTCTGCTTATTTTGATTTTCCTTTTTTCCCGAAGCATTTTTTTGAAAATTATCAAGTCCATTATGACATTACGAAAAAAATTGTGCCCCCTCATTATCATGGTGGAATTTCTGCTTTTTCCCAAGAAGTAAAAAAGAATTTAGAAGCCTATATTGATTGGGACACCTACACTCCTCATGGTAAATTTATTGTAAGTTTTGTTGTAGAAAAAGATGGGAACATTTCTAATATAGACATAGAACCCAAAGTGCCCAATAGCGAAATGTTTTTTGAAGATATAAAATTTAGTATAAAAAAAGTAAAAGGAAAATGGACCGTTGCCAAAGTCTTTGAAAAGGAAATTAAATATACTTTTAAATGGCCATTAAACTTTGATGCTGAAGGAGATTAAAAAGAAGACGTTTAAGATTTGCTGTTTATTTATAAATATTTATTTTTTACAAAACTTTTGTAAATTTGAATGATGTGCTTTTTCGCTTGAAGAAATTTGAAAATCTGCTGTACCGTTAGGTGTAATTTTATAAAAAACATTATGGATAAAGATATTCTAAGTCAAAGTCAATTAAAAGAATTTATTAGTGATCTTCAATTAAGTGATAATCATGGAAACATAAATTTTAATGCTTATGTATCAATTAGAACTTCAACAAAAAATATAACGAATTGCAAAATGGAGATAATGATTGACTTTCAAGGTTTTAATAGCCGTGGAAGAATTTTATTTTTAAAGCATAATTTGGAACCAACAGATTATCCAACAGATTTTGATGCATTATATCAGCAAATGGAATTTAAAGAGAATATTTATCTTCAAATAGAAGGAGAACATACCAAAAATAAAAAAATAGGAAAATATGTAGTAACAATTACTCCTATATTACCATAATCATAATAAATAAATTACGATGAGTTTCACAACGGATATTAGAAATATTTTTGGGTTTTGGGAAAATGATAATTTTCCGCCATTTGCATATAATGATAAACTGAGAATATCTTTAATGATTAAGAATCAAGATTACACTTCTTTAGTAACTATAAAAGATGGAG